>NZ_JBXWOU010000003.1:0-470846 GCF_059611045.1 Ruegeria sp. CDSB113
GCAGTAGATAACAACTGCACTTTGGCACGTTCGATGCCGGTGGTGCAGGAGCCATCCACCTCATCCAGATTGGGCCGTTTCGCCGTGATTGCCTCAAGGGGGTGTATGACTACATCCGAGTTCGGTAATGAGCCCATGGTTGCCATTACAATTTCTCGCTGCGCGCTCGCAGCACCGAAAATATTGTGGCGGCGTAGCTTCTCACACTGCTCCACAGCAGATAAGTCGGCCGTTGGTACTCGTTGCACCGAGCATTGGATCGCCAATTTACAGATTGCGGGGCAAAGCGCCAATTCGCTGCAAGCGCACTTGGGGCTGCGTTCTTGTGTTTCGCGAACCTTAACAATGGAACGCACACGGATCGCACATCGCCATGTGCCAAGATCTTGATCCAGCGAGACACGCTGTCCATTCCTTCATCGATCACCAGGCGTTCGGTTTGAGATCAAATGCAGATATGTGACATTTACACCAGCGGCAGTGAATAAAGGATCAGGGTTCCACTCGGGAGCGGTGAATTTTTACGGCGTACGCGCAGCACTTAAACTTACTGCAACACAGCGAGGCCGGTGCCGCATTACAAAAGGGAATACGGTCCTTCAAGCGAGACTTTTGAGGCGCGTGCGCGGATCCGTAGAGGCCATCATCTTAGACACGATTTTGCGCAGCAACGTCGCCTTAATCGTCGCATGTTCGTCGTCAAGACCCTCGCAGCTACGTCGCGTGATCAACCATCACACCACGTTCTGCCATGGTCTCTTCTAGGTCGCGGTACGAGACGCCGCAGCGAACGTAGAAATAGACCGCGAACAGGATTATGGATCGTAGGTGGTGTGCTCGTTTGAAGTCGATCTTTGGCATTCCTTAACAATGTCGTGGTCAATCAATCAGTTGGTTCAAACAACACAAAGGTGCAACATGCCCGACACAGTTTGCGAAACAGCCAGAACAGGTTCCCCTTACGGTCACGATTCCGGTCTTTCTGTTAGTGAGCTGGATGGTGCCGCGCGAAAAAGACCGATAACATCTTCTGAAATTGCGATCAGAACGGGAACAAGGATCAGCATTAGGGCTGTACCGAACAGTTCTCCGAAAGCCAGAGAAACGGCAGCTGGAATCAGGTACTGCGCCTGTTCCGAAGTTTCCATCAGAAGCGGTAGCAAGCCGACTACTGTTGTTGCGGTGGTCAGGAAGATGGCCTTGAACCGGCCGACCCCCGCACCGTGCAGCGCGCGGTCGACATCTTCGCCGACGTCCCGGGACTGATTGTACCGAGTGATCATCACAAGGCTGTCGTTTACCACGACACCGGTCAATGCCAACATCCCGAAGAACGAAAACAGCGACAATGAAACCCCCATGATCAAGTGACCGACGGCGGCAGAAATGAAACCGAAGGGCACAATGGCCAGAATTACGAAGGGCTGCCAGTAGCTTTTTAATGGCACCGCCATCAAAACGTAAATCAGCACCGTGGCCAGCAGCAGAGCACGTTTCAGTCCACTGCTAATTTCACCCATTTCTTCCAGCTCACCAGCTGGTAGGATCTTGACGCTTGGGTATTTGGCGGCCAATTCGGGCACGAGCTGTTCGAAAATGGCCTGCCCTACTTCTTCGGGTGCCACGGTGTCGCGATCGATCGAGGCAGCTACGAAGTTCATGCGATGCCCATCGCGACGTTGGATTGTGCCCGAAACGTAGCTACCACTGATATCAGCCACGGTTTCCAGCGGCACCCATGCCCCTGACGCGCTACGCAATCGGGTCTGCATCAGATCCTTGATTGTATCCCGGTTGGCACGTCCATTCTGTACGACGACTCGCACCTCGGACCCGTCGCGACGCACTTTGGTGACTTCGGCGCCGCCAAAGCCGAAACCGATCTGCCTGGCCAAGGATTCCGCGTTGAACCCAAGATTGCGCGCGTCCTGGCGCAATCGCAGCCTGAGTTCGGGTTGTCCGCCGACAAGGGCGTCGCGAATGTTGGTGACGCCCTGTATGTCAGACAGGAACGCGCGCATGTCTGCGCTGGCCTCGCGCAACAAATCCTCGTCCTTTGACATCAGGCGGATGCGGAACCCGCCAGCCAGTTCTTCGGACCCGGTGAATGCCAGTTCGATGGCACCCTCGACCTCGCCAACCCGGTCCCGCCATTCGCGCACGACGTCGAGGATAGCCACATTCGGCCGCTCGGCGACTGGCAGCATCTCAGCATAGATTTGGGCGCTGCCAGCGCTGTTGATAATCGTAAACACGGTTTGAATCGGCGGTTCATCCATGCCCGCCTCTTCAGCCAGTTCGGAGTTCAGCTCGGTAAGGACCGCCTCCATCCTGTCGACATTGTCTTGGATTAGCGCATAGGGCGCGCGCGCATCCATTTCCAGATCTACAGTGATTACCTGACCGGGCACTTCGGGGAAAAAGACAGTCTTGATCTGGCCCTTAACCATCAGCCCGATCCCCAGTGCCGCAGCCGCGACAAACAGGATCAGAACCGCATAGCGTTGTTGCACCGCCCGGACTAAAACCGGGTAATAAATGCGGTCGCGGAACCAGACTAGCCCGCCCTGCGCCCCATCTTGTACACGGCCCCAGAGACTGGTCAGAAAGTACCGCCGCGACTGCTCCAGTGGCACATGCGCAAGGTGGGCGGGCAGGATGAACTTGCTTTCGATCAGCGAGAAGATCAGGGTCAAGATCACGATGCCGGAAAAGCCAGCCAGTACCTTGCCCAACGGGTTGTCGATCAGAAGCATTGGGGCAAAGGCTGCGATTGTCGTCAAAACGCCAAAAACCGTTGCAACCGCCACTCGCTGCACACCGCGCTCGGTTCCCTTGATCGGGTCCTTTTCCTTGCGGCGTTCCTCGAACACGCTTTCGCCGACCACAACGGCGTCGTCTACCAGAATGCCCAGAGCGATGATCAGGCCGAAGGTGGTCACGTCATTGAGAGAATAGTCGATCCATTTCGAACCTGAGACCGCAATGGCCCCCATAACCGACACTGGGATACCCATCGCCACCCAAAATGCGAGCCGCACGTTTAGGAACACCGACAGCATCAATGTCACCAGAATCAACCCCTGCACCCCGTTCGATCGCAACAGTTCAAGCCGGTCCGAGATGTAGCCCGCGCTGTCACCCCAGACCTCTGTTTGAATCTGCGACGGCAACTGACGGCTGAATTCCGCGACTGTGGCGCGCACAACGCGGCTGATTTCCAACAGGTTTTCCTTTTGTCCGATCAGGACTTCCATGCCAACCGTCGGGTTTCCATCCAAACGGAACAGGAAATCTCCCTCCTGAAAACCGTCTTCAATGGTGGCAAGGTCGCTGAGTGGTACGTAAGAACCGGAACTCCGCTCAATGACCGGCAACGCTGCATAATCAGGTGCGTATTTTGCCCTGTCATCGGCCCGCAGAAAGATGGTGCCTCCTTCAGTGCGTAGCTGCCCGGCCTGGAACGTCAGCGAGTTTTCCTGAATGGCTCGAGTTATTTCCGCAACTGTCAGGTTGTATTGGCGCAGGCGTTCGGGATCTATTTCGATCCGCAACTCACGCGGGATCAGGCCCATGATGTTTAGGCGGGACAACTCGGGCTGTGCCAGCAGGTCTTCCTTGAGCCGTTGCGCCAGCTTCTGCAATGTCGCCGGATCGGCGTCACCATGCAGGTTCACATACAGCGCGGGGAAGTCGTAGCCTGATGCCTCAATCACTGGGCGGCGAGCATCATCCGGCAGGTCCGTCAGCCCGTCAATGCGAATACGCACGCGGTCCAGAACTGCCTGCAGCTTCTCGCCTCCGGCTCGTCGGACCGTGACAGTGCTTTGTCCATTTATCGATTCCGAGGTGATGCTACGCACACCTTCCAGCCCCTCAAGAGCCTGTTCGACCTTTTGCGTGACAAGCTCATCCACTTGCGCAGAGGTGGAATCCGGATACTGAATCGAAATAGTTACACTTTCGGGCGGGATGCGGGGAAAGCCTTCGATGCGGATACTCAGCAGTGTCTGCACACCCAGAAACAGGATAAGCGCCATCAGCAGATTGGCAGCGACCGGATTGCGGATAAACCAGGATGTCAGGGCATGCATAGCTTACTCCCCGACCATGCGCGGAGTCACCATCTGACCCGGCAGAAACGAGGCTAGCGGCGTTTTTGCGACGCGCCACCGCCGTTCCCCCTCAGGCATCGCAATCGTCACGGTGCCTTCCGAGCGGAACAGAATATCCGGGCTGATCCGATACAGCAAATTATCATCATCCACCAACCAAACGAAACCTTCCCGCGACAATGCGCCTTCAGGCAAGGTCAGAGTGTCGTCGATAGTGCGACCCGGAATTGAGACGCGAAGAAAATCACCAGCAAGTATCCGGGCATTCGATTCCGGGATTTCAAGGAATACGCGCATCTGCCGGGTTTCCAGATCCAGAAAACCCCCACCCCGGCGAATGAGCGCCTGACCCACCGGATTGCCCCGCCGATCGGTCAGCGATGCCAGCGTGCCCGAGATGGGCTGGTCCAGCAGGCCCCAATCCGCCTGACTGAATTCAGCTACTAGATCGAATTGTCGGTCATCGGACAAACGAAGAAGGGGCGTGCCAGGGCTTACGGTCTGCCCAAGACTGGCCATCCGCTGCGTGACAAAACCCGAGAACGGCGCTGCAACCTCAGTATCTGCAAGATCGCGCCGTGCCGCGTTCAGCCGCGATCTGCCTGAGGCGACGGTCTTTTCCGCAATACTCAGCTGCGGCAGCCTGAGTGCTAGCTCGGTCGGGGGTTCAGTTCCGTCTCGCTCGAACTGCCTGCGGGCGATAGTGACATCGTTTTGCGCGCGCAGCAGCGCAAAACGGGCTTCTTCCAGCTGCATTTCAGCCAGAGCAACCGCACTTTCGTATTGTGCTTTTTCAATGGAAAATAGCGGGTCCCCGCTGGCAACCAGCGCGCCGGCCAAGGCGCCGTCATGCACCTCGACAATGCGCCCGGTCACCGCTGATCGCAATTCTGCATCCCAGCGCGGCCGAACTTCGGAAAAAGCTGAAACTACGGCCTGAGCAGCCTTGGGAAATACCTCTACGACAGACACCGAAGGCGGCGGGGGCGGTGCATCCGTTTTCTGCACGTCAGCAGTGTCATCGATATCCAGCAGCAACATTACAACTGCAACTAAAACCGCGATCGAAAGCAATATCCAAAGCCAGCGCCGCCGTGGGGCATTCTCGTGTGTTTCGAGCTCTGCAGACATGGAGCGACCTTTCGACTTCGATCAGAATCAGACGCAAGCTTGCGCTACGCGAGTTTCTGCAATATACGATGAACGTTCGTTCGTTCAATACGTGAAATGAAAGATGGTCAGAGACATAGCAGCGACAGCGCGCAGCAAGGCAACCGCAAAACGCCGCGATCAGATTCTGGAAGCGGCCATTATGTGCTTTCAGGAGCAAGGTTATCACCAAACCGGCGTACGCGACATAGCCGCCCGCGCAGGGGTGAGCCTTGGAAATCTCTATAATCACTTTCCTGGAAAGCATGATGTCCTGGTGGAAATCGCCAACCTTGAACGCAAAGAGATGGAACCGTTCCTGGGCATTTTAAACGAAGACGCGCCTGCCTCCAACGTACTCGCAAAATTCATCAATGCTTACATCAAATACATGGCGATGCCGGAAAATGTCATCCTAGGCTTGGAAATCGGAAGCGAGGCAATCCGTCAACCAGACCTTGGGGAGCTTTTTCTTGAGAACCGGAACGAGCTTGTCAAAGCACTTGCATCCCTCATTGAGCGCGGTAGTGCATCAGGGGAATTCAAGCCTTATTCGGAGCCGATTTTGGTTGCGCCTCTTATTATTGAGACCATAGAAGGCGCTGCCTTACGCAGCGTGACAATGAATGTTCCAATGGGTAGTATAGAAGGCGCTGTTCGAATTTTTCTGCTAAACTCGATTTTATCGCAATAGCGAAAAACTTGGTTTTACTATCTGAGGCCGATGGCGACGGCCGCTTTCAGCCCAATTCACTAGAAGGTTTTCGAGGGCCAGAATACACCGACTGGCTCTGTCGCAATCTTTAGCGTTGGTCAAATCCGGCGCTCTGATTGGACGCAGTTATTTCGAGAGCTCAGCAAATTGAAGGAATCCAATTGTCAAAGATCCGAACTGACCTTTGCGGATCATGTTAGCTACTTCAATGCCAGTGAGTGTCGCCGCCGCTGAGATGAAGCTTTTGAAACCGAGCATCGGCCTCGTGACCCGCTTGATGAAAAGATGATCCTGCTCGACGATGTTGTTGAGGTATTTCGATCTGGCGAGGTCAATTTTGACAGAAATCCGCGTTGCGATACCGTTGTGATACAGCGCATTGGCGAAAGATTTCTTGGCCTCGGCGGTGTCTCGTTTCGCTGACAGCATGAAATCAAGGGTTTGACCGTCACGGTCCACAACGCGGAACAATTAGACCCATTCACCGTGAACGTTCAGATAGGTCTCGTCCATGCGCCACGATCCAGCTGTCTTGATCTTGCTTTTCTGCGCCATCTAAGCGACCTGAGGCGAGTACTTTAAGACCCATTGTTTCAACGTCGCGTGATCAACCGTCACACCACGTTCCGCCATGTGCTCCTCCAGGTCGCAGTACGAGACGTCGCCGCGAACGTGGAAAAAGACCGCGAACAGGAATACCCATCGTGGTTGGTGCGCTCCTATGAAGTTGATCATTGGCACTCTTGAACAATGTCGCGGTCTAATCATCAGTTGGCTCAAACAACCCAAACGTGCAACATGCGGACCAAAGATTGCGACAAAGCCCAACGATCTATTTTTTCCACAAAAGTGCAATTGCAGCTGCTCACAAGAGATGGGCAAGAAATTGAGTTTGGGTGTACCTAGGTCAAGTGCGCCAATCCCAAAATGCACCACGAAGTGAAATTTATTTCGCGAACTGGTAATTTTCCATGAGCATGTTGACGACCCTTTCGTCACACCTCTAGAAATCAAATGTGCAAAAAAAACCAAATGGCGAAATTTCTTGCATAGTGGTGCTGGAGGAGCAACGCATCGCGATAGCAAGTGCATTCCGATGGGAGGAAATTCATGAACTTTTCGAAAGCAAACAACATTATCGCGTCCGCTTCTTTGGCGGTGGCTGGCATTACAGCCACCTCAGCGCAGGCCGAGGGCATAATGTGCGAGCCGGGTGAGTCTTATGTTATGAACGTCATGGTCTCGGGCCATCCCTATTGGGTGCCGGTCTATCAGGGCTTCAAGCAGGCAGCCGAAGCCTTTGGATGCGAGACCGTGTTCTCGGGCACGCCAGACTATGACATCACCAAGCAGATCGCCTCGTTCGAGCAGGATCTGGTGAAATCGCCTGCTGGAGTTCTGTTGCACCCGATGCAATCCGACCCTTTCATCGAGCCGATCAACCGAGCCATCGATAACGGCACGGAAATCGTGACCTTTGCTGCAGACAGCCCAAATTCTAAACGTACCGGATACATTACGTCAGACAACCATGCCGAGGCCAAGTTTGCCGCGGAAGAGATTGTCAAACAGGTGGGTGACAGCGCCGAGTATGCGGTTCTGGAAAACCCGGGTCAGTCGAACCATGACCTGCGCGTGACTTCCTTGATCGCGTATATGGAGGATAACTATCCGAACATGAAACTGGTTGGGCGTCAGGCCACAAACCAGGACAGCAACGCAGCCTATCGCGCGACTGCATCGATCATTCAGGCCAACCCGAATGTTGCCGCGATCTGGATCCCCGAAGCCGGTTCGGCGGAAGGTGCGGTTGCTGCCAAACTTGAAGCGGAATCTAATATTCTGATCATGCATGCGGATGTGACGCCGACCACGCTGGAGCATATCCGTGCCGGCAATATCCACATGTCTCTGAACCCCAATCAGGGTGTGCAAGGCTTCATGGGTTTCATGGCGGTGCACCTGGCGAACCGGGCAGACGTTTTTGATCCTTTCAATGACTGGAAGACCAGTGGCTTCAACCCGGTTCAGATCCCGTTCATGGACAATGGCTTTGCGGTCATCACCAAGGACAATGCCGACAGCTTTGATCTGAATGTCTACATGGACGGACGCGATCCGGCCTGATCGGAGCACCCCCTCCGACAAACCGCCCGCGAAATTCCTATTGAGTTCGCGGGCGGTTCTCTACCCGAACCGATACAAGTCCCCGAGACGGTGGTGCCATGCAAGATGACGTGATTCTTCGGATATCGAACCTCAGCAAATCCTTTGGCCCGGTCAAAGCATTGCGCGGGATTGATTTTGAACTTCGCAAGGGGGAAATCCACGCCATTGCAGGGGAAAACGGCGCAGGCAAGTCGACCCTGATGAACGTGATCGATGGGATATTGCAACCTGACAGCGGCGAAATCGTGCTGGACGGCGACCCGGTCAAAATCTCGTCACCCACAATGGCGCAACAGCTGGGTATTGGTTTTGTCCATCAGGAAATTGCCCTGTGTCCGGATGTGTCGGTGGCCGAAAACATCTTTATGGCCAAGACCAATGTCAGCCGGTCCTGGCTGATGGACTATCGAATACTGGAACGCGATGCAGTCGATGTGTTTCGGCAACTTAGCGACATTGATCCCTCGATCCTGGTGAAACACCTTTCGATCTCGAACCAGCAGCTGGTCGAGATCGCCAAAGCCCTGACACTGGAATGCCGCATTTTGATCCTTGATGAGCCGACAGCCGCACTCACGGAAGCCGAAGCCCAAACCTTGTTCGGGATCATGCGCAAACTGGCGGATCAGGGGATCTCGATCATCTATATTTCGCACCGGATGGTCGAGATATTCGACAATTGCGACCGGGTTTCGGTGTTCCGGGACGGGCAGCATATCGTCACGCAAAGCGTTGCCGAAATTCAACCCAGGGATGTGGTCAACGCCATGGTCGGACGGGTGATCGACAATCTCTATCCCCAAAAGCAAGACGCGCCTTCAGACGAAGTGATCCTTGATGTGCGCAACCTGACCGAAGCAACGCGATTTCGCGATGTCTCATTCACACTGAGCAAGGGTGAAATTCTGGGCGTCGCCGGTCTGATCGGCGCAGGCCGCAGTGAGATCGTCAAGGGTATTTGCCAGCTTGAGGGGGATGTCACGGGTGAGGTCTGGCTGAACGGTGAAAAGCTTAACCTGCGGAATTATCAGGACAGTATCTCGCATGGGATGGTGTATCTGTCCGAGGACCGCAAGGGGGACGGCGTGTTCCTCGATCTTCCGATTGCCGCCAATATTTCCGCTCTGAATCTGGAGCAGGTGGCTAATGGGATTGGCCTGATTCAATCCGGTACGGAAGAGGCACAAGCCAAGGCGTTGGGACACAAGCTGAACCTGAAATGCGGATCGCTGAGCGATCCGGTGTCGTCCCTGTCGGGGGGCAATCAGCAAAAGGTGGCGCTGGCCAAAATGCTGTCAGTGGACCCGCGCCTGATTTTTCTCGACGAACCGACCCGCGGGGTCGATGTGGGCGCGAAATCCGAGATTCACCGCATTCTGCGCGAACTAGCGACCGAAGGCGTGGGGATCGTCGTGATTTCCTCAGAGCTGCCCGAACTGATTGGTGTCTGTGACCGCGTGCTGGTGGTGCGCGAAGGGCGCATCAGCGGGCAGGTCACCGGCGATGAGATGACAGAAGAAAACATCATGCACCTGGCCTCGGTCATGGACGCACAGGACTCGGTCGCATGAGCGGAGACACGAAAATGGACAACACTGTAAATCTGACCCCAGCGGGATCATCCGACAGCGCACCGCTGCTAAAGCGCATGTTGCGTATGCGTGAGACGGGGCTGATCGTCATTATCCTGGGTTTGTTTGTGATTATGTCATTCGCGTCGCCCTACTTTCTGACCTGGGCCAATATGCGGGCGATGTCCATGGCCTTTGCGGTCGATGGTCTGCTGGTAATTGGGATGACGATCCTGCTGATTTCCGGCGGGATCGATCTGTCGGTTGGATCGGTCACCGCGCTTGCGATGGTGATCGCGGGATGGCTCTTTCTCAGCGGGATAGATCCGTGGGTGGCCTCGGCCATGGCCATAGCCCTGTGTACGGCCATTGGTGCATTTATGGGGTTCTTTGTCACCCGTGTCGGCCTGCACCACTTCATCGTCTCACTCGCCATCATGGTGATTGCACGAGGTGCCTGTTTGTTGTTCACCGGAGGGCGACCGCTGGGCCTGTATACCCTTCCTCCGGAATTCAAGTTCATCGGGCAGGGGTCCATCGGGCCGATACCGATTGTGATTGTGATCTTTTTGGTCTTCGTCATCGCCTTTGATTTCATGCTGCGGCGCACGACCATGTTCCGCAAGGTGTTCTATACCGGCAGCAACGAAAAGGCCGCCGCCTATTCGGGCATTCGCACCAAAAAGGTGATCTTTCTGACCACGACCTTGTGTTCGACGCTCTGCGGTGTGGCAGGCATCATTTACATGGCGCGGTTCGGATCGGCACAGCCCACATTCGGGCTGGGGCTTGAACTAACTATCATCGCCGCTGCTGTTATTGGCGGGGCCAGTTTAAATGGCGGCTCGGGGTCGATCCTGGGTGCGATCCTCGGCGTGATCCTTCTGTCACTTGTTTCCAGCTCGTTGGCGCTGCTGGATGTGTCGGTCTACTGGCAAGACATTATTCGCGGCTCGATCCTTCTGGCAGCGGTCACCATCGACCATTACCTGAACAAGAGGCGCGGGTGATGTTGGACAAGAAGAAAGACTTTGAACTTATCCGCCAGATCCACACCGTCCTGGTGCTGCATTATCTGGAAGGACAGAAACAGGCCGATATCGCGCGGGCGCTGAATCTATCGAACTCGAAGGTCAATCGCCTGATCACGCAGGGCCGCAAGATGGGCATGGTCAAGATCGACGTGGAAAGCCCGTTTGAAACACTGATGGACATAGAGCGTGATCTGACCCGGTCGACGAGCCTGACTGAGGCCATCGTAACCCCATCGGTCGCGGGAAGTGCCGAGACGACCTTGCAACAGGTCGGGCGTGCCGCAGCAAATCATCTGGTCGAAACCCTGCGAGATGGTGACGTTATCGCGATCACCGGAGGAAAAGCCATCAGCGCAACGGTTGCGGCGCTGGAAGTTGAACGCGCATTTGATGTGACAGTAGTGCCTCTGACCGGCGGCATTCAGGGCAAGTATTATACCGACGTGAACCATCTTGCGACGCAGATGGCCGAGCGTTTGGGCGGCAAAACCATGTTGCTGCATGCGCCGCTGTTTGCTGAAAGCCGCGACCAGCGCGATATGCTGGAACAGGTGTCCTCCATCCGTGAGGTTTTGGATATCGCCCGCCGCGCCAATGTCGCGTTGGTGGGGATCGGTTCGATCGAACCTGAAGGTTCCAGCTATTACGATCTGCATCCGGTGCCCGAGGCCGACCGCAAGATGCTGGTGGGAATGGGCGTGATCGGAGAGTTTCTGGCCCATCTTATCCAAACCGACGGCTCGGTGTCGAACTATGCGCTGAATTCCCGATTGGTTTCGGTGGCTCCAAGCGATCTGGCGCAATGTGCGCGGGTAATAGGTGTCAGCACCGGGGCGGAAAAGGTTTTGCCAATCAAGGCGGTGCTGAACGGGAAGTTTCTCAACTCGCTGATCCTGGACGAAGACACAGCGACCGCAGTCATACAGGAAATGGAAGGAACATGAGGATGTCGCATGACATGCTGACACGCGAAATAGGTGCGTCGGGGATCCAAGCCTCGGTCATCGGGCTGGGCACATGGGCCATCGGTGGCTGGATGTGGGGCGGTACGGATGAAGCCAAATCCATCGCGGCGATTCAGGCTTCGGTTGATGCGGGCGTGACCCTGATCGACACAGCTCCGGCTTACGGGCAGGGCGTGGCCGAGGATATCGTAGGCAAAGCCCTTAAAGGGCGTCGCGAAAAGGTTGTTCTGGCGACTAAATGCGGGCTGGTCTGGCATACGCAGAAGGGCATCCATTTCTTCGACTATGACGGAAAACCGGTGCATCGTTATCTGGGCAAGGATGCGATCATCCATGAGGTCGAGCAAAGCCTGACCCGTCTGGGCACCGATTACATCGATCATTACATCACCCATTGGCAGGACCCGACGACCCCCATCGCCGAGACGATGGAAGCGCTGGATACTTTGAAACAGCAGGGAAAAATCCGTTCCATAGGCGCCAGCAACACCTCGGTCGATGAGGTGAAGGCCTATGTTGCTGCCGGCCAGCTGGATGCCATTCAGGAAGAATACTCGATGGTCAAGCGCGACATCGAAGGCACGTTGTTGCCGGTTTGTCGTGAGAATGGCGTGTCAGTGCTCAGCTATTCCTCGCTGGCGCTGGGTCTGCTCAGCGGCAAGATCGGGCCGGATCGCGAATTCACGGGTGACGATCAGCGCAAGGACAATCCACGCTTTTCTATGGCGAACCGCCAAAAAGTGGCGGACCTGATGGCGGCCATCGCTCCGATTGCCGAGACGCACGGCGCGACCCTGGCGCAGACCGTTATCGCATGGACGGTTCAGCAACCCGGTATCACCTTTTCGTTGTGTGGTGCACGTGATGCAGCGCAGGCGGTGGAGAACGCGAAGGCAGGGCAGTTGCGCCTGACCGAGGCCGAGATTTCCCAGATCAACACGCAAGCCCAGGCTCATTTGAGCGATCTGGACAGCTAAGCCTCAACGCCCGTTTACGAACAGGACCATCATGTCAGATCAAAGACAACAAAACCTGACACGGTTGCGCGAAGACGCTGCGTTTGACGTGGTGGTGATCGGCGGGGGTGTGAACGGAATAGGGGTCTATCGTGAACTTGCTTTGCAGGGGCTGCGGGTGTTGCTGGTCGAGCGGAACGATTTCGCCTCGGGGTGCAGCGCGGCCCCATCGCGGATGATCCACGGCGGCTTGCGCTATCTCGAAAACGGTGAATTCGATCTGGTGCGTGAATCCCTGCGGGAACGCGATGCTCTGCTGCGGAACGCTCCGCATATGGTGCGGCCTTTGCCGACGGTCATTCCGATTACGTCGGTATTTTCGGGCGTGTTGAATGCAGCGGCAAGCTTTGTCGGTTGGCAGGGCAAGCCCTCGAGCCGTGGGGCGGTGCCGATCAAACTTGGTTTGGCGCTCTATGATTGGGTCACACGTAAGCGGCGTGTCCTGCCAAAGCATCACTTCAATAGTGCAAACCGGACCCGCTCGGACTGGCCTGAATTGACGACCAAAGCCACGCGGTCGGCGGTGTATTATGATGCGCAGATCACCCATCCGGAGCGGCTTTGCGTTGAGATGATCCGGGACATGCAGGCTGCGGCTCCGGACTGTGTCGCCCTGAACTATGCGGAAATGACGCGGGACGGCGAAACCCACACCATCACGGATCGGCGCAGCGGCAAGACCATACCGGTTGAGCCCAAAGTGATCGTGAACGCAACCGGTGCGTGGCTTGACGATACGGTGCAAGCCTTTGGCAGCGGCGCGAACGAAAAAATGGTCTCAGGGACCAAAGGCTCGCACCTGATCATCGACAACCCGACTCTTTTGCAGGCGCTTGGCGGGCATATGGTCTATTTCGAAAACACCGACGGGCGGGTCTGCATCGTATTTCCGTATCAAGGCAAGGTGCTGGCAGGTTCCACCGATATCCGCGTCGACAAGGCCACGCGTGTGCGGTGCGAACCCGAGGAATTCGACTACATCCTCGGTTCGCTTCGGCTGGTATTCCCAGGGGTTGAGATCAAGGCCGATCAGGTGGTGTTCAGCTATAGCGGTATCCGCCCGTTACCACGCAGTGATCAGGATTTTACCGGCCGGATTTCGCGCGGCCACTACACGCGGCGTCTGGATGGGAAAGTTCCGCAGTTCTGCATGATCGGTGGCAAATGGACGACTTTCCGCGCCTTCGGAGAGCAAACGGGCGATGAGGTTCTGGCCGAACTCGGCGCGACACGCCGGACGTCCACCATTGGGCTGGCCATTGGCGGCGGTGTTCAGTTCCCCGATGACCCGATCACTTGGCAAAGCCGGCTGGTGGATGAATTCCACGTCACGCCCGACCGGGCGCAGCACCTGATCGAACATTATGGCAGTCAGGCCGATGATGTCGCGCTGTTCTGTCAATCGTTTTTGGACACACCTCTGATTGTCGACTGCCCTTACACGGTGGCCGAAATCATCTGGCTGATGCACACCGAGTTTGTCGAGACACTGTCCGACATCGTCCTGCGCCGCACCGCACTGGCCATAACAGGACAGATTTCCGAAGCATTGCTGGACCGGCTGTGCCGCATCTTTGTCGAACAACGCCAGCTTAGCCCACAAGAAATCACCGATCAGAAAGAAACGCTGATCCATGAATTGTCCGAGTTCTTTGGCGTCTCAGCCGCAACTCTGACCGCACGAAACAAGGAACGGAGAACAGAATGCGTGTAAGCACCAAAGCCCGGATGAACCGGATGTTTACCAACGGTGGATGCCTGGACGTCGCGATCGACCACGGGGTTTGCAACGAACCCAGCTTCATGGTCGGGCTCGAAGATATGGCAGGGGTCATGGACACGCTCATCGGGGCCAAGCCGGATGCGATCCAATGTGCCTATGGGCAGGCCGATTTGTTGCAGTCACGACCTGAAAAGGAAAAACCCGCGCTTGTAATGCGGATCGACATGGGCAACCCCTATAATGATCAGCGGCATCGGGTGATGTGGTCGATGCTGCAAAACGCGGACGAGCCAATCATCGGCGCGCTTGAGATGGATGCCGCGGCCGTGGTCGTCAACCTGTTCATGTTGCCTGACGAACCCGAACTTTTCCGCCAATGTGTCGAGAATATCAGCCGGGTACGCGCGGCTTGTGACAAATACGGAATGCCGTTGATGATTGAGCCTCTGGTCATGCTGCCCAACGACGTGCGCGGCGGCTATCAGGTGGACGGCAATGCCGAGAAGATAGTGACGCTGGTGCGTTTGGCCTCGGAAATGGGGGCTGACATCATCAAGGCTGATCCGACCGAGAACCCAGAAGACTTTCATCGTGTCATCGAGGCCGCGCGCGTGCCAGTTCTGGTGCGCGGCGGCGGCAAGGAAGACCTGCAGAATGTGTTGATGAAATCAGCAGCCCTGATGGCGCAAGGCGCGCAAGGTATGGTCTATGGCCGCAACATCTATCAGCATGACAATCCGAAGGCGGTTGTGGCGGCTTTGATGGCAATGATCCACAACGGGGCGGGCGGCGAAGAAGCGTGGGACATCTATAACCGTGGCTGAAAACCAGTACATATTGGGGCTGGATGCCGGGAACACGGTCATCAAGGCTGTTCTCTTCGACTTGCGGGGGCGCCCGGTTGCAATGCAGGCACTGGACGGTCAATCCTCGACCCCACAACCGGGGCATGTGGAACGCGACCTGAATGAGCTGTGGGTTAATGCACGGCAGGTGATTGCCGGTTGCATTGACTCTGCCGGTATCGACGCGACCGATATCATAGGTGTTGGGTGCGCAGGCCACGGCAACGGGCTTTACCTGTTGGACAAGGCAGGCGAAGCCCTGCTGGGCATTCAGTCTCTGGATACCCGCGCCGCAGGGCTGGCCGAAGAACTTTCCGACGCGGCAGGTGATGCTCTGCACAGCTTGTGCCTGCAAAAGCCCTGGCCGTCACAGACGCCTGTTCTATTGGCTTGGATCAAACGTCACCGGCCCGAGATCTATACCCAGACCGGCACGGTGATGCTGTGCAAAGACTTCATCACTCATAAACTGACTGGTGAGCGCGTCAGCGATATTTCGGACATGTCGGGCTGTGGCCTGACGCGTATGCCCGATTGCACCTATGACGATGGTCTATTGGCGCTATACGGGCTGAGTGATGCCAGTGAGATGCTGCCTCGTCTGATAGATCCGGCTGAGATTGCCGGGACCGTCAGCGCCGAAGCCGCGGCTGCAACAGGATTGGTCGCGGGCACACCGGTGATCGGGGGCTTTTTCGACGTCGTCTCCAGCGCAATGGGCTCGGGTGTGGTGCGCGCGGGTGAGGCTTCGATCATCGCAGGCACATGGAGCATCAATCAGGTGTTTTCGGACGCGCCTGCTGTCAATGATGACCTGTTCATGGTGTCTGGCTTTGGGCCGAAACGGTTCATAAATATCGAGTCCAGTGCCACATCGGCTGCCAATCTGGAATGGTACGTTCGCGAATTTGTCGAACGCGGCGCACATCACGATGACCCTTTCGGTTACTGCAACGCCAAGGTGGCCGAGGTTCAGCCAGCTGCAGATGATCCGTTCTTTCACCCGTACCTTTATGGTTCGGGGCAGGGGGCGTCTTTCAGGGGTGGGTTCTATGGCGTTGCTGGTTGGCATGGCGAAGGTCACATGCTGCGCGCGTTATTCGAAGGCGTTTTGTTCGAGCACCGACGTCATATCGAGGTTTTGAAAGCTGCGGGCGTCAGCTTCGATCAGACAGTTCTTTCGGGCGGCGGGTCGCGCAGCCCGGTCTGGCCGCAGATGTTCGCCGATTGTCTTGGCGTCCCTATTTACGTGGCCGAAGCACAAGAAACCGGTGCCTTAGGTGCGGCCATCGGTGTGTCGGTGGCGACCGGCGCATATGGTTCATATGAAGAGGCGATTGGCCAGATGACCCGTCGCAAATCCGAGTTCCTGCCGAATTCGGCCATGCAATCGCACTACGACCTGCGATACACGCAATACCTTGCGCTGATCGAAGCGATGCGCGGGTTTTGGGAGACTTCACAGAGTTCGATCGAAAGGTAGCAAAGATGAAAGCCGTGGGATTTCTGAAATCGCTTCCTATTGAAGCCGCCGATAGTCTGTTGGACGTCAATCTGCCCGACCCGATCATGCAGCCCAGCGATCTGCTGGTCGAGATCGAGGCAATCTCGGTAAACCCGGCGGATGCCAAGCGCCGCATTCGAACGGCCGCTGAACAGGACCACTCCGAGCCGTTCATTCTGGGATACGACGCTGTGGGTATTGTTTGTGACCTTGGTGCAGAGGTCACCAGTTTTTCCAAAGGCGACCGGGTCTGGTATGCGGGTGATGTCAATCGTCCTGGCTCCTACGCCGCGTTTCAAGCCGTCGACCATCGTATTGCCGCATTGGCTCCGAATTCTGTTAGCCCCCAAGCGGCGGCTTCTTTGCCTCTGGTATCATTGACGGCTTGGGAGATGTTGTTTGACCGGCTGCAAGTGCCGACAAACGAAACGCCTTCAAGCTTATTGGTCATTGGAGGGGCCGGAGGGGTCGGATCGATAACTCTCCAACTGGCGCGCAAGCTGACCGGACTGCACCTGATCGCGACCGCCTCACGTCCGGAAACGGTTGACTGGTGCCGGGAAATGGGTGCCCATCAGACGATCAACCACAACGATCTGATTGCCCAAGTTCGCACGGCAGGGCACGAGAACGTGGACTACATCACCCAGTATGCCGACACGGCGCAGCATTGGAACGCAATGTGTGAACTTATCGCTCCGCAAGGCCGGATTGGGACCATCGTAGAGACAAGCGAAAAGCTGGACATCTCGGCACTGCAGGGCAAGTCCGCCGCGCTGATGTGGGAGCTGATGTTCACACGATCCCTGTTCGGCACAGCAGATATGGCGCGCCAAGGGCAGATTTTGGCACGTGTCGCCCGTCTGGTTGATGATGGCATCATCCGGACAACCGAACAAAAAACACTTCATGGCTTGTCAGCGGCCACGATCAAAGAAGCCCACGCGATCATTGAATCTGGCCGCATGATCGGCAAACTCGTCGTCGCATATTAATCAGAAAGACCAATATTCCATGACAGACGTCCGGAAACTTGATGGGGATTACGACTATATCATAGTCGGCGCGGGCACGGCCGGATGCGTTCTGGCCAACCGTCTGACAGAAAATCCCAAAACGCGGGTGCTGTTGCTCGAGGCCGGAGGCTCAGACAATTACCACTGGGTGCACATACCGGTGGGGTATCTTTATTGCATAGGCAATCCGCGAACGGATTGGATGATGAAAACCGCGCCCGAGCCTGGCCTGAACGGGCGTTCGCTGGTTTATCCGCGTGGCAAGGTGCTGGGGGGATGCACCTCGGTCAATGGCATGATCTATATGCGCGGACAGGCAGCGGACTACGATCATTGGCGGCAGCTGGGCAATGCCGGATGGGGTTGGGATGACGTGTTGCCCTATTTCTTGAAATCCGAGGATCACCATGCCGGGCCCGCAGACATGCATGGGCACGGAGGGGAATGGAAGGTCTCGAAACAGCGCTTGGAATGGGACATTCTGAAAGCCGTGCAGGAGGGCGCTAAGGAATTTGGCATCCAACCGCGCGCAGATTTTAACGATGGCAGCAACGAAGGGACCGGGTTTTTCGAGGTCAATCAACGCAACGGTGTGCGTTGGAACACGGCCAAAGGCTTTTTGCGCCCGGCGATGAAACGGCCCAACTTGCGCGTTCTGACCCATGCTGAAACCGAGACGCTGTTGTTCGACGGCAAGCAGGTGATGGGCGTGCGCTACCTGCACAAGGGCGATCAATATGACGCCTATGCCGGGTCCGAGGTCTTGCTGGCGGCGGGCGCGATAAACACGCCCAAAATTCTGGAATTGTCAGGCGTGGGCCGGGGCGATGTGCTGTCTGAACATGGCATCGTCTTGCATCACGAAAGTCAGGGCGTCGGTCAGAACCTGCAGGACCATTTGCAAATCCGCACTGTGTTCAAGGTCCGGAACGCAAAAACCCTGAACACGATGGCGAATTCACTGCTCGGGAAAGCAAAGATTGCATTGCAATACGGCCTGGCGCAATCAGGGCCAATGTCGATGGCCCCCAGCCAATTTGGAATGTTCACAAAATCCAACCCCGATCTGGCCACACCTGACCTGGAATACCATGTGCAACCGCTGTCCACCGATAAGTTGGGCGACCCGCTGCACCCGTTCCCGGCGATTACCGTCTCTGTCTGCAATCTGCGGCCTGAAAGCGTGGGCACCTGCCATATTCAGGCGAAAGACATCAAAGCACAGCCAGACATTCGCCTGAACTACCTGTCGACAGAAAACGACAAACGCGTTGCAGCGAAATCCGTGCGACAGGCGCGGAAAATTATGACGGCGAATGCTCTGAAATCCTATCAGCCTGAGGAAATCTTGCCCGGCCCGGCGATGGAGACAGAGGAAGACCTTGTGAAAGGTGTAGGTGATATCGCCACAACTATTTTCCACCCTGTTGGCACCTGCAAAATGGGCTCGGATGCATCTGCTGTGGTCGGAGCGGATCTCAGGGTGCACGGACTGTCGGGATTACGGGTGGTTGACGCATCTATCATGCCAAAAATCGTATCCGGAAATACGGCTTCACCGGTTGTGATGATTGCGGAGAAAGCGTCAGATATGATACGCAAAAGAACCTGAAAAGTGACGTATATTGCGCATTGCGGATGTAAACCACGAAACCGGCCGGCAGGCCCCTCTCCGCTCATCCCACTGAATGTTCCGAAAAGCCTCTGTTTCTCAGTGCGTTGCGTAAAGATCCATCCAGAAGAAGAACGGCTGGAATGAAGAAGGTCATCATGCCCAGCCCAATCAAGACAAACCGGATTAGATCATGGGCTTCCGAAAACAGGTTTAACCTGTCTGCCAAGAAAATGGGAATGCAAGCCAACGCAAGCGCCGGTAGCACTGCCCAAGACCTGCAGAGGATGACATGCCAGTGAATGCCGGCATAACGCTTCATGATGATTGCGTTGATCGAAAAGACAATGATCGAAGCCGCCACTTCGGACAACGCAATTGCGGTTATGCCAAAAGACGCCGCCGACAGGATTGCGGCAATTGTGATCCCTGAATACAGCGCCATAATCCAAGGTAATTTCTGAACTTGACCAGCCAGCGTTAAAATCGCGGCGCTGGCATTGCCGCTGCAACGGATCAGGGCAGCAACAGCAAGGATACGTAGCACCGGTGTTGCGGGCTCCCAACCGGGTCCCAAAATCCCGGCTGTCAGCGTATCCGCCATGAGGAAGACACCGATAAATAAGGGAACCGCCCCATAATACAGAATGGGAAAGAAGCGCAGCGAAAGTGCACCAAATCTAGACGTATCGCCATATGCATCACGGCTGCGGCGGAAGAGATTCCATGACAGTATACGGGTCGGTTCGCTGACAATTTCTTCAAATGCCGCGACAATGCGCTGCGCTGCACGATAATATCCGGCTGAGGTCGCGCCCAAAAATCCACCTATAATCAGGGTTGCGAAATAGATACGAACATTCACCACCAGACGGGTCATTATGATCTTTTTTGAAAAGGCGACTGTTTCAGCAAGCGTTTCACGCCGCATGACCTTGGGTGCGGTTTTACTGACAATAAGACCGCTGATGCTCCAGATTACGGCGCCGCAAAGCCGTCCCCACGCCAGCGCCATAACACCAAACCCCTGATACAGAGCCCAAATCGCAACGGCCAGGTTCGCAACGTCCGCAATGGGCGTGATCAGCGCTGCGGCCGTCAACCGGTCCTGCCGGACCAAAACGCCATTGTATGCTGCACCCATCGAAGTGAAGAACATACCGACCGACAAAACTTGAAGAAGCGGCTTGGCAACGGGGTCAGAAACTATGCCCCCGACAGCGCTGCCGATCAAAACACCCGCCGCAGCGATCGTAAAACCGCATAGAATGGCCACAAAAAGAGTTTCGCGAATGCGGTCCTCGGACCCATGCCATTGCATGATGTACTCTGACCAGCCTGCCATTGAAACTTGTGTCAGGATAACGACCATTGCCGCAGCCAACGCAAAAACACCAAACTCGGCAGGAGTCATCAGACGTACGGCCACCAAGAAGATCGCAAACTGCGTCAACTGGGTAAAAATCTTGGATACCGTGGTCCAAACCCCGCCACGCAACGCGGTATCCGCTTTTTTGGTCGACTTTGTCATTGGCTCAACCTGTCGGGCGCATCAGCCCTGATGCCAAATTCGGTCTGGTGATCACCACCATTCTCGTCAATGCAACTGGACGGCAAGCCCAGCCAATACAGACAAGAGCGGGCGTCAAATCTATCGCAATTGATGCTTTCCAAAACGCCCCTCCTTTACGTGGCCGCTTGGGCATGCACGTGCTCTGCCCCCGGAGTTGCGCTCAGGTTTTCGAGGATATCGCGATACAGAGTCAGCAAGGCGTCACACCAAGCTTGCGAAGATAATGAAATGAGGTGCCCGCCCGTTCTGGCATTCGAAGCCATTTGCGCGATGCGATCATTGTCCAAAGATAGTCGAACCAGTGTCGCAGTTAGCGCATCAGTGTTTCCGGCAGCAAAGCTCTCACCCATCTTTTGAGTGCAAATGTCCCGACTAAGCAGCAGGCTATCCGATGCCAGAACCGGAACCCCACATAACAAGGCTTCGACCGGTGCCAAACCAAATGGTTCCGGCCCCAATGTCGGTGCCACCAGCATACGGGCATTGGTCATTGCACGCTTTAACCCAGCGCGATCTTGCCAGCCATCGAACTGGTGTTCGGGAAAACCGGCTTTCAGTTCTGCCAGATCCAGACCGCTGCCGACAAAGCGCATTTTCACACCAGCGCGCCGCCCTGCTTCGGCCAACAAGAACACCCCTTTGTAAGCATGCAAATCGCCGACGTACAAAAACTCGCTATTTCGATGACTTGGCACCGGATCAGGCAACAGAGGTTCAGAAGGGTTTGCGATTGAAACAATGGGGCTCGTTGCCCCGTCCGGAAACAACCTTTGCTCCATATCCGGATGCAAAAGCACGGTTGTAACATTGGGCAGCATTCTGCCCCGCGCCCGGTCTTGCGAGGCCTGGCGTAAAACCCGCCAAAGTTTCTGCCCATAACTGCGTTTATCGCAGTTGCACAGGATGCAAGACGTGGACATCGCCTTAAGCTCACATGTTTTTTGCTGTCGAAAGTCGAAAAACGCGCCGTTGGGGCAACTTAAAAAATAGTCGTGGGCGTGCATCACCGTTCGGGGCCCGACTTTTTTGAGAGGCCACAAGACCGAAGGTGACAAGGTCTGATGATAACCGTGAATATGATAGATCGTGTCCGGGCGATCGTGCCGCGCAATCCACGCGGCCATCCGCGTTTGAGTTGCCCGGTCCCAAATCCCGGAAACGGCAGCGGATAGCTTTGACTGATCCAGTAAACGTTGCCTGGCCATGGCTACCACCTCGACACCGGGAGGTAATTGATGACCCTCATCACCGCAAAAGTAGGTGACTGGAATACCTTGTTCCGCAAGCAGCGTCGCCTGCAATACGGCCAGTTTTGAGGCCCCCCCGCGAACCTTTGAAAAATCGCTCAGGATCACAACTCGGCTGGGGGTTCGTCTGGTCATCGTTGAAATAGGTGATGTGGCGAGTGGGTTTTTGAACACGAAACAATGGCGAAAACCCGCTGAGGTGGCATCACCCACTTGTCGTACACGCAGATTGGACTAACTCTTTTTTTACCCACAAACACCATTCGCGCCACATCAAAAGGAGCCGCCGTCTCTTCTTCGGCAAATTCTTTAGCTGAAATGGAAACGCTAACTAGCATCAAATTTTCCAAGTTTGGACGAAGTTTTGCCGATATTTAACCCACTCAACCTGCGATATTGACAGGAAATCTGACTCCGCGTAGCGGTGGAGATAATCATGAAAAACAAAAATCGAGCACAGCAGATGACACTCACTCACGAGAGTAAACCATTGCGTTTCACCCTTGCTAACCTGATTGAATCTTCCTCACCAAAGCTGCTGAGAAGGCTGGTAGTCGGTGGCTGTCTCCTATTCTGGTTGATCGTCGGTCTATTCGTATTCCTTTGATCGGGCGCACGAGTGTCATTGCGCTCCGTCAGCCATCACAATCACTTTGATGGTTTTTATGATGATTGCCATGTCACGCGGAAAAGACCTGTTGCGTACGTAATCGACATCCATGGCCACCCGTTCCGAATAAGTTGTTTTGCTGCGACCGTTGACTTGCCAATGCCCCGTAATGCCTGGCCTGACGGACAAGTAATCGTCAAAATGATCGCCATAGTGCGTAGCTTCGGTCGCAACGATCGGGCGCGGTCCGACAATTGCCATATCGCCTTTGATCACATTCCAAAATTGCGGAAGCTCGTCCAAGCTGGTTTTGCGAAAGAACTCACCGATGGTCGTAATTCGCGGGTCGTCATCCAACTTTTGCTGAGCTTCCCATTGCGCACGAGCCTTTGGATCTGAATCCAGTATCCTGGCAAGGCGGTCTTCGGCGTCTCGAGCCATGGTACGGAACTTTAGGCAGTTGAACTGCTTTCCATCTCGTCCGATACGCTTATGTGCAAAAAAGACCGGCTTGCCATCCGATATTAAGATTGCCAATGAGATCAGCGCAATGAATGGCGCAAAAAACACCAGCGCAGAAAACGCGAAAATTCGGTCGAACAACGACTTTACCAAGCCGTACCAACCATCCCCATTTTTGTGCTGTATGTCAGATTTGGAACTTCGGGACTGCGAAGCATCAATGCCCGCCCCCCGATGAAAATCAGATTCCATAACACAGCCAATCGCTAACACTATACACGCAACTGCTACCCGAAAACGACGGTTCGCAGAAAGAAACTTAATAACGTTATTGTATAGAAGATTCTCGGCCTGCGTCGCAACTTTTTTAAAAAAACAGTTGGTGGGGTTAGAAAGCCTGTGGGTAACTTGAGGCTAATTGTATATCTGTCGCACAATCGGAAACAGTTTTGCAGGTGGAGTGGGCACTGTAGCGGTGAGGCAGAATCACATGCGGCTTGAGTGCGCAGTATCTAGCTGAGTCTGTGGGTTTGACAAATAGAGCCCATATGCGCGTTCACGTGCAGCGACGCACAACGCTGTGACGGCCATCAGGAAAAGCGTCGGGTCCGGTGTGGTTGCCGAAACCAGCATGGCAGTCATCAAGGTCAGCGCGCAGACACGGCCAGCACAATACAGCCGCAAAGTGCTGCGATCAGCTCCGCTGATTGGCGAACCAATGGCACTAACAAGAAACAGCGCAAATGCCGCCGTACCGACAAGTCCAACGCTTCCCAAAAGAACCGATCCAAGGCCATTGCCGCGTAGTGATCCCACGCCAGCCCCTAACCCCCAAGTTTGCACAAACGCGTTCAACGCACTTGCTGACCAGGCTCCTCTCTCTCGACCGGACAAAGTGTCAAGTTTGGAAAAGAGCAACTGATCCAAAACGTTCGAAACACCATCGGCGACAGACGGGAACAAAAAAGATGCACTCACAAAGATCGTCAGTGCCGACAATCCTAAAACCAGAAAATGCCCGAATACGCGGGACATGTTAAACCCAAGGAACATTCTGAAATGAAGAAGGACAAAAAACACGCCACCAGCGATAGCCAACACACCTGTACTAGATACGGCAAGCAGGGCACCCAGCAAGTTGGCCACGGCCAACACACCATGACTTTTGTTTCTGACAATCAGATAGGACATCAGGAAATAGCTAAAGAATGCGGCCGAGGCCGCGCCATAGTTGGACGCCTCGGAATAACCCCCAATCACCCGGCCAAAGCCTCCGATCACGGTTTGCTCGTTTAGAAGGGCGTAGTCTGCTGTCCTGAAAATGCTGAGCACTGCATCGGCCTGCAGAAAGTCAAACAACCCCAAAATAGCATTCAACGAAGCGGCCCAAACCAATCCAATTTCGACAAATTCTACGCCCCTCCGTCTGGCAACGGCCAATGTCGCCAGAAAAAAAGCACAGGACAGCAATATATAAAACGCCTGCGCGATGTTCGAACTTGAGGTCTGCAGCGGAACCATAACAGAGGAGAAGAAGTTGCTGACTTGCGGCCCGTCGAAGGTGACGTTCATGGGAAAGACCGAAAAGCTTCCTTGAAAAAGCCGCACCAGAACCAGCGCCGAAAAGGCAGAATACAATGCAAAAATCAACAGGAAGAGACCGGGCGTCGGAAGCGACAGATGTTCGGCGGGCGAGGCACTTGCTAGTCGGCGCAACACCAAGAGTGCGACCGAAAAGATGGCCAGCAGATTGGCCATGATGATGGACAGATCTCCTACAACCAGAGCCGCGAACATGCCAAACGGGATCACCGCAATGGCCATCAGGATGCCGTTATCGACATTTTTTATGCTAAGCCAAAGCCACAGCAACAAAAACGCGGCTGCTGCAGGAAAGACAGCCATTTTGGTCCTCGCTCACGGTTTCAGCGCGCAATCAGGGATACGCGAAACTGTGTTTAAATCCGTCTGGTTCAATTAATCTTATCATCAGATAATTGAGCATCACCGCCCTCAGGGACACAGATCAAGAAAAATTTTCAGCTGTTTTCGCCATGTCTGGCCGCACAACTCCGAAATCGGTCGTGGAAAGCTACGTGCGGCAAGAGCGCTAACGCGAGCCCGAAAAGCCGGATTAGGCTGAGTTAGCGAGTACTTTTCGCGTCCCCAGATTGTAGCGGTTAGGAGGTTTCGGGCGTCACTCACGCGATCTCGACGCATTCCGGATTGGGACAGGTTACTAGTATGGGTTTCTTTTTGCAGTCTCCAGGCGGAGTTTTAATCGGCTTCCTGCCAAACCAACTTAAGTGGTTCAACAACATCCCGCAGGGCCAACGCTCCAACCCAACCCGACGTTGGCGCGAGATGCACCAATGACCACCGTGCTGGGCTATCCCCTTCGATCCGGGTTAGCTGTACGGGGCCATCAGGAGCGAGTGTCACATCGAAAGTGTCGAGCGGCATAAACAAACCGTGGCCCAGCAACTTTAAGACCGCTTCTTTTCTGGTCCAACACTGAAAGAAACCCTGCAGCCAACTGGACGGCGGCAGACCTGACAACTCAGCGTATTCGGCTGGGGAAAAATGGTGTCTTGCTACCGCCTCTTCGATTGGTCTTATCTTCTCGATATCTATCCCAAGACTGGTCTGTTCGCAAACAGCCAGAATTGCCCGACCACCAGAATGGCTGAGGTTGAACTCCGGCCCGGTCTTCAACATCGGTTTTCCGTTTGGGCCATATTCAAACGTGACTGACCCCGCGCCGAGACCAAGGTATTGCCCAAGGATTTCGCGCAACCTGGCCCGGCCCGCTATATACATGCGTTTGTCGCGTGGTTTCACAAAACGGTTCGCGCGCTGGATTTCATCATCCGACAGGCACTGGCTGAGACGGAGGCTCTGAGCCTCGGGGACATCCAGTGACCATTGCCAAATGTCAATCTGGGGCACGAGCGAACTCCAATTTCCCGCCTATAGACATGCTCAAACTGAACACAGAATGTGCGCGATCACACAACTTTATTCGATTTTACCTCGGTAATGTGCGTCGAAGTTGTGCTGCCGGGGCGAATTCAATTCATCATGGCTTGTTCGCATTACCAACTCCTTCACTGGGCCAAATCGCTCAGAACCGTATCTGTAACACTCGAGAATTCCCGGCGAAACCGGTCAGCCCCGAAACCGCTTGCATGTTTGCTGATATCCAACGGGTCGAATTGTGCTGCTTCGAACCGTTTGATTGCGTCCGCTATTGAGGCCGTCGACTGATCCTCAAAAAACAAACCGGTGCGTCCGTCGATAACACTGTCGCGCACACCGCCGCGTGAATAGGCCAACACCGGCGTGCCGCAGGCCATGGCTTCGACTGGAACGATGCCGAAATCTTCCTCGGCCGGGAAAATCAATGCTCTGGCCGATTGGTAAAGGCCCGGCAGCGCTTCGGCGGATATTCGGCCCAATAGTTGTACGTTGGGTGGCAGGTTCCGCTCAAGCTCGGTGCGTTGTTCGCCGTCTCCGACAACCAGTAATGGCCGGTCCAGCCCCCGGAACGCTTCAACCACCAAGTCCGCCTTCTTGTAAGGCACAAGTTCAGAAACAAAAAGATAGTGCCCGCGCTCGGCCACTTGGTTGGGCAGGTGATAGGACGTCAGATCAACGGGCGGGTGCACAACTTGCGCTTCGCGGTGGTAATAGCGGCGAATGCGTTGGGCTACGAAACTGGAGTTTGCAATAAATTGGTCGACACGCGCGGCCGAGCTCACATCCCACATTCTAAGCCGGTGAGACAGGTGTGAAAAATACATCTGTTCAAGCCGGGACAGCCGCGCGCGATAGGCACCGTAATGATCCCAAATGTATCGCATCGGCGAGTGGGTATAACAGATATGGGGTGTGCCAGGCGGGACAATAACACCTTTGGCCGGACCGCTCTCAGACGAAATAACCAGATCGTACCCGGACAAGTCCAGTTCTTCGAGAGCACGCGGCATGAGCCCCAAGTACTTTTGGTAATGTCTCCGTGCACCAGGCAGCTTTGCAATGAAGGTTTCTGTAATCGGGCGATCATTCAGCAGGTCAGACAGTTTTTGGCGATCCGCGACATGGGTGAAAAGATCCGCCTGCGGATAGAGTTTCACCAACTCTTCCAACACGCGCTCGCCCCCGCGCATTCCAACCAGCCAGTAGTGTACAATGGCAACCTTCATAAACGCACTTTTTGACGAAAACCTGTTTTAGTAATTGTATTTGTAGGAATACGTTCCAAGATCACGCGCTGCTGCATCGCCGCGGCGAACCATACTCATCACGGTGCCGAATACCGGCTCGCCGTTTTCCTCAAGCCGTATGATCGAGTTTCGCACGACCTTGGAGGGGGTTTTGCCGCTGCGCACAGTGAAGATCGTTGTATCGACGTGCTTGGTCAGCAACACCGCGTCGGACAAATGAAGGACAGGCGGCGCGTTTACAATCACGACGTCGTAACGCGAGCGCATGCGGTTCAACAAACCGGTGAACAAATTGGACGATAACAAATCGGCGGCGTTGGCGCATTCCACTAAAGGCGAAATCACATCAGCACCCGCCAATTCGGAATGAACCGGCAAGTCCTTCAGTTTTTCTTCACCGTTCAGGTAGCCGACCAGACACGCGCCCGCAGAAGGCAGTGCCAGTGCTTTGCGCACATCGGGATGACGCAAATCTGCATCCAGCAATAGCACCGATGAATTGGTTGCGCTGATCGTCCGCGCCAATGCGCAACATAGCGATGATTTCCCCTCAGCAGGAAGAGAAGACGTCACCATAATTACTTTGGGCTGACGTGTCTTGCTGAGCCCAAACAGACTGGTCCGAACGGTTCGGACATTCTCCATGAATGATGAATACTCGGCGCCCGACAGTTCATTACGCAGCCATTTGTACTTGTTGCCAAAGTGGCGAACATATGGAAGCAGGGCCAGGTTGCGGCGGTGGGTCAGCTCCTGCAACTCGTTGGCCGTATTGACCGGCGCTCGGATGAGATTGCGCAGGAAGACAAATCCGGTTGCGGCGGACAAACCGAACACAAAAGCCACGATGATGTGAAGCGTCTTGCGCGGCCCGGATGGAACAGTCGGTACCTCGGCGCGGCCGATGACCCGCGCCTCGGGCAGTTGAAAATCTGCCTGTGCGCTGGTTTCCTTGAACCGGGACAGGAAGTTTTCATATACCAGACGTGTTGCGTTCGCCGCGCGTTCCAACTGGCTCAACCGAACCGATGCCTTGGCCAAAGAATCCGCTCTCTCGGAAACCACAGCGATTTGTTGGCGCAACGCGGCCTCGCGGTTCGTGGTCACGATGACTTCGCCCCGCATTTCTTCAATGCGTCTCTGCAATTCGGTGTCGATCGTTCTGTCTGTGTTTGCAATTTGGGCCTTAATACGCACCATGTCCGGGTGCTTGCGGCCCAACGTGCTTGCCAATTGCGCTTGAGACGCGGTCAATTCCGCCCGTTGTCGAATCAATGTCTCCAGCAACGGTGAGGTCACGACATCTGACACCGCCTGCAAACCCCCATTCGACTGCAAGGCCTCGACCTGAGTCAGCCGCACCTCTGCATCAGCGCGCTCGGTCGCACTGCCGACCAGCCTGGTATTGAGTTCGGCCAAAAGTTGATTGATATTTTCTTCGTTGCCATCGGCGACGTCGATCATCTTGGCCTTGAAATCGACAACCGCGGCATCGGCGGTTTCTAACTGACTGCTCAGCTCGGCCAGCCTGTCCGACAGCCAGGAATTGGCGCGTAGCGTGGCGTCCAATTTCGCATCAAGCTGGCTTTCGATGTATTGATTTGCGATCGCGTTCGCGACATCGGCAGCCAGTACCGGATTGATATTCCGAAAGCTGATCCCAATCACATATGAGACACCGATCTGCTTGACCGTCAAATCCTTGCGCAGTTTATCAACGACCATTGAACGCAGAATGTCCTCGGACATGGTGGCCGCTTTGACATGGGCAGGATCATCCCCCCGAATGAGACGTTTGGCCAGTGAAAACGGATCTTCACGGCGCGGCTGGCGTGGGTCGTATTGGGGATGGTTCAACAGTCCCAGTTCATCGACCACTTTGCCAATCAGGACATTCGACCGGATGGTCACAACCTCTCCAGCCAGTACTGAACTGTTGATGTTCAGGTCCGAAATCACGTCTTCCGCGGGCGAGATGCTTTCTTCGCGCGTGTCCAGAATGACCTGTGAATAGGCCGTGTAGACCGGTGGAACAAACAGCAGGTAGATGTACATTGCAATCACGCAGCCAATCGCAACTGCCGCAATCAAACGTGCATTCACTCGCAGTATGGTGAACAGGTACATCACGTCGATTGGCTGATATGCGAAAAAGCCGGGATCGACTTTAGTAGGAATCTGGGCTTCGTGCGCTCCTGGGTGGGCCGGGTTTCTACGTAGATTCATTGCGGATCACCCAACATTTCGGGCGGCTTCATCACGATGACCAGCAGATCGCCCGGTGACAATTCATCATCAGGTTCAAGGTTTAGCTTTCGAACTCCACCACTTTCGCGCCGCCGCACCTGATATTCCAACAACACTTCTGTCTCTAGGCCAGAGGCAGCCGCCATCCACTGATCCAAAAGCGCCAGCCGGTCTTCGATCGATTCCCGGTTAGAAATCAACTTGTTGATCTCACTCCAATATCTCTGGGTTTCGGTCAGACGCCGCTGTTCGAGATCCGAGTCGAACTGGGACAGACGCCCTTCCAACGAGGCCCGTTCCATCATCGCCTCGGATTGCCTTTCGCGTTGGTCCAACAGATCGCTTTCAGCGCGCGAAACACCCAGTTCGAACCGCCTTACGTCAAACTTGGGGATCAGGCCACGCCCGGCAAGGTCAAGCATCCTCGTCATTTCCAATTTCGAAACGCTCACGATTTGGCGTTGAACCTTTTCGCGTTCCTGCATGATCGAAACCTGGTTCTCTGCCTCATTGAGGGCTTGTGCCAACGAGGTGCGCTGCACCGTTGCGTTTTGCGTTTCGATGGCAATGACCTGATCTTCGCTTGCCTTATGCTCTTCAAACAATTCACGGTTCACACCTGGGCGCAGATCTGGGGGCAAGCTGGACCAGCTGAGGCTGGCCTCCCCCTTCAACAACGCCTGCGCACGGGCGTATTGTGCAGCGACCAGTGCGAGGTCGTATTCGAGACTGTTCAACATCCCCTTCAGGTTGCGCCGTTCAAGGACGCGGGCCTCTTCGTTGTTTGCGGAAACCGACGGCCCACCGGCCATTCCAACGGCTTGCTCGGCTGTCATGAAGGGTTGGTAGTCGAAATTTCCGGGGTCTCGAACGTCACCCAAAACGGAAATTGGTCGGAAACTGGCGATAGATAACTCGACCGAGGGGTTCACGAATATCTCGCGCTGCACATAGGTGCGTTTGATCAACTCTCGTGCCTCGCCTACCGCGACGGACGCGACCTGCAGGCCGCCGATAAAAGGCAACTGTACCTCACCGTCGCGTCCCACAGTGAAACGTTGCGGGGGGTCGTTGTCATCGAGTATATCAAGCTCGAGCTCGTCGCCGACATGTATCAGATAGCCGTCCGGAGTGGTGGCTTGGGCATCGCCCACACCAAAAGCTGCGCTAGTAAAAAAAGAAACCACGCAAACGCCACGCACGGTTTTCCGCACTACGGCCAAACTAAAACCCTCAAGCCAACTCATCGAATCGCTTACAACTAAATAACAAGACATTCATGATACCGATTTATTGTGGTCTGTCAGGATCGTTTTGCCTACAAAAAATACCAGATCGCGTGGCAGACCCCCGATTATTAAGTTTTATTTGACCGGTTTTGTTTGACTCGTGTGATCCCCACGGTGAAACTCTTTACCAGTTATGAGTAACCGCATTTGCCCTGTTCGCAGCACGCTGGAAAGTTTTGCCAGCTAACGCCTGCAACGTTTATTTTTCCGTGTCCGGGGCAATGGGGACTGCGGAGTTTTTTACGATGAAAGCATTACAACAACAGCAGATTATTGGGACTTTTCCAACGTCCGTTACCCAAAAACGATGCTGGTTCATGGAACAGATACACCCCGGAAATAAGGGGTTGAATCTGGCCGTCCGCTGGGAAGTGCACGGGCCCGTGACAAGCGACATTGTTCAAGCGGCGTTTCAAAAAATCGTGGACCGGCACGAAATCTTTCGCACGCGTTTTGTCGAAAAAGACGGCGAGCCATTGCAAGAAGTGGTTGCCCATGTTGATTTCAAACTCGACCTTGTCGACATTCGAAACGTGCCCGCAGAAAATCGCAACGCGCGAATTGACTCGATTGCGATTGCACACGCTGAAGAACCATTCGACCTATCTACGCCATGTTTGTTTCGTGTTGCGATGGTCCCGTTAGAGGTTGATCGCGCGGCTTTACTGATTTCAGTGCATAATAGCGTGTTCGATGGGTTCTCGATCGGGGTGCTGGGTTATGAGTTAGGAACCAATCTAAAGGCGCTGCTGGCTGGGCAAGCACCAGACCTGCCAGACCTGCCCCTGCAATACGGTGACTATTCGATGTGGCTTGCAGATTACGAAGCCAGCGGTGCCATGGATGAAGAAATTGCCTATTGGCGGAAGACTCTGCGCGGAATGGAGTATTTCGAGCTTCCGCTTGATCATCCGCGTGTGGCCGCCGAGCCCAATAACCGGTCGCTGACCAAAGACCTGCCCGACGATTTTGAAGCCAAACTCGCGGAAACAGCGAAAGAACTGGAAACCTCGGTCTTTGCGTTGGGAGTATCAGCATTTAGCGCCGCACTCGAGCGGTTTTCCGGGCGCAGCGGCGTTAGCTTTGCCATTCAGGTTGCCGGTCGGATGGAAATTGATCTGGAACCGTTGATTGGGATCTTCACCAACCCGATTGTCATGCGTGCCGATGTAGATGCACACAAGTCCCTGATTGATCACAGCCGGGCAACCCGCGATATCGTGAACGGTGCTCTTGCCCACCAGACACTGCCATTCGACAAGTTGGTGCAAACGTTGAACCCGCCCAGGGACCCTTTGAGGATCCCTTTAGTTTCAATCATGTTCAACCTCCAGCGCGCTTTTCTGAAAGAACGCGCCTATGGTGACATTGAACTGGTATCGATTCCATCACATTCACCCGGTACCTTGTACGACCTCAACTTCAACATCGTCGGGCGCAACTCGGGTTGGTGCATGATGGTTGATTACAACGCGAATTTGTTCGACGAGGCCACGGTTCAGGCTTTTTGCGACCTATTGCTAGAGATTTTCCAAGCCCTGATGCAGCGCGATACGGCGCCGATTTCGGCAATAGCGTCTGTTCGTTCGCCCCAGAAAAATTCAGAACCTCTGAAGGTTGACACCACAGTGGGGTTTGCAAAGCCCGTGCCGCCGCCCAACACGATAAAACCTCGCCTCGCGGCGCTTTGGTCTGACATGCTGGCGCTGCCTGTTGATCAGGTGGACGGTGATTTCTTTGATTTGGGCGGATATTCCGTGCTGGCGTTGCAAATGCTATCGCGCGTGGGTGAAACGTTCGGAACTCGGCCCACACTGCACGCGTTTCTGAATGATCCGACCTTGGACGGTTTGACAGGCATGCTGAGCCAGATCGAGCCAACCTTGGTGTCTCACGACCCCACGCCGTCGGTTCGGGAGTACAATGAAATCTGGGATATGGCCGAACTTAAGCCATCCTCGGATTCCGCGCCGGTGCTGCTGACTGTCAACCAACCGTTTCTCTATCACACATTGGGCACCGAGATTTATTCTGATTGTGCGGTCGCGAATTTGGGAATTGCCCATCAGGCGCAGCTTGCGACACTGACCAAGTCGGGATTTGATCCGGCAATTGAAAACGCCGCATCACTTGTCCAAAGCCGCTATGGCGGGCGTGAAATTATGCTCTGCGGGCTTTGCGTGGATGGGCGTGTCGCGCTTAGACTGGCGCAACAATTGCAGTCACTGGGCGAGGCTGTGCGCTGCGTTGCGATGATTGACACCTGGGCCCCGGGGGCGGTTCACCAGTTTTCCGGATTCCAACGCAAGCGCGACAAATGGGTTATTCGAATGCGCAGGCTGCGATACTACCTGGGCCTCAGATGGCGTGGAGAGATCGGAACGGCGGATCTGCTTGGCCAGTATAATTTCGCCCAACGCGCCCTGTCGCCACTGAAACTCGTACCGACAAAAACCAACACTGCCGAGCTGGTCGATGACACCGTCGATGTGTTGGTCGACTTGACCCGGTCCTATCGGTTTCAGCCGTACCAGGGCGAAGTAGTTCTTTTCACGACCCGGTCTCAGGCCATGGTTCCCAAGGACGGTATCTTGGGGTGGTCTGATTTGCTGTCGGCGGATACCGCGGTTTACCCGGTCAATGGCTGGCATGGGGATTCCCTGATGCGATCAGGGTTTGATAAGATTTCCAAAGTGCTGGACGCCAAAGCTGGTCGATTGGACAACGGCCGTGCGGATTAAACAACTGCGGATCGCGCTTGTCACGCCTCGGGAAGGGCTACGCCTGCAAGACTGGCAGGCGTTGCTGATTGACCGATTGCGGAGCGACGGGCGCTTTGAAATCACCGGCCAAATCATTGGAGGTGATGACAGGCAAGACCCTTCGGGTACGTTCCTGACACGGCTTGTGAAACTCGCCGAAAACATGATGGCGGCACATCGGATCCTGCCCTACGATACCCAGCCTGCTGAAGACTACCTCGCTGCTTTGCCGTATACGCAGGACCGGGCAGAGCTTGCTCTGGCCCTTGGTCCAGTGTCGTTGACGGATTACCAGCTTGCGCAATTGACGCTTGGCGAATGGTCGGTGACCTATGGCGGCATGGCGGATCCGTTCAACGCGTCCATGGTGTTAGGCGCGACATGCGCCCCGCGGGTTGAAGTCAATATCCTCACACGGTCCTACGAGGACCCCGCACTTAAACTGTGGCGGCAAACAAGTTACAACCGTAAACCGGGGGCCGCGTTGACCGGGGCCTTTGTCGCCGAAAAATCTGTCCTGTTTTTGATGCATGCGTTGGCAGGATTGGCACAGGATCAGTCGCTGCCAGATGCTGATGACTTGCTTCCAGCCGCGGCTGAAAAGCCAGAATTTGACTCGGCATGGGCATACGCAGGCAACTTTGCGTCTGTTGTTGCAGACAAACTCAGGTCTGAACGCCTGTCCCGATCCGGCAAAGCCCGTCATTTTTGGCAGTTGGGTAGCAGCAGTGGGTCCATTTCTGGTTTTCATCCACGTCAGGCAACGGCCCTGTCCCGATCCACATTTGTCATGGCCGACCCGTTCCTGTTCGAGCATGAAGGAACCCGGTGGGTGTTTTATGAAGCGATGAATGCCGACAATCACAACGGCTGGATCGAAGTCGCGCGCCTGAACGGGGATTGTCTTGAACAACCCGTCACCGCCTTAAAGCGCCCTTACCACCTGTCTTTTCCTTTCGTATTCAAGGACGAAGACTCCATCTACATGATGCCCGAAACGCAATCTGCCCGGCGGCTTGAAATTTGGCGAGCAACCCGGTTTCCAGACGAATGGGAACTGCATGCGACAGCTTTTGAGGGGCAATTTCTGGCTGAATCCAGCCTGTTTCGCGACGATGACCGGCGCTGGTGGCTGTTGACCAATTTGTCTGACCATTATGCCTTTCAGGATCATTCGAGCGAGCTCTACCTTTTTGAAATCGACGGGCCGGACTTGGGCAGGATCACTCCTCACCCGGATAACCCAGTCGTATTTGGCTCTGAATCCGCACGAAATGCGGGATCTGTTATCCGACAGGGGGACCGGTTGTTCCGACCATCCCAGAACAACAGCCATGGCGTATATGGCTATGGCCTGAACATTATGGAAATCCTGCGTCTGGACGAAACCGGGTACGAAGAACGCCTTGTCCGGCAATTCACGCCTGATGACAGGCCAGGGGTCAGCGGTATGCATCACCTGAGCGTTTCCGGCGACCAGATCGTCATGGACTGGAGTGGTGCAGAATGAACTGGCGTGCCGTAATACCTTCTCTATGGCTAGTCAGCGCGGCAATTGCCGAAGACGAACCGTTTCACTTGGGCGTTCAGACTCATATGGAGCAGGGATGGGCCAATTCGTCGATCCGCCTTGCCCGTGACATGGGTGCCACGCATTTGCGGGACGAAATCGGGTGGGCCACGGCTGAGAGGCAGCCGGGTGTTTACAGTTTTGATGTGGCCGACAGCTACATGTTGCCGATCATCAAGCAGGGCATGACGCCCTTGATCGTCATCACGGACACCAATCCGCTTTATGACAATGGGGACACCCCACACAGCAACGAAGGTCGCAAAGCGATGGCGGCCTGGATCAGCGCAATCTTTAGCCATTATGGCGTGGATAATGTGCAGATCGAAATCGGCAACGAAGTAAACGCCGATGATTTCGTCAGTGGACCATTTACCGAGGACCCGCCCGCCTATTTTGCTGCATTGGTTCGCGCGATCCGCGACCGGCTGGATCAGGATCATCCCACAGCCCGCATCATGTGCTCGGGTTTGAACACGATTGCCATCGGATTTTACCGAGGTTTTTTTGAAAGCGGCGGATTGGAATCTTGCGATGCAATTTCGGTTCATCCCTATCGGGACAACCCCGATACCCTGCTGATCGAGCTGAGTCGATTAACATTATTGATGCAGGAATACGGCGGCGCGCGTCCAATTTATGTGACCGAGTTCGGCCACTGGTTTGACGATCCTGATGATGCACCGGACTACATGGTCAAGATGGTCTCGCAATTAGCAGCATCCGGCGTCACCGATGCCTATTGGTACGCGCTGCTGGACGAGGAGTGGTGGCCAAACATGGGGTTGCTGGACGAGAGCGCCCAAAATCGCAAACCCGCCGCGGATGCGTTTGAATTGTTGCAAGGAACGCTTCTGCCCCTTGGACGCCCCGCCGCCCGCGACTTGACGGACACGGCCCACGTCTATGAGTTCGGAGAGGGCGGGAATGGCTTCGTGGCTTGGGGCAGCGGGGCGGAAATCGAAGTAACTGGCCCAGCCGAATACTTCGACACAAGAGGTCGACCGATTGACCCCATTTCCGAATTGTCCGATATCCCGGTGGTCATCACCGGACAAGGTCTTAAGGTTCGATTGACGTCGCCGGGCAACCTTGCGGATACGCAATACCAGTTCAACCAACCACCTTGGAGCTATTTTGCACGGCGTCCAGACATCGGGGTCGTTCCTCTGGAAATCATCGACTGGAGATGGCCCAGCTTTCGCGGTGCCCCCGATTTGTCCCCACTGAGTATCGGCTATAACGGCATTACAACAGCCCGGTTCAATGAAGAACCTTATTCAGCCATTGAACAGTTCACAGCCGAGACTGCTGGCCCGCACACTATCAGCGGCTGGTGGCAAGCCTCGGCAGAAACAGAGCCGTCGCGTTTGGTCATCCGCCACAACGACTCTGTGCTGAAAGAAGTCGACGTCACACAGGGCCGCTATACTCTGCCCAAAATCACTTTGGACTTGCAGTCCGGCGATGTCCTCGACTTCGAAATCGCTCCGACCGGCCCCAAGGGGGACGGCTTTACTACCCGACGGATCAAAATTTCGGGTCCGGTCATTCAAAAACCCCAATAATCCCATTGCGCCCGATTAAAGCCCGCGCCGCGCGCCGCGCCGATAGGATTTAAGGGACGGTTTGCGTGGCGCGCTGTCATCCTCGGTCCGGCTGTCTACAAATGCGGCAAGACGCGCAATCGAGGGGTACTCCAAAAGGTGCCGCGCTTCGACATTCAGTTCAGCGTCAATCATGCGTGCTGCAATCCGGAACACGGTCAGAGAATCCGCGCCAAGGGCAAACAGGGTCTGCGAGGTCGAGATATTCTCTATCTCCAATCCAGCTTCCCAGATTTTGGCCATCTTCTTTTCGGTTGGCGTGCTGGGTTCGGTATGTAGGGCCGTCACCGTTGCCTTCACATCAGGATCGGGCAGCGCCTTTCGGTCCAGCTTGTCATTGCCGGTTTTGGGCAAGCTGCGTAGGAACACCCAAGCCGACGGCACCATATAGTTGGGTAAACGATCCGCCAATGCATCGTTCAGCTGCGCGGGTTTGGGTTCTTGCCCAGGCGCGGCCACGATGTATCCAACCAACTGAGCGTCTCCGCGCGGTGATGGTCGCAACGCGGCAGCGGCAGCCTGAACGCCAGTGATTGCCCGCATCGCGGCCTCGATCTCGCCCAGTTCAATACGGAATCCACGCAGCTTGATCTGACCATCATTGCGTCCCAGAACCTGGATCGTGCCATCAGCAAGACGGCGGGCCAGATCGCCGGTTTTGTAGAGTTTGCGCGACCGCCCGTTCAGCGTCACGTCCCGGAAGGCGGTCTGGGTCAAGTCGTCCCGTCGGAAATACCCTTTGGCAAGACCTGCGCCACCAATGTTCAGCTCTCCGACTGCTCCGATCGGCAACGGCGAATTATCGGCACCCAGAATATGCAACTCGGTGTTTGCTATCGGATGGCCGATGGTGATCGGCCCATCGGGCTTAACTGAAGAGATTGCCGACCAGATGGTCGTTTCAGTCGGGCCATACACGTTCCAGAGGTCGGCGCCATTGGCCAGAAGTTTTTCCGCCAGATCCGCGGGCAGGGGCTCGCCACCTGCCAGTAGGGTCAAGTCACTGCCCGGTTGCAGTCCGGCCTCCAGCAACATGGTCCACAGGGTAGGTGTGGCCTGCATATGCGTGACATCGCCACGTTTTAGACGTTCGACCAACGGGAAGCCGCCTAATACATCTTGCTGCGCTGCGATCACAACCCGGCCACCCTGCAGCAAGGGCAGGAACAGTTCCAACACTGAAATATCAAACATTGTGGTCGTCACAGACAACATCACCGAGTTCTGATCGAAACCGGGCTCGTGCGCCATCGAAGTCAGTAAGTTGATAACTGAGCGGTGGCCAATCTCGACCCCTTTGGGCGTACCGGTCGAACCTGATGTGAAAATCACATAGGCGGTCGGATCGGCCTGATCCCTTATCACAGCCGGAACGCCACCTGGTTTGATCTGGTCAAATTGGAGCTCGGTCAGATCAAGGTCGCGCGCAAACTCTGGCAGCACTGGTTGATCATGCAGGATCGCTGCCACATCTGCCGCTTCAAGGATCATACGCAACCGGGACGCCGGTTGGGCATAATCGATGGGGACATAGGCGTTGCCGCTTTTCAAAACGCCAAGCAAAGCCGCCAAACACCGCACCGAGCGAGTCATTGCAACTGCGACGCGGCCGTCGGACCCATGCACATGCGCCTGAATATCAGCGGCAATCGCATCGCTCAGCCGATCCAGTTCGCTGTAAGTGAGCTTTTCGACATTGTCCTCGGCCGCGATCGCGTCACCACGGGCTTTAGCGGTCCCAGAAATAAGCTCGTGCAGTGTCAGCGACGGCGGCAAGTCCTCGGCCGTCTGATTGACGGTTTCCAGCATCCAGTCGCATTCTTCGGCGGGCTGAACTGCGATCTCGGACAAAGGCCGCGCGGTATCAGTGGCCAAGCCGGACAGGACCATTTCAAAATACCCGATCCACCGTAGGACTGTGTCTTCGTCAAAAACGTCGGCATTGTAGTCCACGTCAACACGCAAGCCGTCGCTACGTTCGACCACATTGAAGAACAAATCGAAATTCGCAGCTGTTTTGGGGTTGGGCGACATGGTTGCCCTCAGTGGTCCCATCTCAACGGCTTCGCCTAAGCGCTCGAGGTTGAATTGGATCTCGGTCAATGGAAGGCGGTTCAGCGTGCGTTCAATATCCAGGTCCCGCACAAGCGTACCATACGTGTATTCCTGATGATCGAATGCATTCATGACTTTGTCGCGCACCTGCGACAGAAACTCAGCCGTCGGGGCGGTTGGGTTTTGAACGGTGCGGATGGGCAGGAAATTCACGCAATGACCAACCAGATCACTGTTTTCCAGCAACGTCTGACCGCCGGTCGGTACACCCAAGACAATATCGTGCGACCCTGTCACGCGGCCGAACACGATCTGCAGCGACGCGAACAGGGTGGCAAACAATGTGCACCCATGCGCAGCACCAGCCCTTCGCGCGGTCTGGGAGATGTCCCCTGGTATGAAGGCCGTGCATGACGCGCCGGCGAAGGTTTTGATGGCAGGTCGGGGCCGATCGGTTGGGATTTCCGGCAGCTCAACCGCTTCTGTAAATTGCTCTTGCCAGTAGGCCCGTGTTGCTGCGGGCACTGGCGTGCTGGCATGCGCAACCGCATAGGCAGCAAACGAGGGTGCCGGTGCCAGATAAGCAGGTGTGCCGGTAACCTTTTCGGCATAGAACGCCGCCAGATCCGAACCCAGCACATTAAACGACCACCCATCGCACACGATGTGATGCGCGTTAATCACCAGCACATGTTCTTCTTGGGACAACCGGGCAAGAAAGGCGCGCAAAGGCGGCCCAGAAATCAAGTCGATCTCAGTCGACGAATCCCGTTTCAGAAGGTCATTTAAAGCCGCTTGGGGATCTGTCTGCGTACTCAGATCCTCTAATACAATCGGCAATTCGAACGGATCGAGGATGTCAAAGGTTTCTCCGGTTTTGGCGAAGACCATGCGCAACCCGTCATGTCGTTCGATCACCCTGTTCAACGCGTGCTGCAGCGCCGCTGAGTCCAGCGGTCCCTGGAGTCGCAGAGATGTGCTCTCGTTGAAACTGCAAGAGGCGCGCGCGCCAAGTTGGCTGGTCATCCAGACTTCTCGCTGCGCTTCGGTCAACGGGATAGCCTTCGTCGGCGATCCGGCTTTGGGCGCAGGCCGGGCGGCTATTGCTTCGCCATCGCTGGTCAGGATCCCGACAGATCTGAGCGTATCAATGCTGCTTTCGAACGCAGCCACAACCGCCTCGAAATCCTTTTCGGTATGGGCCGTCGTAAAGTAGCCTGGATAGCCAACCTGCAGGTGAATACCCGCCATCCTCATCAGCGGGAAGAACAGCGCTGCGTTTGGATCGTGATCCGTCAAGTTCGGAACGAACCAGCTGGAATACGTTTCCAGTAAGCGCGGCAGATCGCGTGCCTCGAGAATGTCGTTCATTTGATCGACGGCCTTGGCTGTGCGTGCGGCCGTGGCTTGCCACAGCTCCTGGCCGTGCGCTTCGATGTGATCCAGTGTGGCATCGACCGCAGCGACCACCAATGGATGGCGCACAAATGTTCCCGCAAAGAAGGTCGGAGACGCCTCGGGCACCGAGTCGTCGCCGTATTGCCACATGCCACCATCCAGTGCGTCCATGAACCGGGCGGAACCGGCCAGCATTCCAATGGGCATACCGCCCCCGATCACCTTGCCATAGGTTGCCATGTCCGCATGAATATCCCAGTCGCCCTGCATACCTCGGGGGCCAACACGGAAACCGGTGACAACCTCGTCAAACACCAGTGCCGTACTGTTTTGACCCGTGATCTCGCGTAGATCGCGCACAAAGTCTTTTGGACGAAGTTCGGGATGTCGGCTTTGCACCGGCTCAACGATAACGGCTGCGATATCGTCGATGTTTTCGCGGATCCACGTGACGCTTTCTGCAGCACCATAGGGCAGCACAACCATGTTGGACAGGCTGGATCGCGGGATGCCAGGCGCAATGGGCAGCGCCGCGGGGTTGTCACCGCCCCGGCTTTTGCCTTTGATCAGAACCTCGTCAAATTGGCCGTGGTAGTCGTTGCCGAAGACAACAATGCGGTCCCGACCTGTGACGGCGCGGGCCAAACGCATGGCGGCCATCACCGCCTCGGAGCCTGTATTGCAGAAGGTCGCTCGCTCGTGGCCTACGATTTTCGCGAATCTTTCTGCCACCGGACCGGCCAGATCACTTTGGGGGCCAATCGCAAAACCACGCTCCATCTGCTTGGCCACAGCTTCGACAACAAAGTCCGGAGAATGGCCAAACGCCGTTTGCCCAAATCCGTTGACCAGATCGATGAACTCATTCCCGTCGATGTCCCAAATCCGCGCGCCTTTCGATCGGTCGCCGACAATCGGGAACACCATCTCTTTCCACTCGGAACGGAAACCCGCAGCCGACCGTGGATCAGCCATGACATGCCTGTATCTCTGAACGTAGTCCTTGGAATTGGCGTGCCGCGCACTGACACGGGTTGCAAGGTCCTTCGCAAAAGCCAGTTGCTCAGGCGACAATTCTCCGCCGGATACGTTGGTCGCGCGCCCGATCGAAAATCCGGAACTAACCTCGGGCTCATTAGACGCTTTGGCGACGGCCTTGGTTTGCGTCGCGGGTGGGGCCGGTGTCACGCTGGCAGCATTTGCCGATGCTGTTGTCTGAACCTTGGACAGCATCTGAAGCTGCTGAGCAAACAGCGTCTGCATCGCAGAAAGCTGTGCCTGCAGGACTGAGGCAACGGATCCATCGCTGGGCGGCAGTGCACCTTCGATCAAAGTTGCTGCGGCCATAGGAGCGACAGGCGCTGCTTCACCAGGCGGTGCCGGAATAACCGGGTCAGGTTCCGAAACAACAGTTTCAACCGGCATGAAGTTATCCAGATAATCCACCACAGCTGCGGTTGACTGGTGATTGGACAGCAACTGACGGAATGTCAGATTGACCCCGTAGTCCGCATTTAGGCGCTGCGTGACTTGCCCAAGAAATAGTGAATCAAATCCAAGTTCCAAAAAGGTAGCCGACGCATCGTCCGGCCCAAGATCTTCACCTGACACATCGCTCAAAATGGCCAGAATTTCGTCGGTCAAACGCGGTTTGCGGTCAATCGGATTAGCAGGAGTAGAATTTGACACTGTGGATATCTCACTGGAACTGGAAACAGAATTTACTGGAATCGGGTGCTGAGTGGCGACAGCGATTTGCGGCTCAATTTTCGTTGGTGCGGGTGCATCCACCCAATGCAGTTTGCGCTGGAACGGATAGGTGGGCAGTGGCACACGTCTGTTGCTGCGCGGGCCGAGTTTGTCCCACTCCACGGTTACACCGCTGCTCCACAGCCGGCCCATTGCTGTTGCCATCGCTACTTCGTCGGTTTGCTGCCTTGTATGGTCCGGCAGGGATTGAACGATCGCAATTGATGCGTCACGGGACAAGGTTTGCGCACTGAATGCCGAAAGCGTGTTCCCCGCACCGACTTCAAGCAAAGCGATCGGTTCGTCGGTCGCAAGTTTAGAGACAGCCACACCAAAGTTTACAGCAGCCCGTGCTTGATTGGCCCAATAGTCCGGATCGGTGCATTCACCGTCGGTGACCCAGTCGCCAGTGACGCAGCTGACATAAGGAATTTGCGTTGGTCGCAACGTAAAATCTGAAATCGTGATTTTCAGTGTGTCGCAAACCGGATCCATCATGCGCGAATGGAACGCATGAGACGTGTGCAGGCGCGTGCAGGGTATGTCGGCTGCCTTCAGTCGATCCTCCATCGTGGCAATCGCGTCAAAATCCCCTGCCAGCACATTCAGGCGCGGCGCGTTGCACGCAGCGATATCGACAGATCCGTCCAAAAGCGCCTCAAGTTCGTCAAGCGGCGCACGAACCGACAACATCGCGCCCTCGGGCTGATCCTGCATCAACTGCCCACGTTTCGCGATGATCGACAGGCCGGTTTCAAAGTCCATCACGCCACCAATTGCCGCCGCCGTGAACTCACCAACCGAGTGCCCGATCATCGCCGCCGGGACTACTCCGCGATCCATCCACAAACGTGCGCAGGCGTATTGGGTCAAGAACAAAGCGGGCTGCGTCAGTCGGGTTTCGCGCAGCGCGCGCGCTAGATCCTGATCGTCGGGATCGCCAAAGCAAAGCATGGTCTTGACGTCCAGACCAAGAACAGGTCGCAGGATTTCCGCACCCCGATCAATCCACCGGGCAAATTCCGGTTCGGACCGATACAGCCCACTGCCCATGCCCGGGTATTGAGAGCCCTGACCCGGAAACATGAAGGCAACCGACGGGTTCCCCTGCAATACTGGTTTGCGCACGACCGGGGCCGCGCGCAGGGCTTTCACCACCTCTGCCCGATCAGATCCGGCCACGGCCTGACGGTATTCAAATTCGGCGCGTCCTTCCTGTAGCGTATAGGCGACATCGGCTAAGTGCGGCGCGTTGGGCTGCTCTAGCGCGTCAAAAAGCTGCTCTTGCATCTCAGCCAGCGCGTCCGGGGTCTTGGCAGACAGAACAATAGACTGAATACAGCCTTCCAGTGCATCACGCGGAAGGTCCGGTGCTTCTTCCATCACCAAATGCACATTGGTTCCACCAACTCCGAATGAACTGACGCCCGCCCGCAACTGGCCGTTCGGGGCCCACTCAGAAACAGAATCCGGGACTCTAAACCCCGATCCTTCCAGTTCGATCCTGGGGTTCAGCTTGCTGAAATTCGCCACCGGAGGGATTGTGCGGTGGGTCAGCATCAGTGCGGTCTTGATCACACCGATCACCCCTGCCGCCGCGTCGAGGTGGCCAATATTCCCTTTGACCGATCCCAGCGCACAGTAACCTTCGGGATGCGCATCCCCAAAGGCCTGACGCAGACCTTTGATTTCAATCGGATCACCAAGCGGCGTCGCTGTTCCGTGGCATTCGATATACGAGATGCTGTCCCGTGCAATGCCGGCATCCTCATGGGCGCGGCGGATGGCGTCCGCCTGTCCGACTACGGTGGGCGCAGTGAACGAGATCTTGTCGGCCCCATCATTATTGATGCCAACACCGCGGATCACGGCGTGGATATGGTCCCCGTCCTCGACGGCATCTTTCAAGCGCCGCAAGGCAACGACCCCGGCGCCATGTCCGAATACGGTTCCGCTGGCCTGCGTATCAAACGGACGACAAATCCCATCATCAGACGAAAGCCCGCCTTCCTGCGTGAAGTAACCGCGATTTTGCGGAAAGGTGATCGAGATCCCGCCGGCCAATGCCATGTCGCATTGACCGGACCGAAGGGCGATCATCGCCTGGGATATCGCGGTCAATGAACTGGAACAGGTTGTCAGAACCGTCATAGAAGGGCCTTTAAGGTCCAGCTTGTAAGACACACGGGTCGCCAGACAGTCGCCCAGATTACCGGTCACTTCAGAAAATTTTCCGGTCTGAAAACTCGATGTAAAGTCTTCTGATCCCTTGCGGTCACCCAGAACATTGTGAATCAGATAGGTGTTCATCGAACACCCCGCATAAACCCCCACTGGCAGGTCCATGCGCCAAGGATCGTGCCCACTGTCCTCTAGCGCGTGATAGCAGATCTCCAGGAAAATACGCGCCTGCGGGTCGGTGACGGCGGCCTCGCGGGCATGCATGCCAAAAAACTTGGCATCGAACATTCCTGCATCGGGAAGGCTTGGGCGGACAGAAACATAATTGTCTTTCGCTCGTTCTTCGACCGAGAAGCTATCGTCCAGCTCTTCTGCCGGGATGGGCCTGATCAAATTGTCGCCGTTTCGAATATGGGTCCAAAACTCATCCAGCGTGTTCACGCCGGGAATCTTTGTAGCCATGCCGACGATGGCAATTGCATCTTCCGGCAGGTCTGGTTGGGCAGAGGTTTTCTCCGGCTGTTCCGGCTGAGGATCTGCATTCGCCGCAACCGCAGGACTTTTCACCGCGAAGTCCGCAATAGCCTGAGATAACGACCGCAATCGCGGTGTCTCAAACATCAGGGTGACGTCAAATGTCACGCCCAAGCGCTTCATGATTTCAGCGCTTACGCTGATAAGTTGCAGTGATGTGCCGCCAGCTTCGAAGAAAGTTGCAGAATCGTTCAATGGACCGCAGCCAAGCTGTTCATCATAGACCTTGGCGATGACAGCCTGTACTTCGGCCGGGTCCATCTTGTTTCGCCTCGAGCGGAACGAAACATTGGTATCGGTTTGGGCTTCGTCCTCAAGTGCCTCGACACTTCGCGCCAACGCTTCGCGGTCGATTTTGCCGTCGACGGTCAAGGGAAATTCGGTCAGCACCCGGTTTACCTGTGGCAGGCAACCATCGGGTACGACTTTGGCCAGCTCATCCATCACATCGCGGATAAAGGCCTGATGATCAGTGGGCATTCCCTCCGCAGGTTTCAGGAATGCGGCGATCTGCTTATCACCTGTTTTCGCGGTGACAAGACCAACTGTGGCATCGACCAGCATCGGTAATTCACGCAGGCGGTGTTCGATCCCATCTAGCGCAAAATACTCGCAATGGCCGGTTGGCTGGTTATTGGGAATGGGCCGATCGTCAAGGTCATTCGATGTCAAAAGATGCATCGTTGTGAATACGGAATTTTCAGTCAGCCCATACCCATTTATGACTTCGATTTCCGGATAGGCATTCATCAGTTGACGCACATGCGAAGGAGACAGGACATCGCCCACGGCACCAAACTGTCGCAACGCGCCAAGCGCATCCAAGTGATGCTCGATCATCAGATGCGACAGCCCGGTATGGAAATAGGCGACGTTGACATCGTAACGCGAGATTGCTTCCGCCAGAACGCCCAGAGTAGGTTTCGGATCGGTGACAGCGGCAACCGCTCCACCGTTCAAAAGCGGCACCCAGATTTCCCAGGTCGAAACGTTGCAAGCAATGGTCGAGTTGGCCAGAGACACATCACCGGGTTTCATCTGGCCGGTCGGTTGGTCAAATCCCAAGCGGAAAATGGCCTTGTGGGTCAGAACCAAACCTGTTGGCTGTCCGTTTGATCCGGGCGTGTACATAACGCAGCAGGAATCTCCGCCTGCTCGGATCGGAAAGTCGTAACTGGCTGCGGGGTCAGATTTCAACATTTCCCAAATGTTCAGGCGCGGAATGTCGACTGATGCAAGCTCGACTGCCAAGTCTTCGTAGGGCTTTTCCCACAGGAGTGTCGAAGGTTTTGAATCCGCCACCACATAACTCAACTGCTTTGAATCACAGGCAGGATCCAATGGTACATACACTGCCCCCGCTCGCATTATGCCACACATCGTCAGGATGGCCTCTGGCGTGCGGCCCGTGATCATGACTACTTTATCGCCCGGCTGTACGCCCTGAGCCATCAGGTGACAGGCAATCCTGTCTGCCGCATCCGCCATTTCCGCATACGTATACTGCCGACCATCCCCCATAAGGGCGATAGAGTCTGGTACAATTGCACATACCCGCAGAAGGCTTTGATAGAGGTCCAGCGCCGGATCAAATTCCAATGAACGCAAAGAGCTTTCAGCAACACTATTTAACATAACAACCCCACACAACAATCAGAGGGGATTTCGCAGCGCAAGACGCGATAATTCCACGCCTTCGACACTTGCCCTACGAAATTTTCAAAACACCCCCTCAGGCGAAACACGTCGGCAAAAATTAACGAATTCGATTGAGATAAGGGTATTGCATGCCTGCGAGGCTGTCGACTCTTGGCTATGCCGGGGCGGGATCAGCGCGGATTGACGGCTGTCGATCTAAATCGGTTGAGGTGTATTGCATTGAAAAATAATGGTAAAATAACTCTTCGTCCCGACGGGTTTCACCCGAAGGCGGTGTCCGAACCTGACGTTCAACTTAGGGGCGCAGAATAATGTGGGAATTTGGGCTAAAACTGTTTCCCATTCGGACACAAAGGATTCCGCGCATCGCTGCCAGTGTTTCCAGGCTGAGCAATCCAATTCGTCAGAAACTAGATCACGAATCGATCCAGCAGCGAAGCTAACTGCCCGCCAAAACTCGGTCTTCCATCAATATGACATACTTGGGAAAGCATCGGCGAATTGCATATGGTTAGGCACCAAAAATGGGTGCGCCACGCACCATGAGGGACACAAACTTCTCGTTACGATGGCACCCTATGCTTTGGCCGATTACCGACGTTGAATGTTGTATCCGTTGGTGCCGTGTGAGCGTGTCGCGAAAAACCTTCGACTTATGGCGACCGTTTCCAACGGCAGGATCGGCAACGTCACCATTTATCAATTCCGACTGCTGAAAACTTGTTGTTTCCAACTGAAGTGTTCCCCACGTTGGATGGCCGCGTCGACCGCCAAGTCGCGAAATTCCAAGCCCGCCTTGCTCGCTGCTCCGGTCACACCTGTCACGGAAGCCATCCGGCTCCTGCATTTCGGTGCGTACCGTTGTGGTCGGAAGAGTTCGGTCGCGATAGCCTCTGCGATCGGGCACGCGGACTTGCTCCTTGCTTTCATTCCTGTGATCGGTTCAAACTAAGCCCTCGCCAATTGATGTTCGGCTGCCCTAAAGACGAAGCGGGTCTAATAAGGGGCTATCGCGCTGATAAAGAACAACAAGATCTCGTCGAATGTTAGCACCCACAGACAAATCGCAGACCGAACAGCAGATAACTTTCGAGATTTTTGTTCAGGCGGAGTTTGCTTACTTGGAGCTGTCGTCCATCATTGCCGTTTTGCAGACGGCAAACGATGTTCTCAACCGCGATCTCTTTCGGTGGCAGATTACGTCGGACACGCCCGGTCTGGTGTCCAGCTGCTCAGACCTGATTGTACGTGCAACGCCTGCCATCTCTGACCAGTATCTGAGCGATTGCCTGTGTGTCGTGGGCGGTCAGTTGGGAGATGTGAGCACATGGTTGCGACGCGTCCGGGCAATGCAAAAACACAAACGACCGGTTGCCTTGTTTTCGGACGCGGCACGCGAATACATCAAGGCGACAGTGCAACAATCCGGGCCAGTCACGGCACATTGGCGCGACATAGGTTTGCTGCGTGAGATTGGGGATTACCCCATGCTTTCTGAAAGTCTTGTTGCCCGAAATGGAACAGTGCTGACTTGCGCCGGGCACGGTCATACCGCCGAGGCGATCATCGGCATTCTGGCCGAGGTTCTTGAGCCTCAAGACAGGGCTGAACTGGCCTGTCAATTGATGCTGAACGACGTTCGGGGCCACGCGCAAGAGCAACCCAAAGGCCTGAGCGCGAACCCGAACTTCCTGGAAAAGCGGCTGCAAAACGCGATCCGCATCATGGAAGAAAACACCGAACACCCGTTGCCAACGGCCAGCCTTGCCCGCCGTGTGGGCGTATCCACCCGGCAGTTAGAGCGTCAGTTCATGCTGCACCTGAGCACATCGCCTGGAAAATTTTATAGAAAGATCAGGTTGAAAAAAGCGTTTACCCTGGTCTCGAACTCGCAAATGCCGATTATTGACATCGCCATTGCCTGCGGTTTTGCATCAACCTCTACGCTTGCCCAGACATTCAAGGCCGAATACGGCAAAACACCAAAACAACTGCGGCGCACGGAGTGACCTTTATATGGCCTCTGGAATTTCTTGCAGGTTATGCTGAGGGGCCAAGGGTCTTATCTGCATCGCAAAGGCGGTAGACATTCACTTTCCTTGAACGTCCTTTGACAGTGAATTCGCCACAGTCGATCAGATGAAAAGCCGGGCTGATCAGTCGGGCTGTGGCATCGCTGATCAAAATCCTGGTTTGCTCGTCACTTGGCAGCTCGCCTACCAGGGTTTCGATCCGGGCGCAGGTGTTCACCGTGTCGCCGATCACCGTGTAATTCATCCTGTCGACGGCCCCGATATTGCCGACAATCAGTGGCCCGGTGTGCACCGCGATTTTGACGCCGTACTCGACGCCAGCCTCAGCTAGTGATCGCTTGATTGCCATTGCAGCCCGGCAGGCGCGTTCGGCATGGTCCGTCTGGTCCTGGGGCGCGCCCCAGAACGCCATCGCCGCGTCGCCGATGTATTTGTCGAGCGTTCCGCCCTCGGCTTCTATACAGCGGTTCAGGATCTCGAAATGCCGGTTCAGCATTGCTGCCGTGGCTTGTGGCGTCATGGCCTCGGATGCGGGTGTGAACCCCACGATGTCGGCGAACATGACGGTCAGTTCGACTTCGCGTGGCAACACAAGGTTAGGGTCTCCGGTCTTTAGCATTTGCCGTACAAGGGTTCGGGGCAAATAAGTTTGAAACCAGCGCAGCCCGTCAAGCATCTTGTTGAAGGCCATAGCCTGAAGGTTCAGTTCTGAGACCCGAGAGGGGGGCAGGTGGTCGATCTGGTTCAGATTCAGCTCGCTGATTTTGATGGCCTCTTCAGTCGACCTGTGAATGGGTGCCGCCAATCGTCTGGCCAACACAAGCGCCGCAATGACCGAAGCGATCAGTAAACCAAGACTGACCAAGGCGGCATCACTTAGCCGGGACCATTGGTTGCTCCAATCGCTCAGTGGAGAATACTGCCCGATCACCCACGGCTCAGATCCGAAGCCGTTGACGATGCTTGTCAAAACCAAGTGTTCTCCGTCCAGCGCCTCGACCACATATCCGACAAATGTTCCATCGTTGCCCTGAAACTCGGGTGGTTGCATCAGCATTTGTGAGATGACCGCGTCATCAAGTGCAGCGACCGAATGCAAGGGGGCGTTTGAGCTTAACGTGTTTGCAGACAGGTTCAGCAATTTGGGATGGGCCAGAACGCGGTTGTCCCCGTACAGAACAAAACCGGTTGCCCCGTATTTCCCGCTTAACTCGTCGACCAGGCCCGAGAAATGGTGAACGGTAGAAGATACGAGCACGGCCCCGAGGAAAATACCGTCTTTATAGGCAGGTACAGTCGCTGAGATATGTGTCCGGCCCTGGTCAAAGAAGGGTTCGTTCCAGAACAAACCATCATAGCCTTTGACATCTTTAAGATACCGAAGCGTTCCTGCAGCCGGAGGCTCGTATGACGTTATAAAACGTGGCCCCTCAACGTCGGTGATATGTGTTGACATGAACAGGCTGCCGTCAGGATACACGACGGCCAGGTCGGTCAGATACGGGACCGAAGCCACCACGCCTTTGAAATAGGCTTTCAGAAAATCGGTGTCGTGCAGATCGACTTCACCCGTGCTTGCGTCTTGTTGAAGAGACTGTGCCAATTCCTCAATCGGTGTTGTCAGGCTGAAGATATCGTCTTCGATGGATTCGACGATCATCGCGGCAGAGGTGTTCAACAACTCCGTCGTGTTCTGAACATTGGCATATGTCGAAACCAACAGCACTGCGCCAGCCGATATTGCCACCAGCCCGCCAATGGTCAGCGCCAGCAGAGTGGAAATCCGGATTTTCAACTTTGTCTGGCGGTTGCTTTGCGCCCGGGCGCTTTTGTCGACCACGCCAGTGTGCTGCGTATGCTTGTCTTCGTTGACCATCTTTGAACGATATTTAGCTTGGCGACCCGTTACAACGCCTCGTTGACGTCTGAGGCGGGATCACCGTTAGCCAAGATAGGCACGCAGGCTTGGCGGCGGGTTGTCGAAGAGTTCCGCTGTCTGAACGGGGGCATGCACCGTTTCGTCTGCAACAAGTACGGTTTGGTCGGCAATACGGCGTGCATCCTGCGGATCGTGGCTGACCATCAATAGGGTCGTTTGGGTTTCGGCCACCAGATCGGCCACCAAATCTAGCATTTCGGCTTTCAAGGCTGGCCCAAGGGCTGCAAACGGTTCGTCCAATAGCAACAGTTCGCGCCGCTGCACAAGTACGCGGGCCAGGGCAACCCGGCTTTGCTGTCCTCCGGACAGTTCCGAGGGTTTGCGCGCGCCCATACCATGCAAAGAAACCCGGCCCAGAGCGGACTGAACCTGTGCATCTTCGTCCCTTGACAGCCGACCATTTGGGCGCAGGCCCAGGGCGATGTTTTGTTCAGCCGTCAGATGCGGAAACAGGTTTCCGTCCTGAAACAGCATCGCCATAGGACGCTTACCGGGATGCAGGTTGGAAATCTGTTGCCCACCCCAAAAAATCTGGCCCTTTTTCAGGTCCCTAAATCCGGCGATGGTCTCCAGCAATGTGGACTTGCCCGCACCGGACGGGCCAATAATGGCAATGCTGTTGCCAACCCCGATCTGAATATCGGCGTTTAGGGTGAAATTCCCGTTTTCAATCACACAGTCGTCAAGCTTCAGCATGCCAGCGCCCTCCTCGGTCCAATAGCCAGAATGCGCCCATGGACAGCAGCAACAGCAGTAATGCCCCGCCGGCGGCCGCCTGCATCTGATAGGCGCCCATCAATCGGTAGATTTGCAAGGGCAGGGTGGCGATTTGCGGGTCGGCGAACAGTGCGATCACGCCCAGATCACCCATCGACAGGGCAGCCCCAAGGCCCGCGGCGAACCCGATCTGCGGTCGCATGCGTGGTAGCAATACGCGCGTGAAAAACGTCCATTTTGTCATATCCAACGAAAGCGCAAGACGCCCGTGCCTGGCGGTTATGTCGCGCGCCGCGGGGACCAGAATGCGTAAAGCAAAGGGCAGGGCCATCGCAGCATTCACCAAAGCAGTGACAGGCAGAGCCAATGTCGTCGGGTTTGCCAAAGGCCGGATCAGGATGAACAGGCCTGTACCGATCACCAGTGGCGATGCCGCCAAACCCAAAATGCCGCTGAGTTCCACAATCCCGTACCGGCCGCTCGCGACGGCGGTGGCCATAGGCAAAGCAAGCAAAAGCAGGACTGCGGTGCTTGCAGCGGCAACAAGGACCGAGATCAGCGCAGCCCGAAAAACGATTGCGGGCATGTCAAACAACCCGGCAGCTCCCGAAATTACGACCGATGCCAAAGGAAGTAGCAAAAAGACGGCCGCTGCGACGATCCAGAATACATCTATCATCGGCGCACCCCCGTCCCAGCGGCGCAAGGCGCGATCAAGGCCTGTTCCAAAACCGTCCCCGCGCGAAAACTTCAGCGCCACCAGGGCGGTCGCAGCTGTCAGGGCGAGTTGCAGGGCGGATAACAGGGCGGCGCGGCCCAGGTCAAAATCGTAGGTGAAGGCCTGATAGATTGCCAGTTCGATCGTTGTGGCCCTTGGCCCTCCGCCCAAGGTGAGGGCGACGGCGAAGCTGGTCAGGCAAATGGCGAAGATTACTGCAAGAACCCCGGGCAGGGTCCGTTTCAGCATGGGCATCTCGATCAGCCGAAACATGGCCATGCCTTTGCATCCCAGTTGTGCGGCCAGGCGAAACCGTTCTGCCGGAATTTCCTGCCAGGCTTGCAACACAAGGCGTGTGGCCAGAGGCAGGTTGAAAAACACATGCGCCAGTACGACCCCATGCAAGCCGTAGATGCGTATGGGCGGCAGGCCGAAAATGCCAAGGAAATCCGAGATCCACCCCGACCGGCCAAAAACTTGCAGCAGACCCAAAATGGCAACGATGACCGGCAGGATGAAGGGCGCGCCCAAAAGCGCAATTAAAGCCCGTCGGCCGGGGAACCTCCGACGTGCCAAAGCCCGCGCAACCGGCACGGCCAACACCACGCTGAACAATGCGGACAGCGTGGCTTGGGTCAGCGTGAACCGCAGCGCAGCCCAGTCGGCGGGACTGAACCCGCCGCTGGTTTCAGCACGCAGTGCAACCGCCGCAAGAGTGCCCAGGATCAGCGCGGCGACCAGAGCTGCCGCACCGATACCGGGCCATGGGCTTACTGGCTGAGCGCGTTCTGCCATTCTGCCAGGGCCTGATCCCGCACGGCGGCGGCTTCATCGGGAGAGAACAGCAGCGACTTTGCCGGCACTGTCAGGGTGTCAAACCCTTTCGGCAAACCTTCTGCCGGCGTTACAGCCGGATACATCCAGTTGGTTGTTGGAATGATCTGCTGGAACGCGTCCGAGACCATGAACTGCAAAAACTGATCCGCCAGTTCGGCCTGATCCGTCGCGGCCAGTTTTGCGGCGACTTCAACCTGCAGGTAATTGCCTTCGTCAAAAGCAGACGCAGCCTTGCTGCCGTCATCCTCGGCGATCAGGTGATAGGCCGGAGATGTCGTGTAGCTGAGAACCATGTCCGACTCGCCCTCAAGGAACAGGCCGTATGCCTCGGACCAACCTTTGGTGACCGTCACGATGTTGTCGGATAGACCTGCCCAGATTTCGGGTGCTTCGTCACCATACGCCGCTTTGACCCACATCAGCAGACCCAGACCGGGCGTGGACGAGCGAGGGTCCTGGATGATGATTTTGGTGTCGCTGTCCGCCAGCTCCCGGAAGTTCGCAGGCGCGGTCGCATCCGCTTTGTGAACGAAGGCGAAGTAGCCCCAGTCATACGGTGTGAACGTGTCATCGGTCCATTCGATCGGCAGTGCGAAGTCGGCAGAAACGGAATTGGGCGCAAACAGGCCGGTTTCCCGGGCCGCGGCAATCAGGTTGGTATCCAGACCAAGCACGACGTCGGCGTCAGAGTTTTCACCCTCAAGCCGTACACGCGACAAAAGCGCGGCACCATCTTCAACGCCCACAAGGTTCAGTTCGCAGTCGCAAACTGCTTCAAAAGCTTCTTTGACCTGCGGGCCGGGGCCCCAGTCGGATACAAAGCTGTCATAGGTGTAAACGGTAAGCTGAGGCTTGTCGGCGGCGATAGCCGAAGTTGCACTCAGAAGTCCCGCAGCAATTAGCAGATGTTTCATGTCATCCTCCATTGCGGCGAGAGGGCAAGGATGGATGAAACCGAAACCCTTCCCTCCGCCGGTTCTAGCCGGTTCAGGTTCTACGGGTTCGCTTGATAAGCATCTCAGCGCGGCAGGCCGTGCTCCCCGAGGTGAGGCCGTCACTAGGGGGGATTGGCTAGAAAGACAACCAAATTCGGTGCCTCAGCGCAGTGCGTGTCGTATGAGGGCAAGTAAACCTGTCCGGGGTCGGACGCCCTTTGAACCTGTAATACGTTTGGCTCAAAGGGTCATAGGGTCAGAAGTAACGCAGCCAAATATAGACGTTCGCGATCATTAAGGTCAGGATCATGATCGGGAATGCAATTTTGGCGAAGGCGATGAAGCCGATGGGCTGCTTGGCCTTTTCCGCAAAAGCGGCCACTGTAAGGTTGGCACTTGCCCCCAACAGTGTGCCGTTGCCGCCCAGACAGGCCCCAAGCGCCAGCGACCACCACAGGGGTTCAATCGCGTCTTCGCCGCCAAATGTGTCTGCGGTGGACTCGATCAGGGGGATCATCGTTGCCACAAAGGGGATGTTGTCCAGAATGGCCGACAGAATGCCAGAGGCCCAGAAGATGAAGAACGCGGTCCACATCATGTCGCCTTGGGTCAGCTCCAGCACTTTTTCACCGAAGAACGCCAAGAGGCCAACATGTTCAACACCGGCAACAATGACGAACAGCCCGCCGAAGAAAAAGATTGTGACCCATTCAACTTCACCAAAGATGTGGTGAACCGACTCGGATTGTTCTTCACCGCTTTGGCGGCCATAGGCCAGCAGCATCAACAGGCCAGCACCGGCCAACGCTGACGTACCGGGCTGAATGCCGTAGCTGTGCCCCAGCGTGAACCCCAGCAAAACCAGAGCCAATACGGCCAGAGACTTGATCATCAAGACAACATCAGTAACCGCTTCGGATTCGTTGAACCCCATAATCCGATCGCTGGCCGATTTCGGAATGCGGGCCAGTTCCTTGCGGTTCATAAGGTAAATAATGCCGGTCAGGACAACCAGACATATGGCCGAGATAGGCGCCAGGTTCACCACGAAATCGTTGAAGCTCAACCCTGCGGCCGAGCCAATGATGATGTTGGGCGGGTCACCGATCAGCGTCGCTGTTCCCCCCACGTTCGAGGCCAGGATCTCGGCGACAAAGAACGGGAACACACGCGTTTCCAGGGCTTCAGTGATCAGCAGCGTAATCGGGGCGATCAGCAAAACGGTCGTCACGTTGTCCAGCAGGGCCGAGAACACCGCTGTAATCAGCGTCAGCATGATCAGGATGCCGGTTGGATTGGCTTTCACCGCTTTTGCGGCCTTGATCGCCACGTATTGGAACAATCCGCATTTGCTGGTGATCCCCACGATGACCATCATGCCGATAAGCAGTGCCAGAGTGTTGGCGTCCACACCCGCCACGGCCTGTTCCTGATTGATGATGCCAAACAGGACCATCAGGGACGCGCCCAGCATCGTCAGAATGGCGCGGTTGACCTTTTCCGTGATCAGGACCGCATACACCAAAATCAGAATTCCGGTCGCGATCCAAAGTGGATCAATGCCCAATAGTTGTGGAACAGAGAGAGCGGCCTCTCCGTGTGACGTCGAATGCGTAGCCAAGGTTTTAGTCCGGTTTGTATAGGGTTAGCTGAGTGCGCGATCCAAAAGCGAGTTGGCGCTTACGGTGCCAACGAAACGGTTGGTTTCGGGCTCAACAAGGATCACGTGCCGTTTGAATTTGTAGATCAGGAAGATACCTTCCATCACCGGCGTATCAGGTGCAGCAACGGGGATGTTCGAGGGCCTCGACATGTTGTCGCGAACCTTTTCGGTCTTCAGCCGCTCCATCTGTTGTTCGAAATCATCCCGCGTCAGGTTCATGAAGCTGAGCGAGTCGATCGCGACGCGCGACGCATCATCATTCAGACCGATTGTCGCCGCCTTCGGCAGAATCAGTTTCAGCAGCGTCGGGGCGGTAAAGACGCCAACATAAGTCCCGTCTTCGGCCACGACAGGCAGAAACCGTGCCCGGCTGCCCCTGATGATGTTGAAAGCCGTGGCGATGCTTTCATCCGGCAGAATGGTCTTTTGTACCTCAGGCGGTACCATCACGTCATAGCAGGTTAGGCCCATGCTTTTCCTCTGACTTCACGCGGCTATCGGGTGAAACGCCATCCAACAGCCACAGGGCACGCCCTTTTTCGGCTTGTTAAAGCGTGCCAGGGCGAATCAAAATTTGTTGATGCGCACTGATTCCATTGCCGGGCGGAATTGACCAGCCCGGTAATGAAATTAAGTTGATATCCTTCCGTTGTTGGCGATGTAGGCCAATTACGGACGGTTGGTTTCAGCTTGGGTTTGCGTCAGCGGCGTTTTGTGCCTCAGCTTCCGTTTCCGAAATAACCGGTGCTGCCTTCGAAGCGTGGAAAGCCGTAATAGCTCAAGCGCGGTTCAGCTGTAATTCGGTGCGCGTTTTTGCAGTTTGGCCGCAACGCTTTCGGCGAAATCTGGGGATTGTAGCTGCGCGGCAAAAATCTTGATTTCCGCGGCCATGTGTCCGGCCACTTCGTCACGCTGATTGCGGATCAGGGCCTTTGACTGTTTGAGCGCTACAGGGGATGAGGCTGCAATGGCTTTTGCAATCTCCTGGACTTCGTTCATCAACTCACCGTCGGCAAAAACGCGCGCGACCAACCCGTGGTTCAGAGCATCGGATGCCGTCAGAACCCGCCCGGCCAGCAAGACGTCATTGGCGACAGCCATACCGAGGGACGCAGGCAGCAACATCGAAGAACCGGCCTCGGGCACCAGACCCAGTTGGACAAATGGAGCGCTGAATGTAGCGCTGTTCGCGGAATAGACCAAATCGCAGTGCAGCAGCATGGTCAGGCCAACACCAATTGCAGATCCGTTGACTGCGGCGATCAGGGGTTTCTGACAATCCCGGATCGCATTCAGGAACCGAATAATCGGATTTTCAGCGTCACCCGCCGGAAGACCGCCTGTCATAAAGTCCTGCAGGTCATTCCCGGCCGTGAACATATCGCCTTCACCAGTGATGACCAGCGCCCGGGCTTGATCGGTTTGACCGTATTCTTCGATGGCTTCAGCTATCGCGGTATACATGGCAAAAGTGATCGCGTTTTTCTTGTCTGTGCGAGAAATCGTGACTGTGGTGACGCGATCCTGAGTGCTGACGATGATATGTTCGCTCATGGCGTTATTCCTTGGATGCCCGGCGGAATTTGTGCCGCGTCGGCTGTGAGTTTCCTGCATGTGGGCAAGTTCGTATGCGGGCAAATAGCCTGCGTCAACAAATCAAGGCAGTTACCTCACGTCGCCGGGCGAGTGTGCGGAGTTGATCCCGCCGCTCCGGTTTTTCTGCACCCGGCGATCATTCAGGTCAGCCCGTTCTGGATTTCCATGCCAAAACGGGCTGCCCGGTCAGATCACAGACATTCCGCCAGTGTTTTTGCGACGTTCCGGATCATTTGCGGGTATAGCTTAGCCCCGAGTTCAAGATCAGAACCTAGCGGATCTATCACACCGGTATTCGCTTCGGTTCCGTCCAAGACAGTGGCGACGATACCGGGGTTGAATTGCGGTTCCGACAGAACACAATTGATGCCTTCTTCGCGAATGCGCCCCTGAATCTCAGAAATCCGCGCCGGGCTTGGATCCGACGCGTCACTGAGCGAAATTGCACCCGACGCGGGGATGTCGAAGGCGTTTTCGAAATACTGATAGGCATCGTGGAAGACGATGAAGTTGCTTCCGCGGACAGGTTCCAGAGTTGCACTCACTTCAGCAGAGAGGGTTGCCATCTCTTCGCGCGCAGCCGCCGCGTTTGCGAAATATGCACCGGCATTGTCCGGGTCCGCCGTGGAAAGCTGCGCGGCAATAACGTTCAGCCAGGTGTCGGCGTTTTTGGGCGAAAGCCAGGCATGCGGATCATGATTGCCATGCGCATGGTCATGGTGGTCGTCGTGTTCTGCATGATCATCGTGATCGTGGTCTTCGCCCTCGTCATGCTCTTCGTGGTCATGATCGTCATGGTCTTTGTCGTCGGCATGATCCTCGTGCCCATGATCGTCATGGCCCTCCTCTTCAGCGTGATCTTCATCGCCATGATCATGCGCTTCAAACAGCGCGTCCTCGCGGAAATCCAGTAGGACGGTGCCATCCGCTTCGAGCAGGGGGGTGACTGTCGCTCCGTTGGCCAAGTTCTCGACGGCGCCTTCCATCCATGGGGTCAGGTCCTCGCCCATCCAGAATACCAAATTCGCATTCTGCAGGGCAGCCGCCTCGGAAGGGCGGAGGTTGTATTCATGCGGGGACGCGCCGGCTTGTACGATCAGGTTCGGTGCGCCAACACCTTCCATCACGCGCGCCACCAATGAGTGCACCGGTGCAATATCAACTGCAACATTTGGGACATCGGCCATCGCTGTGCCCCCCATCAACGCAGCCGTGATCGAAACAGGAAGAAGCTTTCTGGACATCAAACCCTCTATGTGATTTTATAACGTTGCGAGTGGCATATATGATATGGAATAACATGACAAGTGAGATGAGACCTGCACCTGCTGAAGACTCCGCCCTTGTCGGATTCCAAAAGCACGACCACGCGCACTGCGTCGAAAGTAGCCTGACCGTTGCCGAGACCCGGTGCAAAGAAGAAGGTCTGCGGCTGACGCCTGTGCGGCGCAAGGTTTTGGAGATGCTGCTGCAGGAACATCGGGCCTTGGGTGCCTATACAATTCTTGATCGATTGCGCGACGAAGGCTTCGGATCGCAGCCACCAGTGGCTTACCGCGCCCTCGATTTTCTTGTCGAGAACGGGTTTGTCCACAAAATCGAACGGTTGAACGCATTTGTCGCCTGCGCACATCCAGGGGCAACGCATTCCCCGGCCTTCATGATTTGCAGGAAATGTGATGCTGTGGCCGAAACACATTCAACACCCGCGAAGGGAGAGCTGGGCGCAGCCGCGCGGGCAGTGGGTTTCGAGATCGAGCGGACCGTTGTAGAAGCCGAAGGCGTTTGCCCCGACTGCACCGAAAAGGCGTAGAAATGAACCTGATTACCGTAGAAGACCTCAGCGTTAGCTATGGGGCCAATACCGTGTTACGGCACATCAACATGGGGGTCGAACCTGGTGAAATTGTGACCATCGTCGGCCCTAACGGTTCGGGTAAGACAAGCCTGCTGCGCGCCATAATCGGTGCAATCAAACCGTCTGCCGGGCAGGTAAAGCGAAAGCTGGGGCTGAGAATTGGCTACGTCCCGCAAAAGCTGCATATCGACCCAACTCTGCCGATCACCGTCGAACGGTTCATGCGGCTGACCCATCGCGCGTCAAAGAAGGATTGCGCGACTGCGCTGGAAACAGCCGGTGTACCCGATCTGCTCAAGCGCCAGATGTCACAGCTTTCGGGCGGACAATTCCAGCGCGTGCTGCTTGCGCGGGCTTTGATCAACCGGCCCGAAATCCTGTTGCTGGATGAGGCCACGCAAGGGTTGGACCAGCCCGGGTCGGCTGCGTTCTATCGCCAGATCGAAGACGTGCGTCAGGAAACAGGGTGCGCTATCATCATGATAAGCCACGAGCTCCACGTGGTGATGAGCGCCTCGGACCGGGTGATCTGCCTGAACGGCCATGTTTGTTGCGAAGGCTCACCTGCGGTTGTGGCCTCGGCCCCCGAATACCGCGCGCTGTTCGGAACCGGAACAGGTGGTGCGCTTGCCCTTTATCGCCATGATCATGATCACAACCACGATCATCATCATGACCATGGAACAGATTCTCAGGAAGCCGCAGAATAATGCTTGATGATTTCATGACCCGAGCCACGCTGGCCGGTGTAGGCGTGGCCTTTGCTGCGGCGCCGTTGGGGTGTTTTGTGGTGTGGCGCCGTATGGCCTATTTCGGCGATGCCACAGCGCACGCAGCCATTCTTGGCGTGGCCTTGTCGCTGACGTTTCAGATGTCGGTTTTTACAGGTGCGCTGGCCGTCGCCTTGTTGATGGCGCTGACCGTGACGCTGTTGGCAGGTCGTGGGTACGCAATGGATACGTTGCTGGGTGTCATGGCACATTCCGCCCTGGCATTTGGTCTTGTGGCGGTTTCATTCCTCTCCGGTGTCCGGATTGATTTGATGGCCTATCTGTTTGGCGACATTCTGGCCGTATCCCGTTCGGATCTGGCCGTCATCTGGGGTGGTGCTGCACTGGTTGTAATTTTGATTGCCTGGCGTTGGTCCCAGCTGTTGACGGCGACGTTGAACGAGGAACTGGCCTATGCCAGCGGGTTCGACCCCAAGCGTGAACAACTGATATTGACGCTTGCACTGGCAATCACGGTGGCAGTCGCCATCAAAGTTGTGGGTGTTCTGTTGATAGCGGCGATGCTCATCATACCAGCCGCTGCGGCGCGCAATCTGGCGCGGTCACCGGAAACGATGGCCCTGATTGCTGCAGCGATTGGGGCGACGTCTGCTGTGGCAGGGTTGCGGGCAGCTTATGTCTTCGACACGCCGGCCGGGCCCTCGATTGTCTGTGTCGCCGCCATTTTGTTTGCCTGTCTCAGCCTGCTTGGTTGGCAGCGTCATACCAACTCCTGACAGTCGCCTAAATACTGCAGCTTATGTAAGAGGGGCGTAGAAGTGCCACTTGCCTCTGTTGTTGATCAAAGAGTGTCGAACAGACGCCCAGGTAACGTTTCGTGACGCGGTAGGTTCAGCGCTTTCAGCAGTCCAAAGACCATCGCTTGATTGGAGGTAATGACGGGTTTGTTCAGCGCGGCCTCAATCCGTTCAATCGCCTCGACCGAGCGCATGTCTGTGCAGCTTAGGGCAATTGCCTGCGCATCTGGGTGATCGGCCGTGCACGCCAGATCGAACACCTCGCCCGGGGTCAGTTCACCTTGCCCATAATTGCCAAGCTCGCGGCCGACATCGGCACATTTGACGGTTTCAATGCCGTTGAGGGCCATGAAATCCATCGCCTGGGCATTGATCTCGCCCAAATAGGGCGATGAAAAGCCGACCTTCGTTGCGCCGACTGCTTTGATCCCAGCGATCAACGCCCCTGCAGCGGTCAGCGAAATCGCGCCCGAACCCGCCTTGATCTGTTGGGCCAGCTCTGCATCAAAGGACGGTCCGTGGGTAAGCGTCGCCGAAGTGCACCCATACAGCACCATATCGGGACGTACGCCCGAGATCATCCGCAGGTCGTTGCTGATATCCGATGCGCCCAACCCCGCCATCTGATCCGAGCCGGGGATTTCATCCACGTCATACCCGCCCATGCGTTGAAAATGGACTGTGGTGTTGGGCGGTCTCAACAACTCCATATCCGGTTCGAGGTTGGTGTTGGTGAAGGGTACCAGAACACCGATTTTGGCTGCGGTTCGTGTTTCGGTCACTTCAGTGCTCCCTTCAGGGCGGTCAGGCACCGATCCATGACCGGTGCCTCGCAGATAGTAGCGCGCAGGCAGTCAGGTAAGCCGTATCCCCCCATTCCGCGCATCAGAAGGTTGTCAGATCGAAGCGCCGCATCAGCCCGTTGTGCATCCTGCGTTGATTCAAAGCGCAGTAGCACAAAGTTTGTGTGGCTTTGAGGAACGATCAGGCCCAACGCACGACATTCCACGGCAAATCGTTCACGGATTTCAGTAGTTCGGGTAACCACATTTTGCATATGCGCCTGATCGCGGATCGCTGCAACTGCCGCCGCCTGTGAAGCGATAGAAATATTGTTTGGATTAAGCAATTTGCGCAGTTCAGCCGCAATCTCGGGCGGGAAGTACCCCCATCCTGCGCGCGCTCCCGCCAAGCCATAGGCCTTGGAAAAGGTGCGCATGATCACGGTGTCCCCTCGATGGGTCAGCGCGAAGATGTCGGCCGGATCATGTATGTGATCGGAAAATTCTGCATAAGCCTGATCGACGACCAGTAGAACATCGGCGGGCAGTTCCCCGCGAAGACGAATGATTTCAGAATTCGAAATCAGGGTGCCGGTCGGGTTGCCAGGGTTGCAGACAAAGACGATCCGCGTTTCAGGTGTCACCACGGCGATGATATCGTCGACAGATACGGTCAGATCCACTTCACGCGCCTTGACGTAATCGGCCTGAACCTGAGCGACGGCTGAGGCGACAAACGCATATCCGTAATCCGTGCCGAGGACCCGATCACCGCGCCCGGCATAGGCGCGGATCAAACAGCCGATCAGCTCCATCGAGCCCGCTCCGCACAGCACCCGTGCCGGATCGAGCCCATGCACATCTGCGATTGCTGTGCGCAGTCCCGACCATTCCGGATCAGGATACAATTGCAGATCGGCCATTGCGCCCCGCCCCGCCTTGATGGCTTCGGAACTTGCGGGAAAGGCGCTTTCGTTTTGGGCCAACGAGATGGTGTTTTCACCGCCAAGGTCGGCCAGCGCATAGGCCGCCATTGCACTTATGTGGGGAACCGGGCGGATCATGATTTGCTCCCATAGGATTCTGCGCCTTCTGCGCTGATCAGACCGCGCGTGAGGTCTAGGGAGATTGCCTGCGGGTCTCGCTCGGCCGGGTCACCAAAACCACCGCCCCCAGGGGTTTCAAAGATCAGGTAATCGTCCGCTTCAACGCGCAGCTCACCCTTGCCCGGGATATCATTTTCGCCACCTAAGAAACGAATGCGCCCGGGCGCGCCGGGTTTTCCACCCATGCGTCCCAGGGCGGGGAATTTGAGACGCTCAACCGACAGGAAAACGAGAAAGGGTGCACCATTGGCCGAGGTCATCTCGATCCGTTGGCCGAGACCGCCGCGATACTTGCCTGCACCTCCTGAATCCTGGCGTAGTTCGCGTTTCCAGATTGTAACCGGGGCCACGCTTTCCGTGATTTCGACCTGTGATCCAAACACGCCCGAAGGGTAAGCTGTGGCAGACAAGCCATCCGCGTGTGGCCGTGCGCCGGTGCCGCCATTGTGCACAGGCTCGACCGCAAATTCCCGACCTCCATCACGCGCCACTTCGGGTGCGTGCCGCATCGGCAGATCGAACATGCAGGATGCGCCCTCGGCGGGGACCTGATCCGGCAGTGCTTGATGCAGGCATCCAAGCACCAGATCCGGTGTTACCTGTCCTAGCGTGTGTCGCATTGCTACCGGGGCGGGGCGTTGTGCATTGAGGATGCAGCCTTTTGGCCCGTCCACTGTAAACGGCTCTAGCGATCCGGCGTTGTTGGGGATGTCAGACCCGACGATGCAGCGCAGGGCGAAGACGGTATAGGCGGTCGCATAGTTCAGCGGCACATTGATACCCTTGCCCGAACAGCCCGACGTTCCCGTGAAATCCACATGCATGCCCGTTTTGCTGACCGTTAGGGTGGCGTGCAGTTCCAGTTCTTTTTCATAACCGTCCATCCTCAGAACGTTTCTATAGGTGCCTGCGGGCACTTCAGCGATGGCTTCAAGCGTGCCTCGGCGCGAGGTGTCAATGATGTAGCCGCCCAGTTGATCCAGATCGTCGATTCCGAATTCATCCATCATATCGAGCAGACGGTTCACGCCCGCTTCGCAGCAAGCGATCAGTGCATATATGTCGCCCTCATTCGCAATGGGCTCGCGGCTGTTGGCGCGGACAATGTCCAGCAGTAAGGCGTTCGGGACACCTTGCTCGACCAGTGTGCAGGGTGGGATCAGCAGACCTTCATCATAGATATCCGACCCTTCCGGGCCCATGCCAAGGCCGCCCAGATCCACAAGATGCGATGTGCATGAAGTAAAGCCGACGACTTTGCCGTTTTTGAAGGCAGGCATCATCAGCAGAAAGTCGTTGAGGTGTCCCGAAGCCAGCCAAGGATCATTGGTCATGTAGATATCGCCGGGCTTCATGTTCTGAACCGGGAAATGGCCACGGAGGTGCATCACGGCTTCGGCCATCGTGTTGATGTGCCCCGGCGTTCCGGTGACCGCCTGCGCCAGCATCCGCCCCCCGGCGTCAAAAATCCCGGCAGAGATGTCGCCGCATTCGCGCACAATGGGTGAGAATGCGGCGCGGATCAGGGTTTGGCCTTGTTCTTCAACCACCGCAAGCAGGCGGTTCCACATGACTTGCAGGCGGGCTGGGGACTGATCGGCAGTCATCATACACCTCCTTTCTGATCTTGGATAAGGATGAGGTTTCCAATGGCGTCCACATGCGCCGAAAAATCAGCAGAGACCAAGGTCGTCGTCTGCGGTTCCGTGATCAGCGCCGGGCCGCAAACCCGGTCGCCCGGGTTCAGGCTGTCGCGTGACACAAAACCAGCCTGCTTTATCTGACCATCTACATCGCAGGAGATGGGGCGGGTCTGGGCTGGTGTGATCGTTGTCAGAGACGGTGTTTCCGGCAAATCTGGAACGTCTCTATCTGGGGTTGCGACGCGGACAGCCCAGTTCAGGATCTCGATTTGCATTCCCGGCACGGGACGCGAGAATTGTTTACCGTATTCCGCCTCGAACGCATCAGTCAGCGGCTCTATGTCTTCGAAAGTTAAATTGCGATCGGGCAGGGTAATCTCGATCTCGTGGCCCTGACCGTTGTAGCGCATGAAGGCCGTGCGTTGCGTTTCGGTGGGTGCATCACCTGCGCCTTGGGCAACCACACGGCTTGCCCCGTTGATCATGTCGGAAAACAGAGCGTTGACCCGCTCCAGATCCAGGGATTCAAGTAGAGAATAACTTGATCTGACGATCTCAAAACTGACCGGAGCAAACAGAAAGCCGACCGCGGATCCGACGCCCGGATTGGGCGGGATCACGATGCGACGGACCCCGGCGGATCGGGCCACACGACTTGCGTGCAGGGGGCCGTTGCCGCCGAAAGCGATCATTGTGCGCGAACCAAGGTCCTTGCCCGATTCCACCGCATGCATCCGACCCGCACTGGCCATGCTTTCATCGACGATGCGACTGACGCCGTCGGCCGCCCCTGTGGCGTTAGTGTCCAAACGCGTGCCTATGACCCGGCTCAGCGCGGCTTCGGACGCTGCGGGGTCGATCTTGATAAACACTTCGGCAAATGTGTCCGGCACGATATAGCCCAGGGTGATGTCGCTGTCAGTCACGGTTGGCTCGGTGCCGCCCCGCCCAAAGGCCGCCGGACCGGGTTCTGATCCGGCCGATTTTGGGCCCACAGTCAACCGCCCCAGACGGTCAACCCCGGCGATTGAGCCGCCGCCTGCGCCGATCTCGATCATTTCGACCACAGGGATACGTACAGGCATGCCCGATCCCTTGATGAACCGCGCGGCCCGCGCGATTTCGAATTGGCGCGAGGTTTGAGGCTTTGCATTGTCAATCAGGCAGAGCTTCGCAGTCGTCCCGCCCATGTCGAAAGATAGAACCTCGTCAATCCCAGCCCGCGCTGCGATCCGTGCGGCCAAAATTGCTCCGCCCGCCGGGCCGCTTTCGACCAGCCGGATCGGAAAGCGTGAGGCGGTTTGAACGGTGCACATGCCGCCACCTGCCGTCATCATCAGGATTGGGCAGGTCACGCCTTCTGTCTGAAATCGTGAGGCAAAGCGCGCCAAATAGCTTTCCATCAGGGGCTGGATGTAGGCATTGGCGACCGTGGTACAAAGCCGGTCGAACTCGCGCGCCTCGGGGCTGACATCAGAGGAAATTGAAATAGTCAGGCCTGGGCGCCGTTTGGCCAGTATGTCGCGCAGCCTGCGTTCGTGCGACGGGTTGGCATAGGCATGCATCAAACAGATAGCGACCGCTTCCGCACCGGTGGCATCCAGTTCGGCCAACAGCGCGTCAATCGAACTGGCGTCCAGCGGGATCAGCACATTCCCATCGGCAGCCATTCTTTCGCGAATGGTCAGCGCCCGTTCGCGTGGTACCAGAAGGTCCGGCTTTTCCAGGTTGATGTCATATTGCGCGTATCGCCGCTCATACGCGATTTCCAGAATGTCGCGAAACCCTTCGGTCGTCACAGTTGCCACAACAGCGCCTTGACGTTCGATCAATGCATTGGTCGCCAGCGTCGTTCCGTGGATGAAACCTGTCACTTCATTCAACGACCGGCTCGATTCCGACATGACACGTTTTGCGCCTTCCATCGCGCCATCTGCAGGATTTTGGTGCGTCGTGAGCGTCTTGGTCGAAGCCAATATGGTCTCATCGTCTGAGACGAGTACCGTATCGGTAAAGGTGCCGCCGATATCAATGGCCAGGCGTAAGGTCTGAGATGTCATGAGGGTGTCCGAATTGTCCGTTGTCTGGGCAGATGGCAATGGGCGCAGAGCGCCAGCCATCATCCACTCACGACGAGGTCACAACCGGTTGCGCGGCGATCCAGAGGGTTTGGACTAGAGAGCGTTGTCATATACGCAGTTTGACACGCCCAAGACGTGTCGCAAGTTGGTTTGCGACCAAATCGCCCGGAAGCGACAGAGATGTGCGACTTGATTGCCTAAGCGTTTGTGCATCAACAATCCTGAGCGGTTGATGGTTCGCTCAGGATTTCTTGGAGAGAGCAGCCCTGACCAAAACGCCATCCATGATAAGCGCCTTCAGGCTGGTCCGGATCTCGCTTTCCGGGAACTTCCCGATGCTCCAATGCCGGAGAGACCAGACATTACAAAGGAAATACAGATAATTGGCCATCAGCTCTGTGTTCATGGGGCGGAACACTTTCTGCTCGACCCCTTTGTCGAGAATGCCTTTCCAGCGGCCCATGAATTCACGCTCCATATCAAATACACGCGCGCGGTTCTCGGCAGACATGGACCGTGTTTCCGAATAGACCAGATTGATGTAGCGGCGGTTTTCACCAATGTAGTCGATGTACCGGTCAACCGCTTTTTCAAGGTTTTGATCGGCGGGGCCGGTGAACAGCTCTCCGGTATCGAAAAAGTCGATGATGTCCTGCATGCACATCGTGGTGATCAGGTGCAGTATATCATCCTTGTCCTTGATGTATTTGTACATCAGCGGAACCGACAGCCCGGATGTTTTGGCAATCTCGCGCATCGAAGCATTGCCGAACCCATGCTTGGCAATCACCTTGCACGCGCCTTCAAAGATCTGTCGCCGCCGTTCCTCGGCGGTGTCGGACAGGGCGCGGGGCGGCTTTTCTGCCTGAGTGGATTTTGGCGTTTCCGCCAGTTGCGCTTCGACTGAGAACGTGCAGGTCACTTCCATCAGCGTGGCGGCTTCACCGGGATTGTGCCCGGCCTGAACGATCGAGACACGGTATGAGGTCAGCAGCGAATCTTCAGGCGACATGCGCATGGCCTGGGCCTCGATTTGCCCCTGTCCCGGGGTTGCCAGATTCGTGGCCGAGGTGTTGACCAGCGTTGGATGCAATGTGTCGCCGAGGCGTTTGAGTTCCTCGCGCGCAGCATCAATCGCCAGCGCAACGCACACGCCATCTAGCTGCGATTTATTAATAAATTCATCAACTTGCGCAGCGGAATACAAAAACACGTGGCTTGCCTCCATAGGACCCTACCTGAGGGCAACATGTTGAAATCCCTATGTGTTGTCCAGTTGGAAATCGTCGCAGTGTCGTTGCGACGTAGGGAAAAACAATTCGGGGCTTGACGAAATTGCCGACCGTGTGGGAATGTTAGTGAACGTTCAATCACGCTCCCGGGGGACGCCTGCATGAAGTTCAAGATTCTCGCCATTCCATTCGCACGCCAGCATGGCGAGGACACTCAGCTTGCTGGACGTGACCCTGCGCGGTTCAACAAGATGATGCACACGATGCGTGATCAGATGGTCCTTGCTGAGGAGCTTGGCTATGACGGCTTCTGCCTGACTGAGCACCACATGCAGGTCGAAGGCGTTGAATGCACCACGAACCCGCTGTTCTGGAACATGTACATCGCCCAGCACACCAAGAACTTCAAAGTCGGTCAGTTGGGGATGAACCTGACCGCTATGAACCCGATCAAGACGGCCGAAGACATCGCCATGCTGGACCACATGACCGGCGGCCGCGTCTTCGCAGGCTTCTCGCGCGGGAACACGCCGCGCTGGACTGCGACCATGGGGCAGCACCTGGACATCACCTCGGCTGAATCCGACAAGTCCGAGGCCGACCAGCGCAACCGCCGCGCGCTGTATGAAAACTGGCGTCTGATCAAATCGCTGTGGACCGACGATCTGACCGAACATCAGGGCGAATTCTGGAACTTCCCGTCGAATGTCGAGTGGGAGTTCAATCCGACTAAACTCTGGGGCGGTGACAGCCCTGTTGATAGCAACAAGATCCTGCGCAAATCGGGCATCGTGCCTCGTCCGCTGCAAAAGCCGCACCCAAAAGTATATGCGCCGTTCTCGTATTCGATGGAAACTGCCAAGTTCTGGGCTTCGGAAGGGGCCAAAATGGTGTCCTTCGTGACCGCCGACAAAGAAGAATTCATGCCGGTGATCCTTGAGAACTGCCTAAAGGCCGCGCATGAAAACGGGCTGCCTCAAACCACCAACAACGACGTTCTGGCTCTGGGTGCGCATCTGATGATGGGCAAGACTCCGGCCAAGACCAAACAGTACCGTGAAATGTTCGACAACCTGTGGTTCTCGGCCTACGACGCGCCGCCCTATCACGTTCCGCTGGGCCGCGTCTGGGACGGTTCGCGCCAACAGGTTCTGGACCAGGTTGGTGAACTGGCCGAGCGGTATCAGATCGACGAATTCTTTGTCTGGCACCACGTGAACTACTTTGGCGACGAGATTGAGCAGGAAGCTCTGATCGAATTTGCCGAAGGCGTCATCAAGCCTCTGAACGGATAAGGGGAAGACCGTGTTCGACCTGCATGAAGTTTACCAGCTGTCGCCCATCGAAGAAATCATTACGGATTGCGAACAAGGCCGTATGGTAATTCTTGTCGACGATGAAAACCGCGAGAACGAGGGCGATCTGGTGATCCCCGCCGCCTGCGCGGATGCGGCCGCGGTGAATTTCATGGCACGCTTTGGTCGGGGTTTGATCTGCATGGCCATTCTGCCCGAGCGGGCCGAGCAGTTCAGCCTTGGCCCCATGACAGCGTTGAACACGGATCCTCATCATACGGCGTTCACCATTTCGGTGGACGCGAAAGAAGGCACGACCACCGGCATTTCCGCCAGCGACCGGGCGCGGACCATCGCACTTTTGGCTTCCGACAACGGCTCTTCGGCAGATCTGGTTTCGCCCGGGCATCTGTTTCCATTGGTAGCAAAACCGCACGGTGTGCTGGAACGCGAAGGCCACACCGAAGCCGCAGTTGATTTGGCCCGCCTGTCCGGGCAGGGGGATTCCGGTGTGATCTGCGAAATCATGAATGATGACGGTGAAATGGCGCGCCTGCCGGATCTGTTGGAATTTGGGGCCCGGCACGGCCTTAAGGTCGGCACGATCGAAGACCTCAAACGGTATCGCCAGGACCAGCTTGCCGACAAGGCCGCCTGACATCCAACCCCACCTGCGTTTCAAGACACTCATGACCGAGGATATCCTATGACCGCATTTGCCGAGATCGAAACCCTGATGCAGGCGTATATCGAAAACCTGCATGATGGAGACATCAGCAAGACCGACCAGATGTTTCTGCCGGAATGTGATCTTTGCTGCGCCAACGAGGATGGCAGCTATATCCACATGACGCTTGAGAAGTACAAAGAGGTCATCGGCGGCCGCGAAAGCCCTAAATCCAAAGGCTATCCGGTCTATGGTCACACCATATCGATCGACCAGTCGGGGCCAAACACGGCCTTTGTCAAGATCGACTGCGCCGTGCAGCCGCGATACTTCATCGACTACCTGTCGCTGGTCCGCACCGGCGAGGGCTGGAAGATTGCGGCCAAGGTCTATTACGTCCAGCGCACCGAAGACTGATCCCCTTTTTCTGATCGAGTCCCCGAATGACCGCCCCATATTCCCAACTTTCGGCACGTGCCATGGTGCAGGCCTTTGCCCGGCTGGAGCTGTCTCCGGTCGAGGTCATGCAGGCAGCGCTGGCCCGTATTGAGTCGGTAAATCCTAGGATCAACGCGATTTACCACGTGGATGCCGAGGGCGCGCTTGAAGCGGCCCGGGCGTCCGAAAAACGTTGGCACGACAACATACCAATGGGTCCCCTGGATGGCGTGCCGACAACAGTCAAAGACGCAATGGATTGCATCGGTATGCCCGCCTATCGCGGCTCGGCGGCGGGTGAGGCATCGGTCAGCACAACCGATCATCCCACGGTCGCACGCATGCGTGAGGCCGGTTCCGTGATCCTGGGCAAAAATACCATGTGCGATTATGGCATTCTTGCAGGCGGAGTGAGCTCAAAGCACGGGGTAACCCGCAATCCATGGGATGTATCGCGCACGACGGGCGCATCATCTTCGGGCGCGTCGGCTAGTGTTGCCGCCGGGATCGAGCCGGTTTCGATCGGCACCGACATCGTGGGATCCATTCGCCTGCCGGCCTCATATTGCGGCCTGGCCGGGCTGAAGCCCAGCCAGGGGCGTGTGCCCTACTACGTCTGCAACAGCCCGGCGATCACGGCGGGGCCGTTGGCCCGCAATTTTGGCGACGTCGCGCTGCATATGAACGTTCTGACCGGAGAGGATACGCGCGATTTCGCGGCTTTGGCACGGGACGGTGTGAACTATGTCTCGCGCCTGACGCGCGGCGACCGCAAAGGCATGTCGGTTCTGGTTATCCCGCAGCTGGGCTTGGGCGAACCGGTGGCGGAAGATGTTCAGGCATCGCTGGAACGGACGGCACAGGTTTTGCGGGATATGGGCGTTCAGGTCACCTATCTTGAAACCGCACCGTTCAGTCGAACGGACTGGGGACCCGCCGAGGCGTTCTACAAAATACGTACCCTGTCCGAACTGATGCGCCAACCCGTGGCCGAACAGGCGAAAACGCCCTATATCCGCGACTGGACCAACAATGCACGCGCATTGTCCGCTGTTGAGCATCAGCGGAATTTCGACCACACGCAGGTGTTGCGCGAACGTGCGTTGGCGCTGATTGACGGCCATGATTTTGTCTTGCTGCCATCGACACCGAACACCGCCTTTGCTGCCGACCTGCCGGGGTCTGACCCCGATAAGCCGTTCGAAAGCTGGGCCAATACCTTCCTGTTCAACCTCACTGAGCAACCGGCATCCAGCATTCCGGTCGGACTAGACCGCAACGGGTTGCCGATCGGTATTCAACTGGTCGGACATCGCTTTGACGATCTGGGCGTTTTGCAATTGTCGTGGCGGATCGAACAGGACATCGGGGAAATGCCGCCTGCGCCTCTGTGACGGACGCAGATGCAGAAAAACACATTGAGAGGCAAAAAATGAGCGCAGAAAAAACGACGATTCCCGGTCAGATCATGACGATGCCACTGACGGTGACCAGCATTTTCCGTCATGGCATGCGCGCGCACTCCGAGGCGGAGATTGTCTGGCGCAACTCGGATATGACGATTGATCGCTACAGCTTTGCGGATATGGGGCGACGGACCCAGCAACTGGCGCACGCTCTGACCGAACTGGGCGTGGGGCCGGGTGACCGCGTCGCGACGCTGGCCTGGAACAACAATCGGCATCTGGAACTCTATTATGCATTGGCTTGCATCGGTGCGATTTGCCACACGATCAATCCTCGCCTGCATCCCGACCAGATCGCGTTTATTATCAATGATGCCGAAGACACGCATATGTTCTTCGACACGACTTTTGCGCCGCTGATCGATGCTGTCTCGGCCCGTTGCCCCAGCGTTCAGGGCTGGTTCAGCCTGACTGGCCCAGATCAGGTGCCGCAGATGAAGACCCCGGTCAGTGACTACGAATCTCTGATCGCGGGCAAGCCCGAGGTTTATGACTGGCCCGAACTGGATGAGAACGCGGCCATGGCGCTGTGCTACACCTCTGGCACAACCGGCAATCCAAAAGGCGTTTTGTATTCCCATCGTGGGACCGTGCTGCACGCCATGGGCGTGTCCGGCGGCGACTGGCTGGCGCTCACCTCGCGTGATGCCACTTTGCCGGTGGTGCCGATGTTCCACGCCTGTGCCTGGGGTATTCCCTATGCGGCCCTGATGAACGGCACCAAACTGGTTATGCCCGGACCGGGCATGGATCCGGCCCCGCTGCGCGAACTTATGGACGACGAAGAGGTCACGATGATCTCGGGTGTGCCGACTGTCTGGCTAGGTTTGTTCGAATATCTGGATCAGCAGGGCGCCACGCTAAAAAGGGTCAAACGCGCGATGATGGGAGGTTCTGCGGCACCTCTGTCTCTGATCGAGCAGATCGAAAAAGGTCACGGGATCGACGTGGTGCATGGCTGGGGCATGACCGAGCTGAGCCCGGTCGGCACGCTTTCGGTGCCCAAATGGGGCGAGGATAAACTGCCAATCGACGACCGTCTTGCGCTGAAGACCAAACAGGGCCGCGCGCTTTACGGCGTCGAGATGCGTATCGTTAATGATGAAGGCGAGTTGCTGCCGCATGACGGCGTGGCCTCCGGCATGTTGCAGGTGCGCGGCCACTGGGTTGCCGAAAGCTATTGGGGTGGGGCCGGCGCTGATGCCTTTACCGACGACGGTTGGTTCATCACCGGTGATGTCGCGGCCATCGACCCGAAAGGCTACCTGCGCCTGACCGACCGAACCAAGGACGTGGTCAAATCGGGCGGCGAGTGGATTTCCTCGATCGATCTGGAGAACATCGCCATGAGCCACCCGGACATTCTAGAGGCCGCCTGTATCGCCGCCAAGCACTGCAAATGGGATGAACGCCCGTTGATCGTTGCTGTCAGGCGTGAGGGCTCGGATGTCAGCCGCGAGGACATTCTGGCGCTGTATGACGGCCAGATCGCCAAATGGTGGACGCCCGACGACGTGGTGTTCCAGGCCGAGCTTCCGCACACCGCGACCGGCAAAGTTTCAAAGCTGCATCTGCGTGAGCAATACGCCGACTACAAGCTGCCCACTGACATCTAATACTTCCTTCAAGGATCAATCTAATGCGTTCTGCTGTAATCGTCTCGACCGCCCGCACTGCAATTGGCAAAGCCTTTCGTGGTGCTTTCAATGACACTCACCCCGCCGTTTATGGTGGCCATGCTGTCGCCGAGGCGGTCAAACGCGCCGGTGTTGACCCGTCTGAAATTGAGGACGTGATCATCGGCAATGCCGTCCCCGAAGGTGCAAACGGCGGCAATCTTGGTCGTCAGGTCGCCATGCGCGCCGGTCTGCCCGTGACCGCATCGGGCCAAACCATCAACCGGTTCTGCTCGTCCGGTCTTGAGGCTCTGACGCGCGCCTGTTCTCGGGTCATGGTGGATGGCTGTGACGTGGTTGTCGGGGGCGGTGCCGAAAGTATTTCGCTGGTTATGGGGCGCGACAACACCTATCGCCTGAAAGAGGACTGGATCGCGCAGAACATTCGTGGGTTCTACGATCCGATGATCGCGACCGCCGATACTGTAGCCGAACGCTATGGCATCACCCGCGAGGCGCAGGATGCGTTTGCCCTGCAATCTCAGCAGCTCACGGCTGCCGCACAGGCAGCGGGCAAGTTCGATGACGAGATCGTGCCAATCACGGTCACCAAGGCAAACAAGAACAAGGAAACTGGCGAGATCACCTATGAAGAGGTCACGCTGTCGCAGGACGAGTGCAACCGTCCTTCGACCACGCTGGAAAGCCTGCAGGGTCTCACTCCAGTCATGGGCGAAGACAAGTGGATCACGGCTGGTAACGCCTCGCAATTGTCCGACGGTGGCTCGGCGCAGGTCGTGATGGAAGAGAAACTGGCTGAAAAGCGCGGGCTCGAGCCGCTGGGTCGCTATATGGGCTATGTCGTCGCGGGCTGCGAACCCGATGAGATGGGTATCGGCCCGGTGTTTGCAGTGCCGAAATTGTTGGAACGCAATGGCCTCAAGATGGACGATATCGGCCTGTGGGAATTGAATGAGGCCTTTGCATCGCAAGCTCTGTATTGCCGTGACAAGCTGGGCATCCCGAATGAGATCCTGAATGTCGATGGTGGCGCGATTTCCGTGGGCCACCCCTATGGCATGTCGGGCACGCGTATGGTCGGTCACGCGCTGATCGAGGGTAAGAAACGCAGCGCGAAGTACATCGTTGCCACCATGTGCATCGGCGGCGGCATGGGTGCTGCTGGTCTGTTCGAGGTTCTGTAAATGACTGCGATCAACAAAGTTGCTGTCATCGGCTCGGGCGTGATGGGGGCAGGCATTGCCGCCCATTTCGCCAATGCCGGTGCCGAAGTCGTTTTGCTGGACATCGTACCAAAGGATGCCGAAGACCGCTCGATGTTGGCCAAAGGTGCCATTGCACGCATGACCAAGGGCCGCGCGCCGCAACTGGCCGACCCGGCCTATGCCGCCCGGCTGACAGCGGGCAATCTGGACGATGATCTGGATCAGCTTTCGACCTGTGATTGGGTGGTCGAGGTCGTTCTGGAAGACCTCGCCATCAAACACGCGCTCTATGCGAAAATTGCGCCTTATCTGCGCGACGATGCACTGCTGAGCTCGAACACCTCGACCATTCCGTTGGCCGATTTGGTCAGCCAGATGGATAACAGCCTGCGCAAGCGCTTCATCATCGTGCATTTCTTCAACCCGCCGCGCTATATGCGCCTGATTGAGCTTGTGATCGGACCGGACACGGATCCGGCTGCTGCGGAACGTGCGCGTGCGTTCAGCGATGAATGCCTCGGCAAAACCGTCGTGCCCTGCAACGACCGCCCCGGGTTCATCGCCAACCGTCTGGGCGGGCTGTGGATGAACGCCGCTGCCCGCGAGGCCGTGGCACGTGGCATCACGGTCGAAGAGGCTGATACGGTGCTGGCCCGTCCCTTCGGCGTGCCCGGAACGGGTGTATTCGCGTTGATGGACCTGATCGGCATCGACCTGATGGGCAAATCGCGCCTGTCCATGCGCAATCTGCTCGACGCTGATGATCCGCAGCAATTCCACACCGAAGGCTTGGAGCTGTTCGATCAGATGGCCGCCAAGGGTTTGGCCGGTCGCAAGGTCGGTGCGGGTTTCTATCGCAGATCCAAGGCCGATAATGGCAAGCCAGTCGCCGAAGCCGTCGATCTGGCAATGCTGGAGTATCGTGCGCAGGCCAAGGGTCCGGAGTTGGCCAAAAGCTTTGGTGTCGACTTCATTGATCAGGCCGGTGATCGGTTGGCTGATTATGCCTGGGCCGTAATGGGGCCGACTTTGTCTTATGCGGCCCATTGCGTGCCCGAGATTACCGCCAACCCGGCAGATATCGATGCAGCGATGGAGCTGGGGTATAATTGGCGCATGGGCCCATTCAAGCTGATCGACAAGATTGGTGCGGACAAGATTGTGGCTCGCTTGAAGGCCGAGGGTCAGGATGTGCCGCCCTTGCTGGCGCTGGCCGCTGAACGCGGCGGGATTTATTCAGGTCAGGGCCGTGACCGTAAGGTGCTGTTGCCTTCGGGCGAACAGGCAGACGTGCCGCGTGGGCCCGGGGTGATCTTTGCATCTGACCTGACGGATGCTCCGGTGTTCCAGACCGAGGCTGTTGTGCTGCACGATATGGGTGAGGGTGTCGCTCTGCTGACGATCACCGCACCTAATGCGGCTTTGGACGATCAGGTGATGACAGGTGTGAGCGAAGCACTGGACGTCGTGGGCCGAGATTTCAATGCGATGGTCATCGGGTCGGACGGCAACCACTTTTCGGTGGGCGCAAACCTGAAAAAAGCGCTGGATCGTGCTGATGCGGGGGAACTGGATCTGGTCGAAGGGCAACTGGCCATCGGTCAGGCCACGATGCGCAAGATCAAGTACGCGCCGTTCCCGGTTGTCTCGGCCGCCTGTGGGCTTGCCCTTGGTGGAGGCTGCGAAATCCTGATGCATTCGGATCGGGTCATGGCGGCTCTGGAAAGCAATGTCGGATTGGTCGAGGCTAATGTCGGCCTGCTGCCTGCATGGGGCGGAACAACCGCCCTGTTGCTGCTCAAGGCGGCGGAACTGGGTGATGCTGTCAAAGGGGCCGAGGCTGCGTTCGACGTGATTTCAGTCGCTATGATGGCAGGCTCTGCCCCTATGGCGCAGCACGCGGGTTACTTGCGGCAAACCGATGGCGTGGTGATGAACCGCGACCGCCTTTTGGCCGAAGCAAAGACGGCGGCTCTGACACTGGCTGAAGCGTACAATCCAGCACCTAAGGCCGAGATCACGCTGGATGCCGCTGCAATCAATGCCGCGTTGGAGCCGAAGCTGGCCGCGCTGGCAGAGGCAGTGCCCGACGCACCCTACACAGTCGAGATTGCCCTTGAAACAGCGCGCGTTCTGGCTGGCGGTGACGGCGGCGTTCTGGACGAAGAGGCGCTGCACAGGCTGGAAGCCGAAGGCATGATGCGCCTGATCCGTCAGGATAAAACAATTGAACGGATGCGTCACACCATGACGACCGGCAAGCCGCTTAAAAACTGAGGGATCATAGGTATGGACTATCAACTCCCGCAGCGGGACATTACTTTTCTGTTGGACGAGGTTCTTGACCTCGACAAGACGCTGGCGCTGCCAGGGTATGAGCATTGCGACAAAGATACGTTCTTTGCGGTCATTGACGCGATCAACGGGTTTGTGCGCGAAAATCTGGCAACCTGCAATGAGGCGGGCGACAGCCCGGGCGCACGGCTTGAAGATGGTCAGGTCTATGCCGCACCCGGTTTTGGCGACGCCTACAAGGTATTCTGCGAAGACGGCTGGAACGCGCTGGCGCTGGAAGAAGAATATGGCGGCCAACAACTGCCCTTCGTCCTGCACGCCGCCCTGCGTGAAGGTATGGCCGGAACCAATCTGGCTTTCGCCCTGATCCACGAACTGAACTTTGGCGTTGTCGAAGCGCTGATGGCCTATGGCTCGGACGAACAGAAGGCGGTCTATTGCCCTCAGCTGACGTCCGGCAACTGGGCCGGAACCATGAACCTAACCGAGCCGCATTGCGGCACCGATTTGGGCCTGATCCGCACCAAGGCGGTTCGCAATGATGACGGATCTTACGCCATCACTGGTAACAAGATTTTCATCACCTGGGGCGACCATGACATGTCGGAAAATGTCGCCCATCTGATCCTCGCACGGGTCGAGGGCGCTCAGCCCGGACCGCGTGGACTGTCCCTGTTTTTGGCGCCGAAATACATGCTGAATGCGGACAACAACACGACGGGCGAGCAAAACACGATCACCATTGCCGGGATCGAGAACAAGATGGGTATCCACGGATCACCCACCTGCGCGATTTCGTTTGAAGACACCAAGGCCTGGATCGTCGGCGACGAGGGTAAGGGTTTGGCCGCGATGTTCGTGATGATGAACGCCGCGCGCCTGTCGGTCGGCCTGCAAGGGTTGGGCGTAGCTGAGGCCGCTGTGCAAACTGCGTCGGCATATGCCCATGAACGCCTTCAGGGTCGCGCGGACGGGGAACCTTTGAATCCGAATGGTCCTGCCGATCCGCTGATTGCCCATGCGGACGTACGCCGCCGCCTACTGACCGCCCAAGGCGAAATGGACGCTGCCCGTGCGCTGGCCTATTACGGAGCGGGCCTGCTGGATGAAGCTCATCGGGCAGGAACGCCCGAGCAGCGCATAGTGGCAGACGCGCGCCTTTCGCTACTGACGCCGGTCATCAAGTCCTACCTTTCGGACATGGGATCGCGAATGGCGAATGAGACTGTGCAGATGCATGGTGGACATGGGTTCATAAAGGATTACGGCGTCGAACAGCTGGTGCGTGATGTGCGGATCACTGAAATCTACGAAGGCACCAATGCCGTTCAGGCCCGCGATCTGGTTATGCGTAAGGTGCGCGGCGACAATGGTGCCGTCATCAAGGGCCTGGTGGCCGACATGCTGGACGAGGCGGGCAAACTGGGCAACGACCTCTCTGACTTAGAGAAAAACTTACGCGATGCGGCATCCCGGCTTGGACGTTCCACCGATTGGGTGCTGGGCACGGCGCAAGGTGACGTGCTGTCCGGAGCGTGCGACTATCTGGAAATCGTGGCGTTGAGCGTATCGGCCTGGATGTCCGCCCGGATTGCACGGGTGGCCACCGCCGCAGCGGGCGCTCAATCGCCAGAATACTATTCGGATCGGGTGGATGCAGCACGCGCCTTTATGGCGCGGGCATTGCCCCGTGCTGTCAGCCACGAATTAATCATGCAGGCCGGTGAACCCGGCGTTGTATGTCGGGCTGACCGCTGTCTGTAACTCCTCCTTCTTTACAGACAGCGGTGCTAAAGGGCGTTCTGGAAACAGGGCGCCCTTTTTGCGTTTCTTGACCCAAATCAAGTTTTGTTGAGACGTCAGGGAATAGAATTTAGTGAACGATCACAAAATTCAGGTAATACCATGAAAACACATATCCTTGTGCAACCTTATATGCGTTCAAAGGGCGAAGATGTCGTGTTGCCCGGCTCGGACCCGGATCGGTATGAAACGCTGTTGGAGCGGACAACCGAGCAGATGAAGTTTGCCGACGAAAACGGGTATGCCGGGTTTTGCATGACCGAGCATCACTTTCAGGTGGAAGGGATCGAAACCACGACCAACCCACTTTTGTGGAACATGCACATCGCTGCAAACACCAAGAACCTGATGGTGGGGCAGGTGGGTATGGCGCTGACGGCGCATCACCCGATGCGTCTGGCCGAGGATCTGGCAATGATCGATCACATGTCCGGTGGCCGATTGTTCTGTGGTTTTGTTCGAGGCAACACACCGCGCTGGCTGAATACACTGGCGCAGCATCTGGATATCACGACAACCCAATCTGATCGATCCAAGGAAGATGCCCGGAACCGTCGATTGATGGAGGAAAGCTGGGCCGTGGTCAAAAAGGCCTGGACCAACGAAACCTTCAATCATCATGGCGAATTTTGGAACATCCCTGCCGACAACATCACATGGCCCTTCCCCCCGACCGCAAAGTATGGCGGCGAAGGTGCAGTCGACGACAACGGTAAGTTGCGCAAAATGGGCATTGTTCCGCGCCCGCGCAAGCGGACCGATGGCCGAGATTTTCTGCCGCTTTACGTGCCGTTCTCGTGGTCGATGGAGACGGCAAAGTTCTGGGCCAAGGAAGGTGCCAAGCTAGTGTCTTTTGTGTCCAAGGATGAATTCATGGACATGACGATGCCGATCTATCTGGAAGAAGCGCACCACCATGGCCATACCGATCTGACGGTCGGAAACACCCTGGTTTTGGGCGGGCATCTGACCATCGGATCGACCGAAGCGCAGGCCGAGCAGCACTATCGCGATTTTGAGGAGTTGTTCAATTTCGCCTATAACGCCCCGCCATATCATGTGCCGATGGGGCGCGTCTGGAAAGGCACCGTAAACCAGGTGATTGATCAGGTTGGTGCGTTGAAAGAGAAATATGGGACGGAAGAATTCGTCGTCTGGCATCACGTCGGATACTTCACGCAAGATGAAGAGCTTGAGATGCTGGACAACTACGCCAAGGTCATCAAGGCGTTTTCCTGAGCCGAGGCAATAGAAGCAACAGCGCCCAAGCCGCGGTACTAAACGGCGGCTTGACGACTGCAGGTTTCTTACCAGCAGGCGAGGATTGGTCGGCTCTGGTCATTCAACCGCACAAGGGTCAGCAATTCCCGGCGCCGCACCAATTAGAAGGTCTTGACACAGGCCTTCTAATATCGCTTGTATACTAATGAAAATGGATGAATGAAGCGCGAAGGCTGAACGGTTTCTTGGCGGGCTTTTTTTGATCCGAAAAGGAACCAGAAATCACACGCTAAATGGGGGATCAGATGGCTGACGCACCAAAAGACACACCGGAACAGGGTCGCACACTAATCCGTAACATCGGTTTGCTTCTGACCGGTGATCTGGACTCGCCTATTGCGGACAGTGATTGCCTGCTCATCGAAGACGGGGTGATTGTGGGCCTTGAAACCGGCGACGCAGATCGCATCATCGATGCCTCTGGTTGTGCAGTCGCACCGGGCCTGATTGATGGCCATTGCCACCCGGTTTTCGGCGATTGGACCCCGCGCCAAAGCCAGATCGGCTGGATCGAAATGAATGTTAACGGCGGCGTCACAAGCTTCATATCCGCGGGCGAAGTCCATCTGCCTGGTCGCCCCAAGGATGCCGAAGGCGTCAAGGCGTTGGCGATGGTGGCACAACGTTGCTATTCAAATTTCCGCCCGTCCGGTGCCAAGGTTTTGGCGGGCGCGCCGGTGCCGGAACTTGATTTCGATCGCGATTTTTATGTCGCCGTCAAAGCGGCCGGTATCCGGCATATTGGTGAGATCGGCCTTGGGACAGTAGCCAAAGGCCCGGACGCGGCACGCGTCACCGGCTGGTGTCGGGAATTGGGAATTGAAACTATTATGCATACTGGCGGCCCTTCGATTGCGGGCTCTCATGATGTGCGTGCAGCGGACGTGCTTGAGGCGCAACCGGACGTTGTCAGCCATATCAACGGTGGGCCAACCTCAATTTCGCAAGACGAAATCCGAGAGCTTTGCCGCCACGCGAAAGGGGCGCTTGAAGCGGTACATAATGGCAACGAGAAGTCGGTAATTGTCACATTGGAAGGCGCGTTGGCCGAAGGCCGCCTTGCCGATTTCCTGATTGGAACAGATGCCCCGGCAGGTTCCGGCGTACAACCGAACGGAATGCTGCGGATGGCAACTCTGCTGGCCAGTATTGGCGGATTGCCTGCTGAACAAGCGTGGTGCTGTGGCACCGGAAACGTGGCAAAGAGACGGGATCTTGTACAAGGGATCGTGGCACCAGGCCGCCCGGCCGATCTGGTGTTCATGGACCGCCCCGAAGGATCTGACGGTAAGAACGTTTTGGAAGGCATGGCGGTCGGCAACATCCCCGGAGTTGGGGCTGTTATGATTGATGGAAAGATGCGTACCGGACGGTCGCGCTCGACCCCTCCTGCTGCGCGCGTACCTGTAGTTTAAAGACACGGGAAACGTAGGTTTGAAGCCTAAGCCCGACTGCCAGATAGGCGGTCGGGCTTAGGGCTTTTCCAAAAATTACGAAATTGGATTGTCTGCTTCAGGCGCTAAATGACCCTTGCCGAGGGTACGTTTTCGGCAGGTTGCGTTCTATCGTTTTGGCAAAATCACAAGCTTTGGGGCGCGCATTTGCGCCCCATTTTGATCGCTTAAAGCGCAGCTTCGCTGCCCAGAACGGTCGTGAACTCGTTCGAGAACGTGCCGCCGTTGCCATGGGCAATCGCGATATTCACATCGTCGATCTGACGATCGCCGCCGTCGCCCCGGATTTGGGTCGCAGCCTCGATTAGACAGAACAGGCCGTACATGCCGGGGTGCACACAACCTAGCCCGCCGCCATTTGTGTTTACCGGCAGCGAGCCACCCGGTGCGATGTTGCCATCGGCGACAAAGGCCCCGGCCTCACCTTTCTTCACAAAGCCCATGTCCTCGAGGAACAGCAGCGTGTTAATCGTGAAGGCGTCATACAGCTCGACCACATCAACGTCTTTGGTGGTGACGCCGGCCATCTCGAACGCGCGTTTCGAACTTTCGGTGGCACAGGTGGTGGTCAGCGTGGCGGCCTGACTGATCTCGCGGTGGGAAATGGCGTTGCCGCCGCCCAGGAAATAGGCGGGCTTTTCTTGATAATCCTTGGCGCGGTCGGCAGAGGTGACGATGATCGCAGCCCCGCCATCCGACATCAGGCAGCAATCCAGAACCGACAGTGGATCGGCAACCATGGGCGAGTTCAGATACTCCTCCATCGTCAGGTCATCCTGCATTGTCGCATCGGGGTTCAGCTGAGCCCATTTTCGGGCCGAGATGGCGACATGGCCGAAATGCTCTTTGGGTACGTTGAACTCGTGCATATAGCGTTGCGCGGTAAAGGCGTATCCCGGCACCGGCACCATCGGTTCATAGGCGCGTTCCCATTGCGGGGTTTCGATCAATCCGTTGAGATCGCGCGCGGATTTCGCGTTCGAGCCGTAGCAGATCAGAACGTTTTTGCACAGACCGGCCTGAATCGCCATGGTCGCCTCGACCAGATAGGACATGAAAGACGATCCGCCCACCATGTCCGAGTTCGCCCAGGTTGGCTTGATGCCCAGATACTCGGCGATCGAGAGAGTGGGGAAGAAGTGGTAGAAAGTGCCGCCACAGACGCCGTCGATCTCGGACAGGTCCATGCCTGCATCGGTCAGCGCGTTCTGCGTGGCTTTGGCGATCAGTTCCATTGGTGAGGTGTTGGGCGTTTTGCCCAGACCCCAATAGCCTTTGCCAACGATTGCGGATTTGCCGCGAAGTGCATGTGCCATGATTGAATTCCTTATTCCGCGGGCTTGAAGAACACGGCGGCCTCGCCGGATTTTGCGTTGGGTCCGAAGTCGGGGGTCATGACAACGGCTTGTACTTTCATACCGATGGTGATCGCTTCGTTGTCCACGTCCACAATGCGGCTGAACATGCGCGGGCCTTCGTCCAGATCAATCAGCACGTTGTTGATGTCACCACCGTATTTTGCCGGACGCCGGATGATGGTCGAGGCAAAAACAGTGCCGCGGCCCGAGGCTTCGACCCATTCCAGATCGTCTGCTCCGGTGGTGGGGGACAGAGCGCGTGGATAGAAATTGTATTCACCCGTGGTTTTTGAGCGCTGGATCAGAAATATTCCAGCGGCCAGGCCGGAACGGAATGCCGCGTCGGCCTGAGGGCTGGCTTCGGGAAGAGTAAAGTCAGTCATGTGTCGTCCTTGATGTTCACGCGGCAAAGATCGCCGCAGAATGCGTGGGTTCTGGATTAAGGATGCGGTGCCGCAGCAAACCGGCTTCGGGCAGGATGCGCGCCCGGACATGGGCCGCAGTGGCGCGCAACAATTCGGGTTCCGGGGCGTTGTCCGCGGCGGCCTCGAGATCCGCCCAAACTCGACCAAAATATACCAACCCGGTCAGCCGGATATAGTCCGAGACCGACGGACCGATATCCGTATAGCTTTGCATGGCTTGGGTTGCGGTTTTCCAGGCGTCGATCGCATCGGCCAGCTCGACCGAGCTGGGGCCCGTCGAGGCCAATTCGACAAAAGCCTGCGCTGCCGCACCGTCATTAGCGCGGATCGTGCGGCGGGCCACTCCGGTCGCCAGAACGCCGTTGGTGCCCTCGTAAATTGCCATGATGCGGCTGTCGCGCATGATCTGTTCAACGCGGTATTCCTTGCAGAATCCATAGCCGCCGTGGATTTGCACCGCCTGGCTTGAGGCCGCGTTGACTGCGTCGGTCGCGAAGGCCTTGCAGGTCGGAGTAAGGATATCCAGCAACCCCTGATCGGCGCCCAAATCCATATCCACAAAGGTGCGATAAACCATCGCCCGGCATCCCAGGGTGTAGGCATAGATATCCAGCAACATTCGCTGAACGTCACCGTGTTTGGTGATCAACGCCGTGCCTTCTGATGTCGTGCCCTGGCGCCGACCTGCGGCATGCAAACGCGAACGCTGAAAGGCCACGTCCATTTGGCCCACAGCCTGCAGGGCCACATCCAGACGCTCGGCATTCATCATGGTGAACATGGCGGCCAGCCCCTGGCCTTCCTGGCCCAACAATTCGGCTTTTGCGCCGTCGAACGCCATCTGACAGGTGGGCGAGGCATGCATCCCCATCTTTTCTTCGATACGGACGGTTTGCACCTGATTGCGCTTACCGTCGGGCAAAACGGCGGGGCAGGCAAACAGGCTCAGCCCGCGCACACCCGTCGCTGCGTCTGGGGTGCGCGCGAGCACCAGATGCAAGACGTTGTCGGTATAGTCGTGGTCACCGCCCGAAATGAAGATTTTAGTGCCGTTGAGCACATAACCTTCGCCATCGGGTGTAGCCGTTGTTTTGATCCGACCCAGATCTGACCCCGCATCCGGTTCGGTCAGGCACATCGATGCCATCCATTCGCCGGACACCAGCGGCGGCAACAGCCGCGCCTTTTGGTCGTCATTGCCTGAGGCATTCAGGGTTCGAATGCAGCCCTGCGCAAGACTCAGCACCATCTCATAGGAAATACACGCGCCAGCCAGCATATCCGCCAGAACCGCGCCCAGAATGTGTGGCAGTTCTTGCCCGCCATATTCTTCAGGCGCACAAAGGCCCGGCCAACCGGCATCAGCATAGCGTTTATAGGCGGCAACCATGCCCGGTGGCATCCGCACACGGCCATTTTCCAGACGCGCGCCTTGTTCCTCGCCGATCATGTCCAAAGGGGCAATCTCGGTATTGATGAAGCGGCCTAAGGCAGGGATTACAGCTTCGGCCAGATCGTCGCTCCAATCTGGCAGCCGCTCGGGTCGGCCGATATGCTTGAGGACGAATGCAATCTCGGCTTCAGAGGCGGTGTAGTCGATCATGTGGTGGCCTTTCCTGATAGGATCACATCCTCGGACCCTTCATACAATCCGGTGACCGCGTCAGCCCGAAGCTCTAGCGCAAGGCGTTGATTGATATAGCCTTTGTCGGTGATCTCATTCTTTTCAACCGACGGGGCGTCGTGTTCGATGCGAACGCGCTTCACGCGTGTGGCGCTTCCGGTTTGCCCGGCATTGTATGCAGCCAAACGTTCGGTGATGAAGGCGCGCACAGTCGGATCATCGGCATAGCCGACCAAAGTGTCGTCCTGCCCAGTCAGGGCCCTGCATTCTTCTGCATTCAGGAACAGCAAGGCACCAATTTCGGTCCGGTCATGGCCGGTAATGACGGCATCCGAGGCAATCGGGCTAAGCGCCTGCAGTAACGCAACACGTAAGTTGCCGACGGCGACCCAAGTGCCGGTCATCAGTTTGAAGTTCTCAGAGATGCGGCCATCGAATAAGATGCCCTTTGATGGGTCATCTGGATCTTGCAAGCGACCCGCGTCGCCGGTCAGAAAGTACCCTTCCTCGTCAAACGCCTCGGCGGTTTTTTCGACGTTGTTCAGATAACCTGTTGTCACATGCGGTCCGCGGACCCGCATTTCCAGCTTGCCACCATTGGGCAGAAACTTCAGCTCGGATCCCGGACCCGGCACCCCGATGACGCCTGCCTTGTCGATGGGGAAGTGCACACAGGTGGCCATCATCGCCTCGGTCAGGCCCCAGGCGCTTACAAACGGGATTTTCTCGCCCCGTTCCTGCACGCCCAATTGTTCTAGACCTTCCCAAAGATGGTCGGGTAGCCCCGCACCAGAGAAAAAGATCAGATCAAGTCGCTTGAAAAAAGCGCTGCGAAAAGCTTCGTCCTCGCGCAGGACTGGCAAAAGCATGTCAAAGCCGCGCGGGACGTTGAAGAACAGAGTGGGTGATACGTCGCGCACGTTGCGAATTGTCTTTTCGATTTCACCCGGCACGGGTTTGCCATCATCGACATAGAAGCTGCCGCCGTTGCGCAGCATCATGTTGAAGTTGAAATTGCCGCCGAACGTATGGTTCCAGGGCAGCCAATCAACCACGACAGGTGGGGCGCTTTCCAGAAACGGCCAAATCTGCACCACGGCTTCTTGAGTGGCCAACATCATGCGCTGCGTTACGATGACGCCCTTGGGCAACCCGGTTGAGCCAGAGGTGAACAGGATCTTGGCCAGCGTGTCATGGTCAATCGTGGCCCGCGCTTGGGCAACCGGTTCGCCAGCTGTGGCTTCTAGGGCGTGCTCAAAGGTCAGTGCGCCATTGTCCGACAGCCGTTCGATGCCTTCCGAGGCGAGAAATTCAAAAGCATGGGCAAAGCTCTTGGCATCATCGGCATAGGCCATGCCGGGATTTGTGGTCCGGACGATATGGCGCAGTTTGGCTAGGGACTCGTCGAACAGAGAGTAAGGGACTGAAACCGGCACCACCGGAATGCCCACATGCATAGCAGCCAGCATCAGCAGACCGTGCCGGACCGAATTGCCCGACAGAATCAAAAGCGGGCGGTCTTGACCCAGTCCCTTGTTCAGAAGAAACGCAGCCAGTGAGCGGGTTTGCGCCAAAGCCTCGGAATAGGTGACGCTGATCCATTCTCCGTCTGGCCCACGTTCGGCCAGAAACAGGCGATCAGGTGCTTCTTCCGCCCAGCGTTCCAGATATTCAGAAACGCATTGTACATCCATATTCAGCGGGTATGGGCTACGCAAAACAAAGGCGCCATCGCCCAGGTCTTCACGCAACACCTTTGAGGGCGCGAATTTTTGGATAGGCACTATACCGTCTTCACTATGCCGGGCTGAAATGCTCATCTTTCCTCTCCCTGTCATCTGGTCGCCGTGGGCGCGACATGATGCATATTCTGAAAATCAGGCTATCCAAAAAATTGTTAGTATGCAAATGTATTATTGATCGTTCACTAAGTTCGAATTCAACGGGTATGATGCATCAGGAAATCGCGCAAGACCGAAGCCTGATTTCGTTGCGTCATGGCGTTCGGGGCACACAGGGAGACATGAAATGAGAATCGAAAACGCATCCGCAATCGTGACTGGCGGTGCTTCGGGGTTGGGGTTTGCGACGGCCGAGTATCTTGCATCATGCGGGGCGAAAGTGGCCCTGTTCGACTTGCCCGGCGACAAGCTGGACGAGGCCGCAAAGCAACTGGGGGCAACAGCCGCGCCTTGCGACGTCACCAATGAGGCCCAGGTTACTGCGGCGCTGGACACGGCGATTGCCGCCAATGGTTTGCCCCGTGTTGTCGTCAATTGCGCCGGCGTCACACATGGCGAGCGGATCGTTGGGCGCAACGGGCCGGCCGCGCTGGACGGGTTCGCCAGAACGGTTCAGATCAACCTGATCGGCACCTTCAACGTCATGCGCTTGGCGGCTGAGCGGATCATGCAAAATGAATCGCTTGAGGATAACGAGCGGGGGATTATCATCAACACCGCGTCGGCGGCGGCTTTTGAAGGACAGATCGGGCAGGCGGCCTATTCTGCCTCGAAAGGTGGGGTGGCCAGTCTGACTTTGCCTGCGGCGCGGGAATTTGCGCGCTCGGGCGTTCGGGTCATGGCGATTGCACCGGGTATCTTCTCGACCCCGATGATGGATTTGCTGCCGCAAGAGATTCAGGACAGTCTGGGCGCCAAGGTTCCCTTCCCGTCGCGTCTTGGACAGCCGGCTGAGTTTGCGCGCCTGGCAGGGCACATGATCGAAAACACCATGCTGAACGGTGAATGCGTGCGTCTGGACGGCGCGATCCGTCTGGAACCCAAGTAAGGCTTTGCAATGGAATATACACATATCACCCCGGAAACAGACGGCCCGGTCGGTATCCTGACGCTGGACCGGCCTGCCAAGTTCAATGCGATCAATCACGGGCTGCTGTTTGAGATCGAGCACTATTTTGACACCCTTCCCGATGAGATCGGCGCCGTTGTGATCCGCAGTTCCGGTCAGCATTTCTGTGCCGGGCTGGATCTGTTGGAACATTCGATGCGCGACGCCGCAGGGGCGATGCATGAATGCCGCCTGTGGCACCGGATTTTCGACAAGATCGAATACGGACGGGTTCCGGTCGTCGCCGCAATGAACGGTGGTGTTTTGGGCGGCGGGATGGAGCTGGCCATGACCGCCCACATTCGGGTCTCGCAGCAAGATACGTTTTTTGAACTGCCCGAAGGACGCCGCGCGATCTTTGTCGGCGGCGGCGCAACGGTACGTGTTGGCCGGATCATCGGGGCCAGCCGGATGATGGAGATGATGCTGACCGGTCGCCGTTATGGCTCGGACGAAGGGTTGCAGCTAGGGCTGGCGCATTATGTCGAGCCGGACGGAACAGTGTTCGACAAGGCGATGGAACTGGCCAAGCGCGTGACCGAGAATGCGCCGCTGTCAAACTACATGATGATGCAGGCGATCACGCGCATCAACGACATGTCGGCCAGTGATGGCTTCTTTACCGAAAGTCTGGCGGCAGCAATTGCCCAGTCCTCACCCGAAGCGCGGGCCGGGATGGAGGCGTTTCTGAACAAGACAGGAAAGCGGGACAATCAGTAAGTCCCGAGACACGCGGGATCTGGTGTGAGAGCGTTTCACCAGATCCCGGTGTAGGGCGGGGCAGAGCCCCGGTTGGTCAAGCGACAAAGGCGCGTTCGACCACAAAAGTTGCAGGTTTGTTGTTCGCACCTTCTTCCAGACCGAACCCTTCCAGCGCGGCCTTGGTATCCTGCAGCATCGCCATCGAGCCGCAAATCATTCCGCGATCTGTTTCAGGTGAGATTGGCAGCAGCTCCAAATCATCAAACACTTTGCCCGATGCCATAAGATCGGTGATCCGACCTTTGAACGGATAATCCTCACGCGTGAGGGTGCAGTAGTGCCGCAAATTCTGCGCCATCTCGCCCACCAACGGATCGGATTTGAGCGCCGCGACCAGTTCTTTTCCATAGTCCAGCTCGCCCTGCTTCCGGCAGGTATGGGTCAGGATCACTTCGTCGAACTTCTCATAGGTTTCGGGGTCGCGGATCAGTGATGCAAAGGGCGCAATGCCGGTGCCGGTCGAAAACATCCAAAGCCGTTTACCCGGCAACAGCGCGTCATTGACCAGCGTGCCTGTGGGTTTTTTGCGCATCAGAACTGTGTCACCTTCGCGAATTTTCTGCAGGTGTTCGGTCAGCGGGCCATCGGGGACTTTGATGGAATAGAACTCGATCTCTTCATCCCAGCTGGGTGATGCGATGGAATAGGCGCGGTACACGGGTTTTCCCGCGTTCGGCAGGCCAATCATCACAAACTCACCTGACCGAAACCGGAAGGAAGCCGGGCGGGTGATGCGGAATTTGAACAGCCGGTCGGTGTAATGCTTCACTTCGGTCACGGTTTGGGCGAACACGCCCGCCGGAATGGGGAATTCAGTTTTGGTCGTAGAATCCAACGACATATTTGTCTCCTATTCTGCCGGGGCTTCAGACAAGAGCGCCAGCTTGCCTTCTTTGCCGTTCCAGTCGTTCGCGTCAGGCATCGGGTCTTTCTTTTCGGTGATGACGGGCCACGCCTCTGCGTATTTGCCGTTCAGTTCGACCCACGTCTCCATCCCGTCCTCGGTGTCCGGACGGATTGCGTCGGCGGGGCATTCTGGTTCACACACGCCGCAGTCGATGCATTCGTCCGGATGGATGACCAGAGTATTTTCCCCTTCGTAGAAGCAATCCACGGGGCAAACCTCCACACAATCGGTGAATTTGCAGTTGATGCAGTCTTCGGTGACGACGTAAGTCATGGAGTGCCTATTCGTTAGTATACGAATGAATATTCGTGAGAAATACGCGCCTGTCAATACGTTTCTGTACGAATGAAATTTTCCTGGGTCGGACTCTTGACCCAAATGTGAAAAAAGTTAGTGTACTAACGAAAATAAGGCACTTCGACAGGGTGGCATGACTGACAAGCTGGTTGTCGAAACATCGGACTTATGCTGTTGGGGGAGATGCAGGATTCGATCCCGGACACATGTTGGCCGATCGCAGCAGAGTTTTGAAAGGTTCAACCCATGAGCACACCCTTGCACGGATTGAAAGTGATCGAGCTGGCCCGCATTCTTGCCGGGCCCTGGATCGGGCAGACCTTGGCTGATCTGGGGGCAGACGTGCTCAAGATCGAAAGCCCCGAGGGTGACGATACGCGCAAATGGGGCCCTCCGTTTATCGAGCGCGATGGCGACAAGACAGCCGCTTATTTCCACGCGGCCAATCGAGGCAAGGACAGTATCGCATTGGATTTCCGGGATGCGGGTGACCGGGCCAAGTTGCTGGATCTGATCCGCGATGCGGATGTGCTGATCGAAAACTTCAAGGTTGGCGGGCTGAAGAAATTCGGCCTGGATTATGATGGCGTCAAACAGATCAACCCCGGACTTGTTTACGCATCCGTCACTGGGTTCGGTCAGGATGGGCCCTATGCCCATCGGGCAGGGTACGATTTTCTTATCCAGGGGATGAGCGGGATCATGGACCTGACGGGCGACCCCGAGGGAGAGCCCCAAAAGATCGGTGTCGCCTTTGCAGATATCTTCACAGGCCTCTACGGGGTGATCGGCATTCAGGCTGCTCTTGCTGAACGAGAGCGCTCGGGGCAGGGACAGCACGTGGATCTGAGCCTGCTGGATTGCATGACGGGCGTTTTGGCCAATCAGGCGATGAATTATCTGGCCTCGGGCAATTGCCCGACGCGATTGGGCAATGCCCATCCCAATATCGTGCCTTATCAAGTGTTTCCGGTAGCGGATGGACACATCATCATCGCCTGCGGAAACGACCGGCAATATGCAAACCTGTGCCAAATACTGGGCTTGCCAGGGTTGATCGACGATACACGGTTCATGTCCAACGCGGATCGTGTGGAAAATCGCGCTGCGTTGACTGAATTGCTGACGAGTTCCTGTCTGGAATGGACCAAGACCGATCTGTTGGCGGCCCTTGAACAACACGGCGTGCCCGGTGGCCCGATCAATTCAGTTCACGAGGCGCTGAGCGACCCGCAGATTCAACATCGCGAGATGCAGATCAACCCGGAAGGCGTGCCCGGCTTGCGCACTCCGATCCGGTTTTCCCGGTCTGAATTGCGGTTGGACAAGGCGTCTGCCAAACGGCCCGTCAAATCATGAGATTTTGCGCAAAATCCGGATCAGGTTGCGCTGTTCGGCGGCCGTCAGCGGCTTGAGCGTTTCGTTGGTGATCTGCTGACCAACATCCTTCATGCGCGCGACCATGGCCTCGCCTTCGGGGGATAGCGAAATCAGCGTACGTCGTTTGTCGTCCGGATCGGGTTCGACAACCGCAAATCCTTTTTGCCGCAGGCGATCAACGACCCCTTTGATCGTCGCAACATCCATCGCCGCCAGCCGCCCCAATCGGTTTTGAGAGCACTTGCCCAAATCGGCAATGCGGATCAGGGCCGCAAACTGGGTGGGCGTCAGACCGTCCAATGTGTGTGACTGGAAAATCGACGCGTGACGCTGATTGGCCAGCCGCAACAGATAGCCGACCTGCTCGTCAAGCGCATAGCTTTCAATCGATTCCGTCATGACGGCTCCTGCCTGATTCAATTGTTCGTACTATAATAATCAAAGCCATGTCCTTCCCACAAGACCAAGGTATTAGACGGCAAGATAGGTATTTGAAATTTCTGGGTTTTCGTCGAGGTCAGTAAAGCTGCCTTCAAACCGCATTTCGCCTTTTTCGATGATATAAGCCCGGTCTGACACGATGCGCGCAAAGTGCAGGTTCTGTTCACTGATCAGCACCGACAGCCCTTCTCGCTTCAGTTCCGCAATCACGCGGGCCATTTGTTCAACAATGACCGGGGCAATCCCTTCTGATGGCTCATCCAACAGGACCAGCTTGGGATTGCCCATCAACGTACGGGCAATGGTTAGCATCTGTTGTTCCCCGCCCGAAAGTTGCTTGCCCAGGTTCTTGCGACGCTCAGCCAGATTTGGGAACAGCTCGAACAAGTGTTTCTGTGTCCATTCGGGTGCATCTGGACGTGGTTCACGGCGTCCGACTTCGAGGTTTTCTTCGATGGTCAGATCTCCGAAAATCCGACGGTCTTCGGGGACATAACCCATGCCAAGGCGACAGATCGCATGAGGGGTTTTCCCCTGAACCTCGCGTTCGGCATAGCGGATGGTGCCATCAATGTGACGCACCAATCCCATGATGGACTTCATGGTGGTTGATTTGCCGGCACCATTCCGGCCCATCAGCGCAACCACCTCGTTTTCGCCGACCCTCAGCGAAACACCATTGAGGATTTGCGCACGGCCGTACCAGGCGCCAAGGTTTTTGACATCAAGCATGGGCGCTCTCCGCTTCAAAGACTGAGCCGCCGCCCAGATACACCTCTTGGACCAACGGGTTGGTGCGGATTTCAGACCCTGTGCCTTCGGCGATCAACTCACCCCGGTTCAGGACCAGAATACGATGGGCATGGGCAAAAACGACATCCATGTCATGTTCGGTGAACACCACGCTTACGCCGCCTTTGGCCACGATTTCGGCAGTCAGCGCCATCAGGGCTAGCCGTTCGGATGGTGCCATGCCCGCCGTCGGTTCGTCCATCAATAGAAGGGCGGGCTCATGCGCCAGGGCAATCGCCAGTTCCAGCCGTTTTAGATCGCCATAAGCCAGTTCTGAACATGCCCGCCCAGCCTGATCCTGCATCGAGACAAGTTCCAGCAAGGCCATAGCCTCATCCACATACATCCGCGTTGCGCGTGAAAACAGGTCGAACACCCGGCGGTGATGTGAGATCAGCGCCATCTGGACGTTTTCCACAACGGTCATCGAAAGGAAGGTTGCCGTGATCTGGAACGTTCGACCGACGCCCATGCGCCAGATCTTGCGCGGTGGGTGGCCGATCAGGGCCTGACCGCGCAAAGATACCGAGCCTGTATTCGGTTTAAGATAGCCGTTCAACATGTTGAAACATGTGGTTTTGCCTGCGCCATTGGGACCGATCAAGGCAAGGAATTCCCCTTCCTTCAGGTCGAAATTCACATCCTTCACGGCCTGCACGCCGCCAAAGGATTTGGACAGGTTGCGGACTTCCAGAACGTTGGTCATGCCCGACCTCCTTTCAGGCCGCGCAGCAGGCGCTGGACACCGCCCGCAATCCCGTCCGGTGCCACTAGCACAACGATTAGAATGATGGCCCCGAAGATGAAGCGCCAATAGTCCAACCGCGTGACCCAATCCTCGATCAGGACAAAGGCACCGGCCCCCAGTATGGGACCCGCCAGTGCGTGAATGCCACCCAGAAGAACCATGATCAAACCGTCGATACTCAGCGCGATGCCGAGGCTGTCAGGAAAGACGCTGCCCTTCGAGAATGCAAAGACGACCCCGGCCAAACCGGCAAAGCCACCCGCCAGTATAAAGCCCATCCATTGATGAAACCGGGTATCGATGCCGATCGATTCAGCCCGGGTCTGGCTGTCGCGTATGCCGCGCAGGATATAGCCGAATGGAGAGAAGGCCACACGACGCAAAGCCCATATGCCGCCGATACAAAGGACGAAGGCAATGTAGAAGTAAACCTTGTCAGAGCTGGCCCATTTCGCAGGCCATACGCCAAGGATGCCATCATCCCCGCCGGTGAATTCCTGCCACTGAAACGTGACACCCCATAGAATCTGGGCCGCCGCCAAGGTCAACATTGCAAGGTAAACGCCCGATAGTCGAACGCAGAACCAACCGAAGAACAGCGCCGCAATGGCCGCGCAAACCGGACCGAAAAGCATTGCCGAGATCATGCCGAGCCCAAGGAATTTGACCGCCATCGCGGCACCATAGGCGCCAACGCCGAAATAGGCGGCATGTCCGAAACTGACCATGCCGCCAACACCCATCATGAAATGAAGAGATACGGCAAAAAGGGTTGCGACCATCACATCGACCATCAGGACCGAGGTGAAATCGGCAGTGAACAAGGGGCTAAGCGCCAGCACCAGCAGCGCGGCCATCAGCACCATTGCTGATTTCTGATCCATCAGCGCCAGTGGTTGGTCCGGTTCTTCCGGCGCGCCCTTTTCGCTGCCGGGTTTGCCGAACAAGCCATGCGGCCGGAAGATCAGGACAATCGCCATAATGACGAAGGGCAAAACGATTGAGATCTGCGGGAAGATCAGGATGGCAAAAGCGTTAAGGACCGAGATCAGAACCGCCGCTACAAACGCGCCGGACACGCTGCCCATACCGCCAATGACAACCACAACGAAGGCCTCACCAATGATGGACAGATCCATCTGCAGCGATACCGCCTCGCGCGGGATTTGCAGCGCGCCGCCCAATCCAGCCAGGAATGACCCCAATACGAATGCTGCCGAAAACAACCAGGCTTGGTTGACGCCTAGCGCCCCGACCATCTCGCGGTCTTGGGTTGCAGCACGCACCAGAACACCCCATCGCGTTTTGTGAAACAGCAGCCAGATGGCCAACAATACGACCGGCCCGATAGCAATCAAGGCGAGGTCATATTCGGGAATTGGTTCACCCATGATGCGAACCGCGCTATCCAATCCCGGCGCGCGCGGGCCCAGAAGGTCCTCTGCGCCCCAGATCGCCAGCGTGCCATCCTGAAAGATCAATACGACGCCAAACGTTGCGACCAGTTGGAACAGCTCAGGTGCGTGGTAAATGCGGCGCAGGATAGTGAGTTCGATGATCAGGCCGATCACTCCGACGATCATAGCGGCCAAAATGACGCTGACCCAAAAGCCAAGGATGCTGCCGCTCCAGAGTGTGACCAGTGTGTAAGCGAGATAGGCGCCGACCATGTAGAACGAGCCATGCGCAAAGTTCACGATCCGCGTGACGCCGAAGATGATCGAAAGCCCGGATGCGATCAAGAAAAGCGAGGAAGCGTTCGCCAATCCAGTCAATAGCTGTGCAAAATAGAACCCCATCGGGCCACCGTCCCTTGTTCGTGTTCTTTTTGTGGGGCGGGGCAGCTATTGCCCCGCCAAAGTCGGCTTATTCCGCTGGACGCAAGGCTGCTGCGTCGTCTTCGCTGGGCAAGTAATCAGCCCCGTCGGCATAGGACCAGTCGACCATCGATGGTTTGCCGTCGACCGTCCCAGTCTTGCCGACATAGGCGCCCATCGTGGACTGATGGTCAGCCGCGCGGAAGGTGAAGGGGCCGGTTGGGCTGCTGTCGACGGTCAGCCCCTCCATCGCGGCTAGCAAGGCGTCAGTGTCTGTGGAATCGGCCTTTTCTAGTGCTGCGGCGATGGCGAGGATCGAGTTATATCCAACGATAGATCCGGTTTTGGGCGCTTCGCCGAACTTTTCGATATAGGCTTCAGCAAACGCCTTATGCTCGTCCGTTGTGATGTCAGTCGAGGGGTATCCGGTGACGATCCAACCCTCAGGAGCCTCAGCCCCCAGCGGGTCGAGGTATTCCGGTTCTCCGGTCAGCAATGATGCCACGTCGCGATCCTCGAACAGGAACCGCAGCGAACCTTCGCGAACAAATTTGGCCAGATCGCCGCCGAAGGTCACGTTGTAAATCGCATCCGGTTTCGAGGCCTCAAGCGCGCGAACGGTGGAACCCGCGTCGATCTTGAACAGCGGTGGCCATTGTTCTTCGACAAATTCCACATCGGGGCGCAATTTGGTCAGTTCGGATTTGAAGGCCTTCACCGCATCCTGCCCATAGGCGTAGTTCGGCGCGACAGTCGCCCATTTCACGGCGTCGAGCTTGGCGGCCTGTTCGGCCAGCATGGCGGCCTGCATGTGGGTCGAGGGGCGCAGACGATAGGTGTATTTGTTGCCTTTGGACCAGACAATCGCGTCGGACAGGGGCTCGGACGCGATGAACAGGACTTCTTTCTGCTTGGCAAAATCGGAAACGGCCAGACCGATATTGGACAGGAAGGTGCCAAAGATCAGAACTGCACCGTCTTTTGAGACCAGTTCCTCGGCGATCCGGATTGCGGTGGCTGGATCACCGGTATCATCCCGGCTGATCACTTCCAGTTGTTTGCCGTCGATCCCGCCTGCGGCGTTGATCTGTTCGACCGCCAGTTGCCAACCTTTCTTGTAGGGCTCGGTAAAGGCGGGCAGACGGGTATAGCTGTTTACTTCACCCAAAACGATTGTGTCCTGGGCCAGACTGACCCCAGCCGTCAAACCGGTGAAGGGCAGCGCCGCAAGCGCGCCCAGTACCGTGCGTCTGATCAGATTCATTTCAAATTCCTCCCAATGATCATTGTTCACGGCCAGTTATCCCGGCTTCTTAATGTGTTGTCAGCCCTAAAGAGCGCAGCTGCTACATTCAGCGCAGCCCGTCTTTGCCTTCTGCCTCCTCATTCGTCAGCCCGCCTACACGCGGCAGCGGTCGTCCGCTGTCGGTGACCGCAACTGCCACCATGATCTCATTCGCGCGGGGTGCGTCGTTCAACTGCACTTCGATGCCGTCAAAATGGCTGCGCACATAGGCCGCGTCCTTGTGACCAAGCGGTACGTCCAGTACCTGCCCAGGGCTGCCCATCTTCTTTGACGAGGGCACCAAGGCAGCACCTTTTTCGACCTCTTTGCGCAGTGGTGCGCCCAGTTTGGGGTGCAGGATGGCAGCGGCATGTTCCAGCTCGCCATTCTCACCGACCATCGCCGATTTACCATAGCTTTCAGCCTGTTCCGGCGTGATGTTAAGGGCCTCGACGCAGCGGCGGCCCAGCAAAGCGCCCAACTCAGCCCCAGTTTCCATCAGAGGTGTCAGATCCTCGACATATTGCCCGGCAAAGGGGTTTTCGATCACGGCCACCGCCACCGCCTTGCGCGTGGCGGGCGAGATCGGGCGCCCTGCCTCGATATGGGTTTCTTCAACGTTGATTGCGATTTTGCGGATCTTTGTCATCTTAGGCCGTCCTCTCCTTTGATGTCCCATGCCTCAAGCCCGCCCGAGCGCGAATGCACCCGCGGCCCGGTTGTCATGACCAGCGAGAAAGCCAGCTCGCCTGCGCGCGGGGCGTCATTGCAACCCACCTCCATGCTGTCGAAATGGCTGCGCACATATGAGGCGTTGATATGCGTGATCGGCACATCCAGCCGCGCACCCACGCCACCGACTTTTTTGGATGAGGGCACAATCGCATTGGCGGTGCCCAGCAACTGGCGCATTGCATAGCCACCCGGCGCGTGCCACAGCGCGCCGTGTTCCAGCTCGCCTCCTTCGCCAACCAAGGACCCTTTGCCGTACCCTTGGACGTTTTCCGGACCGCCCAACATGTCGATCAGGGTTTGCGCCATTTCCAAACCCAAAGGTTTGAGGTCTTCCATAAAACCCTGAATTTCGGGTTCGTAGCGGCCTGCGAATGGGTTGGCGATCACGGCCATGGCAGCCACCCGCATAAGCGGGGTGTCGGACAGCGGTCCGCCTTCGTGATAGATTTCTTCAAGCGAAAACAGCTTCTTTCGCAGTTGAACGTCAGGCATATTGTGGAACCTTTTGAGTGGTTGAGATCACCAGTCGAGACGCGCCCGTCTGGCGGGAGTGGGAGCCAAGAGACAGATGGGCGGCAGAGATCAAACCGCGTCCAAGCATGGTCTCGGCAGTGTTCAGGCCGTCTGAAAGGGCATCTTGAATATCTTGGGCAGATAGTTGGCCGACAGAAACCGGAACGGGCAGGTCGCCCAAATCGCTGTCATCGCGCAGTTGATTGGCCGGAAGGCGCCGGATGGCCGGATGCCCGGGCAGATCAACCGCATTGGCGATCAGCGTCGCTGCCACATCGGCCATCGCTGCGTTGCTGGCCAGCACTGTAACGCTGTCGGCGATGCCAAGGCTCAAGCTGCGTCCGCCGCGACCCGACGTGGCAATGCCACCAATCTTGTCGCTTGCACGGATAGCAATGCGGCCCAGATCGCACCCGTTAAGCCCGCTCATTGCGATGCGATAGTCCTGACCCGTGCCCAGATGGACAGCGATATCTCCGCCATTGTTGACAGACGCGCGATCCAGAGGTGTGGCCTGAAGCATAGCTGCCAGTACTTCGTCCGCGACAGCTCCGGCAACGGCGGCCATGCGTGTAACAAACACCTTGGAATGAGGGCGCGCAGCCTCATCCATACGGCGCGCTACCCGTCCTTGAGGGCGGGCGCATTCAGCGGTCATGGGCGTTTTCAACAAAGCCAGTTCATCCACCAAGCCCTGCAGCAAGGATTGAAACCGTAACTGGGCCGCCTCAAATGCAATACCTCGCGCCCCATCTACCTCGACGATCAGGTCGATTGGGCCGTGTTGCAGATGCAATCTGCGACCACATGGCAATATGGCAGAGACGGGGTGCATCTGACCTTATGCTCCTTTCGCCCAGCGGTAATTTTTGGAAGACATGGGGTCGGGTTGGTTTTCGAACTGATCTACCTTGCGGGTTTCGTCCGAGATGACATCTGCAACTGGCTTAATCTCATCCATGTGCCCGCCCAGCGTGCCATAGTCGCTGACACGCATTGTGAACTCAATGGGGGCGACCAGCGCCGGGGTCGGAACGTATCCGAACGATCCCGTGGGCATGTCCAGAATGTCCACCATCACGGTGATGCCGCCGCCGGGCCAGACATAAGCCTCGGCCCCACCGCAAGATACAAAGGTCAGCGAGTCCTTGACCGATTTCGTGAGGCGAACCGGGTTTTCTGTGACGCCCGCCCGCAGGCTGCCGCCTGCGCCGCCCATGAACAGGACCGAGCAAACCGAAGGTTCGCAGTTTTCGGCAATCAACTCGGCAGACGCCCTCAGCGCTGGGGGAATCTCGACAGGCTGAGGTTTCAGCTCGGCATCCAGTTCAAAATAGCCATATTGCTCACCCGTGGTAGATACCATCAACAGGCTCATACCCTTACGCGCGAATTTAGGATTGAAATCGCCCAGAATTTTCAGTGGATCCTCGATATCCGTACCGCCCCAGCCGGTGCCGGGCTCTGCAACCTGAAAATATCGACCCGGGGTGGAACGACGACCATTGATCTTGATGCCCGTTGGTTCGACATCCAGCAATTTACCGGCCTGATGCTCGGACAGAACGCCGGTAATGTGGTCGTCGACCACTACCACGTCATCCACGTGTTCAATCCATTGCTTGGCGAACATTCCGATTGTGGCCGAGCCGCAGCCCACCCGCATCAGTTTTTCCTCGACCCCGTTGATGATGGGCGCTTTGCCGGCCTGAACAACCACTGTAGTCTCATGACCTTCATCGCCGATCACCATCTCGACGGCTTCACGATTGCACAGCCGAAGCAGGGCATCGCAGGTGATCCGGCCCTCTTTTTTGGTGCCGCCGGTCAGGTGTTCCACACCGCCCAGCGACAACATCTTGGATCCGTATTCCGAGGTCATGACGTGACCGACCGGCTCACCATTTACGCGGACGACATCGCGTTCGTGGCCGATGTGACGGTCGGTGTCGATCTTCACTTTGACACCGCAATACGAGAATATCCCCTCGGTCACGACGGTGACCATGTCCACGCCCGCCACATCTTGACTGACGATGAAGGGCGCTGGTTTGTAGTCGGGATAGGTCGTGCCCGCGCCAACGGCGGTCACAAAGGGCCGCTTGCCCTGCACTATATCGCCGTCCCAATCTTCAGGGTCCTTGCCATCCTTCAGGAACGGGACCAGACGTGCGTCTTCTGTGCTTTCGATGATGGTCAGCGCATCCAGACGGACCAGATCGCCACCATGGTTGGCATAGCGGTCGCAGGCCCCGATTTTACCGTCTGCGATATAGCACATCACCGGGCAGGCGTCGCAGCGGATTTTTTCCGGTGTTGTGCGCTCAGTTGCCATCTGTCAATTCCTTGATTGCTGCGCGCATTTTTGCTGGTGTGGCGGGACCTTGAGTCAGCCGAACGCCGCAGGCGCGTTTGATTGCGTTGAATAGGGCCGGGGCCGTCGGGATCAGCACGTGCTCTCCCAGCCCTTTGGCGCCATAGGGACCGTGGGCATCCTCTTCCTCGATGATCAGGGTTTCAATCGGAGGGATGTCACCAATGGTTGGGACCAGATAGTCATGCAGGTTTTCGGTGCGTCCGGGCAGGTACTCTTCCATCAGCGCCATGCCCAGACCCTGCGCAATACCGCCCTGTACCTGACCCTCGACCAGCATTGGGTTAATCGCTTTGCCGACGTCATGGGCGGCCACGAATTTGATCGGTTTCACCGTGCCGAGCTTTGTGTCTACCTCGACAACCGCCAGATGCGCAGCATAACCAAACTGAGCATAAGGTATCCCCTGACCGTTTTCGTCCAAGGGTTTTGTGGGCGGGTCATAGGTTTCTTCGGCGTGCAGGACGTAACCTTCGGCGTCAGGCTCCAGCACGGTCAGGTCGATTAAGTGTTGTTGCCCGTTGTCGTCCACCACAATCACACCTGCGCTCAGGGTGATCACGGCGTCAGGCCCGGCGTTCACGCGGGACAGAATTTGCGCCCGCATCGCTTCACCCGACAGACGAGAAGCGCTGCCAGAGACATAGGTCTGACGCGAGGCCGAGGTTTTGCCGGCATCCGGCGTGACATCCGTATCGGCCCCGATGATTTCGATCTGCGCAACCGGAACTCCAAGCGCCGTAGCAAAGATCTGCGTGATCACGGTGTTTGCCCCTTGGCCGATATCCATCGCCCCTTGGTGCAGGACCAAACTGCCATCTGACCGGATGCCCGATTTGATCGTCGACGGGTTGGGCAACGAAGTGTTGCCGCACCCGTACCAGCCTGCCGCCAGTCCAACGCCGCGCTTCAAGGTATTGTTTTGTGCGTTGAATGCCTGAACTGCTGTATTTTCTTTGGCCCACGCGGGACGCAGCGCTTCGAGGCAGGCGCGAATGCCGACGCCCTGATCGAAGATCTGTCCGCAAACGGTGGGTACACCGTTTTCCAGCGCATTGTTGATGCGGAAATCAAGAGCGTCGATGCCCAGCTTGTCCGCCAACTCGTCGAACAGGCATTCCTGCGCGATGGCCGATTGCGGAACGCCAAAGCCGCGGAATGCGCCCGATGGCGGGCAATGCGTATGGATGCCTTTGGCTTCGGCGCGGTAGTCTGTGATTTTGTAGGGGCCTGAGGCATGCACGGGCACCCGGTTGGCTACGGTCGGACCCCAGCTGGCATAGGCGCCTGTGTTGAACAGCCCGTCAAAAGTCATCCCACTGATACGACCGTCTTTGGTTGCCCCGATCTTGACCCGCAGGTCGGAAGGGTGGCGTTTGGTGGTGGACTGCATGGACTCGGTCCGGGAATAGGTCAGACGCACCGGCTTACCGGTTTTGAGCGCGGCAAGTGCCAGGTAAGGCTGAACCGAAATATCGAGTTTTGAGCCGAACCCGCCGCCAACCCCGGTCGGGGCAATACGGATCTGATCGCGCGGCATCCCCAGAATGATCTCCAACGCGTCCAGGTCCATCACCGGAGCTTGCGTGCAGGCATGGATTTCGACCCGCCCGTTCACGATCTCGGCGAACCCAGCCTCAGGCTCGATATACCCGTGTTCGACAAAGCCCGAGCGGAAATGGCCTTCGACCACAACATCTGCGTTGGCCAACGCGGTTTCTGGGGTTCCGCATTTCACGAAACCGGCACACATAACATTGCCGTCACGATCTGGGTGCAGCTGCGCGGCTTGGGGCGTCATGGCGTCCAGTGAGTCCAGCGCGGCGGGTCTTTCTTCCCACGTTACCGGAAAATCTGCTGGGTCGAAGGTTGCCAGAACCTCGGGCAGGCCAATGATGGCGGCGACAGCCTCGCCACGGAACCGAGCCTCGGTTTCCGCAAAGACCGGTTGGTCGGCAAAGTCGGGAATAACGCCAAAGTTGTTGCGCCCGGAAATGTCGGCCGCGGTCAGGACTGCTTCGATCCCAGGGGTCTTATTGGCCCAGGCGTCAATATCGCCAAGTGTAAATCCGGCACGGTGGTAAGGGGAGCGGATGACATGGATTTCCAACGTACCTGCCGGGGCAACATCATCGCCAAACAGCTCTGCGCCTGTGACCTTGTTGTGTCCATCCACGCGCCAGATGGCGTCGCCCGCGTGTCCCAGTGTTGCTTCGGGCAAAGCAGGCGCACCAGCGGCAACAACCGCGTCGATAATCTTGCGATACCCGGTGCAGCGGCACAAAACGCCGCCTAGGGCATCCTGGACCTGCTCATTGTTTGGCTCAGGTGTCTCGCGCAGCAAAGCGACGGCGGCGGTCATCATGCCGGGTGTGCAAATTCCGCACTGCGCCGCACCGTGGTTCTGAAAGCTGTCTGCCAGACGTTTGGCAATCTGGTCATCCTGCGTCAGCCCGGACACCGTTTCCACGGACCGCCCAGCAGCCTGTTGCGCCGGAACCAGACAGGCGCAAACCGGATCACCATCGACCAGAACGGTGCAAGCACCGCAGTCGCCGGCATTGCATCCGATCTTGACGTCGCGTGCTGCCAACCGCTCGCGCAGCATTTCCGACAGGCGCTCACCCACGCGCGGAACCGCACTGACGGGGTGGCCATTCAGAGTGAATTCGGTCGTGAATTCATCAGCGCGTTTATCCATGGTGTTGTCCCGCCTCTGCGATTGCCCGGACACATTGCTCTGCCACCGCGTCCAGTCGGAAGGCGGCGTCCCCACGGACGTCATCAATGGGGCTGAGCGGTGCTAAATGCTCGGATGAAACTTCAACCGTTTCAAGGGATTGTCCGATCAAATCGGCTTCGAGCTTTTCCAGCCTTTGTGCCACGGCGGATGCGGCCCCCACAGCGACGCGCGCATAGTTGATCTGGCGGTTTTCATCCAGGCCGATGATGACAGAAGTCATCGTGATCGAGATCACAAGGTATCGCCGCGCGCCGAGTTTTTCGAAATGTCCAACAGTCCCTTTGGGCGGATCGGGCAGGTAGATCGCGGTCACAATCTCATCGTCGGACAGCGCCGTTTTGCGCACGCCAGTGATGAACTCTGACAGCGGAACCTCGCGAAAGCCTCGGGCCGAGCCAAGCTCAACGCTGGCCTCCAGCGTCAGCAGCGGCGGCACGCCGTCAGCGGCAGGCGAGGCATTGCACAGGTTCCCGGCAATCGTGCCGCTGTTTTGGATCTGCAGGCTACCGACTTCCCGCGCAGCCATTTGCAGACCGCTAAATGCGACGGGCAGATCGGCCCGGGCAATGTCTGTCCAGCTTGTTGCGGCCCCGATTTTCCAACGGCCATCCACAAGATTGATGCCCGAAAGACCATTGATGCGGGTGACGTCCAATATGTCGGTGTGCAGCTCATGACGCTGTCGGGATGGGAAAAAGTCAGTGCCGCCAGCGACAACCGTCAGATCATTGCTGGTCAGCAAATCAAATGCATCATCGAGCGTGTTGGGAGAGAGATACCGCAAAGTGTATATCCTGATGAGAAATTTCTCGTTAGTACACAAATGATATTACGCGAACAAAAAAAATGTCAACGATTTGTTTGGGCTGGTTCTTGTTTATCTGGAGCGCCGGCGGAGGATTGGGTCACGGATATTCAGTTGATTGATCTTTCCTCTTATTTTCAAAGCTAATTGAGGAGCAGCCACTCTAGTCGCGATAAAATTGGGCGATGTGACGACGCATTGCCGAATTTGTTTCCCGAACGTCCAGAAGTTCCAAATTCCGTCAGTAATTCGTTGACACACTAACAAACAACCATGAATATAGTGATCGATCACTCACCCATGTGTGGATCTTACAACGGGCTGAAACCTACCGCCTGGTGTCAATAGGGAGGAAGAAATGAACAAGTTCAATTTGATGATGGCGACCGCACTTGTTGCTGGTCTTGTTGCAGGGGTCGCTGCGGCACAGGAAAAAGTACGAATCGCTTTCATTGATCCGCTATCCGGGCCATTTGCGACGACGGGCACACAAGGCCTGGCGATCTATCGCCACAGCGTCAAAGAGCTGGTGAACGAACCTGGCGCGCTGTTGGATGGGAATGCCGAATTCGAGATGGTGCCTTTCGACAATAAGATCAGCGCAAAGGAATCGCTCATCCAGTTGCAGGTTGCCATGGATCAGGGCATTCGCATCATCGCTCAGGGCGCATCATCCGGTGTGGCGAACGCGCTGACCGAAGCCGTTGCCAAGCACAATCGTCGCAATCCTGATGATCCGGTTATCTTCCTCAACCACTCGGCCGTTGACCCGGCGTTGACCAATGACAAGTGCCAGTTCTGGCATTTCCGCTTTGATGCAAATGCTGACATCAAAATGGACGCGCTGACCGATGATATTGCGGCCAATCCGGATATCAAAAAAGTCTATGTGATCGGTCAGGACTATTCGTTCGGTAAGGCTGTTGCTGCGGCAGCGCAGCGGTTCCTTCAGGAAAAGCGCCCCGATATTGAGATTGTCGGGAACGAGTTGCATCCGATCGGCAAAGTCAAAGACTTCACGCCTTACGCGCGCAAGATTGTTGGTTCGGGCGCAGATGCCGTGATCACCGGTAACTGGGGCGGCGATATGGTCGGTCTGGGCAAGGCGGTCATGGGTGCCGGTTTCGACAAGCCGATCTACACCTACTATGGCGCGACCTCGGGCATCACCGCGGCCTTTGGTGAAGAAGGCGACGGTATCGTCAAGCTGGTTGGCGCAGGTCAGGTAAACCCCGCCCCGACACCCGAAGCGCAAGAGTTCATCGAAGCTTTCTATGTAAGCTTCCCGGATCTGGACTTCGGTCAGCCTCAGATGGCGAATGTTGCACCGATGCTTGCAGCCGCGATCAACGAAGTTGGCAATGCCACGGATATCAAGGCGATCGCCTACGCGCTGGAAGGCATGGAGTACGACAGCATTGTCACAGGCAAGACATTGATGCGCGAAAGCGATCACCAGACGATCCAAACAGTGACGGTGCAAGGGCAGACACCCGAGGCTGCATTCGACTATGACAATTCTGGCCGTGGTATGGTTGCAGAAACGGTTGTCGAACTGGCGTCCAATGACTCGGCCACCACATGCGAGATGAAGCGCCCATAACCCTCTAACCACTCTGGTGGTCCGTCCGAAATCCGGGCGGGCCGCCAGGCTACCACTCAATAAAATGCAGGGAGACACGTAATGGCGCTGTTCCTCGTGAACGTGTTGGATGGATTTGTGACTGGTTTGTTGCTGTTCATGCTATGCAGCGGTCTGACACTGATCTTTTCCATGATGGGCGTTCTGAACTTTGCTCATGCCAGTTTTTACATGCTGGGTGCTTATTTCGCCTATCAGATCAGCCTCGTCACCGGGTTCTGGGTCGGCTTGCTTGTCGCGCCATTGATTGTCGGTTTGATCGGAGCTCTGATCGAGCGATACGGGTTAAGGCGAGTTCACAAATACGGGCATGTGCCGGAACTGATCTTTACCTTTGGGCTTGCGCTGCTGATTGAAGAAACGATTCAGTTCTTCTGGGGCAAAAGCCAGCTTCCCTTCTCGGAACCTGCCGCGCTGGATTTTGCAGCTTTCGCCATCGCCGGAAATGCTTTCCCTGCCTACAAGGTTTTCATGATCGCCGTTGCAATGGGGATCTTCCTGACACTGCTATACATTCTGACCAAAACCCGTATTGGCATGACCATTCAGGCCGCGCTCAGCTATCCCGAAACCGTGCAGAACCTGGGTCATAACGTACCGTTGGTCTTTATGTGCGTGTTTGGCGTAGGAACCGCGATGGCCGGGCTGGCCGGCGTCATCGCTGGTCCGGTTCTGGGCGTTTTCCCTGGTATGGCCTTGCAGCTGGGTTCGATCGTTTTTGTGACCATTGTGATCGGTGGTCTGGGTTCCCTTTGGGGCGCCTTGGTTGCATCCCTGATTATCGGCTGGCTTCAGACCTTTGCCACCGCCTATGACGTAACGGCTGAACAGGTGCTGACCGCGATCGGCTTTACCAAGCCAGAGATGATCTGGGATCATCCGCTGCAGGACCTTTGGACACTGACGCTGCCTCAGCTTGGCCCGATCTTGCCTTACCTGTTGATGATCATCGTTCTTGTTCTGCGCCCGCAAGGTCTTATGGGGAACCGTGAATCATGAGTATCGCTAGTAAGACGCCTTTAACTGCGGGCACTACGCGGCTGATATCGCTATCAAACGTGATGCCCTGGGCTTTTGCCGCTTTGTTCCTGTTGTGCCTGCCATTTGTGTTCCAATCCAGTTCGGCGCTGACGATCATGAACCAGATGGCAATCACCATCGTCTTCGCGCTGAGTTACAACATGTTGCTGGGGCAGGGCGGTATGCTGTCCTTTGGTCATGCGGTCTATATGGGTCTTGGTGGGTTCTTCGCCATGCACGTGATGAACATGGTTGAGGACGGGCTATGGTTGCCATTGCCGTTTCTGCCGATTGTCGGAGGCTTGTTCGGCATGGTCTTCGCCTTCCTGATCGGTAGTTTTTCGACCCGTCGGGCAGGCACTGTATTCGCTATGATCTCGCTTGGTGTTGGAGAGCTGATTGCCGCCTGTTCCGTCATCATCGTCGTGTTCTTTGGCGGCGAAGAAGGCATCTCGGGCGACCGGACCATGGGACCGCCAGTGTTCGGATATGAATTCCTTACACAGCAAGAGGTCTATTACCTTACGGTCGTGTGGCTTTTGGTGGCAGCACTGCTGATGTATCTGTTCTCGCGTACGCCGATCGGGAGGATCGCCAACGCGGTACGCGACAACGAAGAACGCGCCGAGTTTCTGGGGTATTCCCAGCGCAACGTTCGCTGGATTTCCTTCTGCGCCTCGGGCTTCTTTGCCGGCGTCGCCGGGTCATTGTTCGCGATCAACTTTGAAATTCTGACTGAGGAAAACTTGAACCTTGCAACGTCAGGCTCAATCCTGCTGATCACCTTCATTGGTGGTGCAGGCTTCTTTGTCGGACCGATCATCGGGGCGGTCGTGTTCACCCTGCTTCAAACGGTTCTTGGCCTGCATACCGAATTGTGGGCGCTGTATCTGGGCATATTGTTCGTGGCCTGTGTGATGTTCTTCCCGTCGGGATTTGCCGGGTTGATCGCGATGCATCGACGTCCACTTGCCCTGGGTAAACTTAAATTGCTGATCAAGCCGTATCTCAAAGTGGCAATCCCCGCGATCACAAGTGTCTTGTCCCTGGCCGCCATTTTGGAAATTCTCTTCCACAAGCGCCACGGATACGGTGGCGATCACGAGATGCACCTCTATGGCATTGCCTTTGACAGTGGTGGCTATCAGGCCGTCGCGTTTGCAACAATCATCGCCGCGATCTCTCTATTCCTTGTGTCCCGCGTTTTGCCAGAAATCCGTGAAGCCTGGGACAATGCCAACCATGCGGAGGATCGGGCATGAGCGCTCCTGCTATCGAGCTAAGAAACCTCGAGAAAAGCTTTGGTCTGGCCAAGATCATTCAGGGTGTGAACCTGCAGATCGCCAGGGGTGAACGCCACGCGGTCATTGGGCCAAACGGGGCCGGGAAATCGACCCTGTTCAACCTGATCACCGGGCGGTTCGCGCCGACCTCGGGCGGGGTGTTTCTGCACGGCGAAGATGTTACCGGATTGAAGCCCTTCGAGATCAACCGCCGTGGCCTCAGCCGATCTTTCCAGATCACCAACATATTTCCCAACATGACCGTGTTTGAAAACATTCGTTGCGGGTTGTTGTGGACAATGGGGTATCGCTATTCGTTTTGGCACATGATTGGTCGGCAGCAGGACGTGACTGAAAAGGCCGAAGAAATTCTGGCGCAGATCAATCTGACCTCGCGCCGGAATGAACTGGCGGGCACGCTGGCTTACGCCGAGCAGCGCGCGCTTGAGATCGGGATCACGATCGCAGGTGGGGCCGATATCATTCTGCTGGACGAACCCTGCGCCGGGATGAGCCATTCGGAAACCGACCTGATCGTCGACCTGATTCGTAACGTGACCGAGGATAAGACGCTATTGATTGTCGAGCACGACATGGGCGTGATTTTCGATTTGGCGGACAAGATCTCGGTCCTTGTATATGGCGAAGTGATCGAATCCGACACGCCGGACGTAGTGCGCGCATCGGCGAAAGTGAAAGAAGCCTATCTGGGCGCAAGTTTGGAAGAGGAGGCGGTGTAATGCTTCAGGTCACAGACTTGCACGCATATTACGGAAAAAGTCACATTCTTCAGGGGGTGAACCTTGAAGTGGGCGAGGGCGAAATCGTCTCGCTGCTGGGGCGCAACGGGGTTGGGCGATCAACCACCTGCAAGGCGATCATGGGCGAGGTCGCGCCACATGGGTCGATCAAGTTCCGCGGCCAGGAGATCGCTGGCCGCAAGAGCTTTGAGATTGCCAAGGCCGGGATTGGCTACGTGCCTGAAAACCGGGATATCTTTCCCGGTCTCACAACGCGCCAAAACCTGATATTGGGGCTGAAACCTGGCCAAAAGGACGGCGATGGCCGCTGGTGTATCGAGGATATGTTCGAGATGTTTCCCAACCTGCGCAATCGTGCGGATGTGGAGGCCTCGGTTATGTCGGGCGGCGAAAAGCAAATGCTGACGATCTGCCGCGCCTTGATGGGCAACCCCGATTTCATCATGATCGACGAGCCGACCGAAGGTCTGGCCCCGAAGATTGTTGAGCAAGTGGGGGATATGCTGCTGCAAATTGCCGAACGTGGCGTCTCGATCCTGTTGGTCGAGCAAAAGCTGACCATCGCTTTGCGTGTGACCAACCGGGTTTACGTCATGGGTCACGGGCACATGGTTTACGAAGGCACCCCGCAGGCATTGCGCGAAAATGACGAAATCCGGAAGGAATGGCTGGAGGTCTGAGGCATCGCTGCAGGCATTTCGCTATAGCTAGCCGTGTTGTCAGCTATGCCGCAAAAAGATTGAAGGGAGCCCCGTATATGCGGAGTTCCCTTCTTTTGTTGGTGCACCAGATTATTTTTTCAGGAACGGTGCCATTGTCTTAAAGAACTTCTCGCCATAGGGCGGGCGAAGAGCCTTGAAGACGCCGTCCATGTTGATCTGCTTGAAAATAGCCTTTGCGTGGCTGAATCGTTTGAAGCCGTGCAGGCCGTGATAAGCGCCCATGCCACTATTTCCGACGCCGCCAAAGGGTAGGGTGTTCTGGGTCGAATGCATGATGGTCTCGTTGATGCACGCTCCGCCGGAAATGGTGCTTTCCATCACCTGCTCCTGCTCGCCCGCGTCCTTGGCAAATACGTAAGCCGCCAGAGGGCGCGGACGGGTGTTGGCAAAGCTAATGGCCTGATCCAACGAGTCGTAAGGCAGGATGGGCAGGATCGGCCCAAAGATTTCATCCTGCATGACGTCCAGCGCCGGATCGGCGTCGACGATCAATGTCGGAGGCAGAATTTTCTCATTTGTTGCTGAGAGATCTTCGTTGGCGGGATTGACCTGAACGACTCGCGCCCCTGCCGAGCGTGCCTGCTCCACAAGGCCCTTGAGCCGGTCGAATTGGCGGTCGGTCACGATATGGGTGACATCCGGGTTGCCGGACAGGGTCGGGAAGGCCTCGGCAAGTTTTGCCGCAAGCTGGGTGGCGAATTCTTCCATCTTTGCGCGTGGGACCAAGACATAGTCCGGTGCCAGGCAAACCTGACCCGCATTGAATCCTTTGCCCGCGGCGATCCGGGCGACCGCAAGGTTCATATCTGCGCTGGGGGCGATGATGGCTGGGTTCTTGCCGCCAAGTTCCAGTGTTGTGGGCACCATATGTTCAGCTGCTGCACGAAGGACGTGCGGGCCAATGGTGCTGGCACCGGTAAACAGCAGGTGGTCAAAAGGCAGGGCGGTGAACGCCTGTGCGACGTCGACGCCACCGGTTACAACCACGGCTTCGTGAGGGGCGAAGTTTGCTTCTATCAGCGATTTCAAAAGGTCGGATGTGCGGGATGTGAACTCTGACGGCTTCAGCATGACCGAGTTGCCTGCCGCAAAGGCTTCGGCCATTGGGCCAATAGCCAGATAGATCGGAAAGTTCCAGGGGCTAACAATCCCAATGACACCCAGGGGTTGATAATGGATGCGACCGCGCGCGCCCAGCAATCCCAGGGGAAACTCGACTTTTGCCTTCTCAGGGCGCATCCAGCGATCAAGGTTGTCCCGCGCGAATTTTAACTGTTTCACCGTGCCAGCGATGTCGGCCGCGATCGTCTCGTGTTGTGACCGGTTGCCAAAATCAGCCGAGATTGCGTCAATCAGGGCATCGCGATTATCCAATACCAGGTCGATTAGCCGCGCGATGCGATCCTTGCGTTCAGCCGCGTTTGGCGCGCCATGCTCTGCCTGGTGGGCTTTTTGGGTCTCCAAAAGCGTCGCGAGGCTCTCGGCGGGGTTGGGGCTATGCTGGTTCAATACGCGTCTCCTGCGGTTGGTTTTTCGGTGTGCAACCGTCGTCCTGTTGGTCTGTGTGCCCGTTCTGGTCCCTTGGTCACAAGGGTCGGGTTTCGTTTCTTTCCCGCCGGGCTGCGAAGTCTGCGTTGACATTTGTCCGGCGTTATGGAAGGTAAGTGATCGTTCACTAATTAGCAAGAGCGCAGTATGACCCTGACCACAGAAGACAGGTTCAAGACCGGCATGCAGTTGCTGGCGGCCTCAACGACCATAATCACATCAGAATTCGAAGATTCGCGCGCCGGGATGGCCGCGACGGCGGTATGTTCGTTAACTGCCGATCCGCCAGCTTTGCTGGTATGCATCAACCGAACAGCGCGAACATATGGGGTCGTGATGGACAGCCGAAAGTTTGCCGTAAACCTCATACCTGATGACATGACCGAGGTTGTCGGTGCCTTTTCGTCGAAAATGGACAAGGAACAACAGTTCCAAGCAGCCGGGACATGGATCAAAGGAGATCTGGGTCTGCCTGTTTTGAAAGAGTCCGTCGTGTCCTTTGAATGCGTGGTCGACAACTGGGCCAACACGAAGACACATGCGGTGTTCTTCGGTATGGTGAAAGAAGTTCACCTGAACCCGGAAAAATCGGCGCTTATTTATGGGCGCAAGGGATTTCACAAACTCACACCGCTGGAAGGCTGATGTAGGGTTAAAGTGAATTTTCACCTGAATCCGCACGCCTTACACCACCAAAAACCGCCACTAAAAACGACCATCACGTAACTAAAAATTTGCCGTGATGATGCCCGGGAGGAGACACCAATGCCGACGCTTGGACAGCTGATCGACCGAAACGCAGACCGCTTTGGGGATCAAGATGCTTATGTGGAACTGGACCGCCGTCGCAGTTGGCGCGAGTTGGGTCAGCGAACGGATGCGCTGGCGCATGCGTTGCGGTCGCTGGATGTCCGCAAGGGTGACAGGGTCGGCGTGATCCTACCCGACTGCATCGAGGTCGCAGAAACCATCGGCGCTTGCGCCAAGGCGGGTGCAATTCGCGTGGGTCTGAACTATCGCCTCGCCCCGCGCGAAATCGGCGCGCTGATTGACGACGCGGGCTTGGATGTTCTGATCGTGCAGGACACGAAAGTTGCAATTGCCCAAGAGGCGTTGACCTTCAGCAAGCGTCAACCGGTGCTGGTGGGTGTCGGTGCCCAGCATGCGCTGGAGCAGGATTATGAAACCTTTATCGCAGCAGCATCTGATCGCGGGGCCTTCACCCATACATCGCATGAGCAATTGATGATCTGCTACACAACCGGTTCAACCGGTTTGCCGAAAGGTGCGATCTATCCTCACGCGTTGATGATCGAGTCGATGGGTGTAATCGCTCTGACGGAAGGAGCGGGTCCGGACGATGTCTGGTTGCACGCGATGCCGGCATCGGGCGTTCCGATCATTCACCTGTTGCGTAACATGTTCCACGGCACCAAATGCGCTATTGTCGGCGAGTGGAATGCTGAAACGGCGCTTAAGCTTATTGACCGTGAGCAGGCGACGATCTGCGTTCTGGTGCCGACAATGCTGAACGACCTGCTGTCTTCCGGCCTGATTACGCAATACAATTGCTCGTCGATCCGGCAATTGGGGTATGGGTCTGCGCCAATTCCACCCGCGACAGTGCGCGATGCTCTCAAGGCTTTCGGGTGCAAGTTCTTGCAGATGTTTGGCACGACCGAGCTGATGGGCATGGGCATGATGCTGACCGCAACGGATCATGAACGCGCTTTGAAAGACGGGCACAACTGTCTGGAAAGCGCGGGTCGAGCACTTTATTACGTGGACGTGCGTGTGGTGGATGAGCGGGGCAATGACGTTCCAAACGGTGAGGCGGGCGAGCTGCTGATACACTCGCCCTATGTGATTCCGGGCTATTGGAACCAAGCGGTGGAGTATTCGGAAACCGTCCGTGATGGTTGGCTGCATACCGGGGATATTGCTGTGATCGATGCCGAGGGTTACGTACATCTCAAGGACCGGGCAAAGTTCCGCATCAAGTCCGGCGGATATAACGTGTTCCCGGTTGAGGTCGAAAACTGTCTGGCTGAGCATGATGCAATCGACGAAGTCAGTGTGTTTGGTCTGCCCGATCCGAAATGGGGGGATCGGATTCATGCCGTTGTCACTCTGAACTCTGACACCGCTGTCAGCGGCGCGGAACTGCGTGAGTACTGCCGGGGTAAGATTGCCAACTTCAAGATCCCGAAAGATATCGAGATTTGGGATGCATTGCCCAAAGGCCCGACAGGTAAAATTCAAAAACGCGAAATCATCGAGATTTGCAGTCGCGACGATCAAAGCGGCGCGGCCTGAGCGCCCTTCCTGACCGAATGCTCTTGGTCAGGAAATGAAAGGTCGAAAAACAGTGTGAGGCTTGATCGTTGAAATGCGGTCAAGCCTCGTCGTTTCAATGGCCCACCTCAAATGAAGCAGGCCATCTGGTTGGGCAAGCGACTTAGAAAAATCTCCGTCGCTTGCCTTGTGTATCTACGCCTCCATGTGGCGCAGAACCGATCTCTGAAAGTAGGTCAGCGGAGATTCAGCCCCCGGACCAGCGGCCATTTTGCCAACCACGTATTTGGGCGACATCATCGCACGCTGCATTTTCTCGACGACATACACATCTTCAGTCTGGAAGTCCTGCGTTTCCAGCGGATGCACTTTCCAGTGCGAGCTTTTGATCATGCCGGATACTTTGTCATAGCCGGGAATATCCTTGACGGAACCGCGGCTCGACATCCATGATTTTGCGGCCCAGACATAAGCATGCAACCGTGTCACACCGGCGCTTACAGGCTCCATCACGGATATCGAGAAGGACCACGGGCTTGCCACGATCAGGGTTGTCGGGAACAACATGTAGACGCCGCCATAGCCTTCTTTCTCGGCATGCGGGATTTTCTTCGCGTTCCATTTGTCCATGCGCGTTGACACGAAATTCGGAACACGCGAACGCACGGTTTCGTTCTCAGTCGAGTACCAAACCTGATTGTCGCCATAAGGGTCCCAGATGTTCTTGTCCTGAGTTGGGCCGCCCAGTGTGTTCTTGTGCAGATAGGCCAGATGGTATCCGTCGATCGCGTTCTCGAAGAACACTTTCCAGTTGCACTGCATTTCATAGGTTACAGGTTCACCGTAAGATATCAGCTCAGGGCTGGTGATGTCGTGCGGCCAGACGACATCTTCCAATCCGCTGAGCCATTCTGACAAGTCCTGATCGGATTCGGGATTGACAAAGACAATGCCCTTGAACACCGCAACCGAAGCCCTGTGCAGGCCGTTTTCTTTTTTGTTGATGTCCGGGAAACAGGCTTGCTGGTCAGGGATACCACGCAGCGCGCCATCCAGGCCAAAAGTCCACGAGTGATAGGGGCACACGATCGTCTTGCCCGCATTTCCGCAGCCGTGGTCCAGCAGTTCGGTTCCGCGATGGCGGCAAATGTTGTGGAATGCACGCAGTTCGCCGTCGTTTCCGCGGACTACGACCAGGGTAAAGTGCCCTGCCTTGGCCGTCATGTAATCGCCCGCATTAGCAACCTTTGACTCGACGCCAGCGAACACCCAGCTGCGCGAAAACAACTTTTTGTTTTCCTGTGCCAGCCATTCTTCTGATGTATAGGCTTCGGGTGGCAATTCCTGGGTGGCGACCTCTGGCATTTGGTTCGGCTGTTGCATGAATGATCTCACAAATGGCTGCTAAGTTTTCATTATTGTCAATGTTGACAGATAACCTTAAATGCGTCATATGTCAATGCAAAGTGATCGTTCACTAATTTCGACGAATGTGAAGAAATTGACCGCAAAAACAGCGGTTCATCAAGATTTCTTGGGCTCTTGTCGTGAGCCTGATGAAGGGACTGGAAACGCCATGCCGCGCCCGAGCTTAAAAACGCAACGGTCAGAAGAAATCCTTGATGCCTATATGACCTGCGTGGCCCGGTACGGGCTTGATGGCGCCACCCAAGAGCGTGTCGCGGCCGAGGCTGGCGTGAAGCGACCATTGTTGCGGCATTACCTTGGCAATCGTGACCAGATGATTGCAGCGCTAAATCAGCATGTCGCAGACGCGTTCAACGAGCTGACATTGGAGCTGGACTGTCATCTTACGCAGATCGAAACAGGCGATCAGCTCTTGGAAACCCTATTTGCCGAAGATGAAGAGATCGACCCACGGCTTGCTGCTGCGTGGCAGGGGTTGTCCGCATCAGTCGGGGACCATCCCGAGCTTGCGGAGCCGTTGCTGGAAGTTCTGGCACGTTTTGTGGCGGTTCTTGAGAAATTCCTTGCTCGCGTGTCGCCCGACGCCACGCCAGAACGGGTGAGGGCCGCGGCGCATGGCATTTCAACGATCTTCCTGTCCCTTGATTCACTGGCCGCACTTGATGCGCCGACCAATTGGCGCATGGAATTGAAACGGGCGGCTTCATTGCTGACGAAAACTTTGTGATTGCCAGGTCGGATCGCATTCGACACCGTCAGCGGGGCAGACCCTCTTCGGTTTGTGCCTGCGTAGATAGCCAGTGACGAAAGCTGCGCAGCGACGGGTCGTCCGACTTGGTATTAGGCCAAACAAGATAGTAGGCGCCCATCATCTCAACCGCGTCCGGGAAGGCTGCGATCAGTTTGCCTGTCGCGAGGTCCTGTTCGATCAAATAATTGGGCAACAACGCAACGCCAAGACCGTGAACCGCCGCTTGATTGATCGTTGTGTATTGATCGTAAATCGTTCCGGGCAACGCGTCGGGATGGCTTGTCCCCATATGATTGAACCATTCTTGCCAGGCATGGGGCCGGGTCTGGATGTGCAGCAATGGTAGTTTCAGCAGATCTCGCGGTGATGACGGCGCGCCTTTGGGCAGCAGGGATGGCGCGCAAACCGGCAATACACTTTCCACACGCAGCAGCAGCCGATCCGTGGCGGGCCAATCGGGTTCACCAAAATGCAGCGCCGCGTCGAAGGGTTCAGAGGTGAAACTGAACGGACGCAGGCGGGTCGACATGTTGATGGTTATTTCCGGGTGCATACGGGCAAATTCCGGCAATCTGGGCACCAGCCACCGCATTCCGAACGTCGGCAAAATCGCAAGGTTCAAGGTGCCACCAATAGGAGCCACGTGCAGCTTTAACGAGGCCTGAGCGATCTGGTTCAGACCTTGCCGGACCTCGGCTACATATTCCTGCGCAACCGGGGTCAGCAGCAGGCGTTTGCGATCCCGGCGGATCAGATCGACACCCAATTGGGCTTCCAGTGTTTGTAATTGCCGGCTGACGGCACTTTGGGTCAGGGCAAGCTCATCAGCGACCGCAGAAGCCGAGCCTAAACGGTCCAGCGCTTCAAGGGCGCGGAGTGATGAGATTGAGGGGAAAAGGCGGCGTGGCGTTACCATCTATGCGGTCTGCTCATGAATTGCCCCGTTATCTTGCAGTTATTTGCGCTTTGTTCAAACATCTTGTTGATTGTCTGCTTCAGTAATTGGCTGGGCCTTAAGTCCTCGTCACTGCCACTGCTGCGCATCATAGATCCACCCTTCCTTATGCTGTCCGGCCCAATAACCGATCGCAAACAGTTCGGTCATGTATTCGGGGTCGAAGGGTTCCTGCGGCTTTCTTTGAAATTCCTTGGGGATATAGGTGATGTTGGCTTGAAACCCGTCCCGGTTCGCGAGGGTCAGGATGCTTTCGATATTGCCAAGGCTTTGCGAACGGATCAGCATCTCGAACGCGCGGTTAGCCAATGCGGTTGCATTTCCGGGCAAGGGATCGAAACTCGGTTCCAGCGTTTTGTTGTGGATTAACCAAATGCGGTTTTTTTGGTTGCTCAGCCCAGCGTCCCGCAATAGCTGACGCATCTGCAAGTCGTATGGGTAGGCAAAAATCTCGCGGGTCAGACCGCCATCCACATGCAGTTCTTCGCGTTGAACTTCGCCATTGGTCACTTTGATTGTAACTGGTTGGAATACGACAGGTATCGAGACCGAGGCCAAAATTACATCCCGGATCAGCTCCCGTGCGCCCGGTGTGTCGGTTTGGGCGATAGCTCCGATGTTCCACAGCACCGGACGTTCCGCGTCGATGTTGGTGGTGCCGATCAAAAGCTGGCGGCCCAATCTGTGCTGCTCCGCGATCTCGCGGATCAGATCGTCGGTAAGTTCTTGCTTGATCGCCGCTTTCAGTGGCGTTGCTTTGGTCAGAAAACCGCGCCCAAAGACGGCACCCGAAACGTCAAATCGTACGACATCCCGGGTCGCGGTTTCAGTGTAGAACCGCTTCAGACGGCTGTCATAATCCGGACCGAGGAAAGCAAAGGGCGCAATCAGCGCGCCAGTGGAGATTCCGGTGACCAAATCAAAGGACGGGCGTGTACCCTTGTCGGTCCAGCCATTTAGAACGCCGGCCCCAAAAGCGCCGTGCTGGCCGCCGCCTGACAACGCTAGAATGTTCAGGCCTTGTCCCCTTGGAACCTGTGCCAGCGTCTTGCGCATATCCGCATTGAGGGTTGCCAGACGGTCGCGGCTATCATCCTCGAAATACCGGCTGTCCGGGGTTGTGCCAACCGGCAGAAAGGTCTCGTAATTTTCGGGCGTCGGCGTAAGTGCTGTCCGATCATAGCTGCCGGCACAGGCGGTTAGCATCAGCACGACGGCCAAATTGACGCAAATCTTTAATGAAGGCATTGGTGAATTGTCCGTCTTGAAAGTGGTGCCGCTCTGTATAATGCCAAGCATACTTTGTTGAGTGCCAAATCTCTGCAGGCGCCTTAATCCGGTTGTATCGTTAGGTCATGTGCGAGATGACACCGATCGAAACGGCGGACATCGCAAAAATGCGCTTACTCGCTTCGCTGATCTCATTCTTTAAATTGTCACCATTGACAGTTGATTGCTGTTTGCCTATCTCGTTTCAAAGCACCGTAAGATCGGGCATGTGTTAATCACTGTTGCTGAGGTCAAAACGCTTAGCTTGCCAACCGTGAAGACGACGGCCCGAGGAGGGGACAGCATGCCGCAAATGTACCATGAGTTACCTGCAGAAGCGTATACATCGCAGGAGTGGTTCGACCGTGAACAGCGAGAGATATTCTCAAAAACATGGCGTTTTGCCGGCTTTATGGAAGATTTGCCCGAGCCAGGCCATTATCTTTCGGTTCAGGCGGGATTGAACAACTTGTTTATCGTCATGGGAAGGGATCGCAGGCTGCGGGCCTTCCACAACATCTGCAGACATCGGGGCACCCAATTGATCCGCGCCGTGGGAAAGACCCAAAAAGCGCTGACTTGCCCCTATCACGACTGGACCTATGATCTTGAGGGCAACCTGATCTCGGTTCCGGATGAGCATCGCGAATATAAGTCCGTCGACAAATCCTGCCTTGGCCTGAAACCTGCTTCGGTCGATATCTGGAAGGGTATGTTGTTTGTGCATCCTGACCCGAATGCAGGGTCGATCATGAAATGGTTTGGCGACGTGGACGATAAGGTCGGACCACACGTGCCAGAAGAACTGGTGGAACACGAGGACACCTCGAACACCTATGAAATCAAGGCCAATTGGAAAATCGTCGTCGAGAATTACATCGACGTCTACCATCTGAACCACCTGCATTCGAACACGTTGCAGATGTATGACCACGCCAATGCGCAATATGGTTGGTACGGGCCGCACTACATCTTTTGGGAACCGCCGGTCGAAGAGTTCGCCAAAGATCAGAACAAAAAGCTTCAGATGCCACGGGTTGTTCCTGAAGATCAGAATGGTGCATGGGTGCCGATGCTGTTTCCAGGGGTCGGAATTGGTGCGTCAGAGGACGTGTGGAACGTCTTTATCATCACCCCCCTTGCTCCGGACAGGACGCGGATTCTGAACCGGACGCGTGTTGCCAATGCCTCGGGCTGGGAGTTTTCGAAACAGGCCACCCGGTCGGCGTCCTTCTGGAACAATTTTGGTATCAAAGGCAAATATGACGGTGATGATGCGTATGATGAAAACGATCCGATGGCTTCGGGCGATTTCACGCAAGAGGACATCTATGCCTGTGAGCAGCAACAGAAATCCCTGACCTCGCCCTATTTCGAGGTTGGTCCAGCCGCAGTTGGGGAAAGCCCCGTGGTTCAGCACCAAAGGGTCGTTCGCGATTGGTTGCAAGAAGAATGATCAACCCCGACGACCGGTTGTCGATTGCGACCTTGCTGCGGGTCTTTCGCACAAAAATCGCAACGACCTGGGGTCTGACCCTAGTTGAAACGGCGTTGTTTACCCTTCTTCCCCTATTGATCGGCTATTCGATCGATGGTCTGTCGAATGGGGACTATACGTCGTTCATCCATTTCGGTGTTGCGATGGCGGCGCTGCTGGTGGTGTCGACGTTGCGGCGTATTTACGACACGCGGGCCTATGGCACGATCCGCGTCGAAATGGGAAAGGCGCAGGCCGAGCGAGATGCGGGGCGCGAGGTCTCGGTGCTGAATGCGCGTGTTCTGATGGCGCGCGAGCTGGTTGATTTTCTGGAAAATGAGGCCCCTGAATCGATGGGTGCAGTCGTGCAGGTTCTGGTCTCGGTCGGTATTCTGCTGTCCTTTCACGGGGCACTTGCCACCGCGGCAGGGGCCGCTGCGGTGATTATCATGATCATCTTTACCTTGTTTTCGCGTCGCTTTTTTCGCCTGAATGGGCTGTTGAACCACCAGTCAGAAAGACAGGTTACTGCGTTGCAAAGCATGGATCTGAAAAAGATCGGCCAACACTTGTTTCGATTGCGCAGGCATGAGGTTCGGTTGTCGGATTCCGAGGCTCTTGTCTACGCTGCGATTTTTGCTGTCTTGCTCAGCATGCTGGCCTTCAATCTGTGGTTTGCAGCGACGCAAAGCGGGGCGACGGCAGGGCAAATCTTCTCGGTTGTCACCTATTCGTTCGAGTTTGTGCAATCGGTCGTGGTTTTGCCGATGGTCCTGCAAAGCCTCGCGCGCTTGTCTGAGATCACCGAGCGGATCAACGCACCGGCATTGAAACAGGGTGCCAATGCTTAATCCGTTCAATTCAAACACTCGGCCCATATCGGGTATCATCACACATCCTGCCCATTCGCATGGCACGAATTTCGGAGGCTCAAATGACCAGAGATTTTCACCCGCTTGAGGTGCTTGAAACGCGCAATGAGATTGGTGGGCAAGCCAAATCCGTCATGTTCGACTTGCCGCCACATCTGGCCCAAGACTTTGCCTGGCGTGCCGGTCAGCACCTGACCCTTCGCTTTTGGATCAAAGGTGAAGAGGTGCGCAGAAGCTATTCGATCTCGTCTTCGCCCGTTTCAGGGGATCCGCTGCGTATTACCGTCAAACGGGTGAAAAAGGGGCTCGTCAGCAACCATATTAACGACACAGTTCAAAAGGGTGATGTGATCGACGTCATGCCGCCATTCGGCAGTTTTTGTCTGGATACAGACCCGGAGGAACGGCGCACACACTATTTCTTTGGGGCGGGCAGTGGTATCACCCCGTTGCATTCCATGCTTCAGTCCGTGCTTTTGGCCGAACCGTGGTCGGTTGCGCATCTGGCCTATGGCAATGCAAACGCAGACAGTATCCTGTTCAAAGATGAGTTTGCCGAATACCAACAGACGTTTCCGGAACGCCTGACGGTGCATCACCTTCTGTCCAAGCCTTCAATGTGGTCCAGTTTCGCCTATTGGCGCAGGGGTGTCATCGACAAGGATGCGATCGAGGCACTGATCACGGAAAATCCGCCTTATGCCCAGAATGCCCAGTACTATATCTGTGGTCCCGGCGGGATGAACAAAGCGGTCAAAGACGCTCTTATGTCTCTGGACGTGCCCGCCGGTCGGATACACATGGAAAGCTACGGCGGCGCGCAAGACACCGATGACAGTATCAAGGGCGTTGATGCCGTTGTGGACATAACACTGAACGGACAGCGACAATCGGTTCAGATGGCATCTGGTCAGACGATCTTGCAGGCTGCACAACACGCGGGGTTGGAGCCGCCATATTCCTGCCAGTCTGGGGTCTGTGGAGCGTGCCGGTGTCAGGTGAAAAAAGGCGCGGTTCATATGCGGGCGCGAACCGCTTTGGATGATAATGAGATCGCGAAAGGTGCCGTCCTGTCCTGTCAGGCGGTTGCCACGACGGACAAGCTTGCGGTCAGTTACGATTAACCCGGCCATCGGCCGGGCCGTCACCGTCAGGTTTTGTCTTCCAGTGTTTCAGCCAATTTCAGCGCAGCGAAATAGGACGAATAACCCCATGTTTTCGGCGGTTTGAGCGGAATGAATGCATCCGTGGTGATAAACAGGTTTACGATTCCGTGGGCGACGATCTCACAGGCTTGTTTGTCGGCTTTCGGGTGCGACGCAAGAACGATATCTATAGCGACCTTATAAAAGGCCTCCATCGATTCCAGCAGCGGCTTGCGAAGTTCTGGGTAGATCTCAATCGAGTTGACGAGGGCCTGGTAACAAATGTTAGTCCGCGGATCCATGTCGCCGTCTGAGTTAAACAAGGCTTCGATCAGATTACGGACACCGGGGTGACCGGCCAGTGAGGCGCGCAATGTATCACTCTGTCTGTTAAATGTTTCGACGACATGCTCACCTAGCGCCAGAACCATGGCTTTGCGGTTGCCAAGGTGATGACGGATCAGCGGACGCTTCAACCCGGCCTGCGCCGCGATATGTTCAAGCGTGGCACCTTCGACACCATACAGTACGACGCACGACATAAAGGCATCGAGGACTTCTTTTTTACGTTGATCTTGTACCGAGGGTCGACCCATGCGATTACCCTTACACAGAAACGGAATTTTAGAGATATCTTAGTTTAAATTGACTGTCAAGACTGACAGTCAATTTAAATCCAGAGTGTCTACCGCTCTTTAACGTTTTCTGAACTATTGCCCATCGTTCCAGACGACAATCTGACGCAAGCTATGTTCAAGCTTCCTGGTGGGCCGAAGTGTTTGGGGGTGGTGGGTCTAGGTGAAAAGCCCAAGCCTTTCTCCGCCCGCCACATCCGCAAATCTGTTGAGATTTGGGAACAGCGTGTTCAGTGCCGCAGGTTGCACACCAAACCAAAGGGACAGGTCAGCATAAAGTTGATCGGTCGAGGTCGTTGGGATCAAAACACCGTCGCCCACATCAAGCGCGTTGTCGCTGGCCAGGCCAAGTTCGGGGTAATCCCCCAGAATCTGCCCGCCTTTAACAGCATTGCCCATAACCAGGGTATTGCCGCCCCAACCATGATCCGTACCGTTGCCATTCGACGTCAGCGTTCGGCCGAAATCTGATCCGGTGAACGTCACGACACGATCAGCTAACCCCATGTCGTCAAGTGTTGCCTGAAATGCACCGAGGGCTTCGGACAGCACGCGCAGCATACGGGCATGGTTCGCCAACAGCTCATCATGATGGTCCCAACCGATATAGCGCACAAAGAACGTTTGCTGCTCGTGACCCAGCCGGTCCGAGGCGGCAATCGTTTTGGCGACCATACGCAATTGCTGCGCTAGGTCCGAGGATGGGAAGGACCGGGGTATCTTGATCCCACGGGTCGCGGATTTGAACGTCTCGTGTTTGGACTGCGCGTCACGGGTCAGGTTCAGATATGTCTCGCGGAAGGGATCGCCGTTTTGATCGGCGTTCATCATTCGGTTGAAACTGTCCAAAAGCAGGTCGTTGAGCGGGCTTTTCTCTTCTTTCACGTACAGACCGACGCTGCCCTTGTCTGTGATTGCATATGGCAAGTCGATCTTGCCGTTCTGCGCAATGTTGTTTCCGGCCAAAGAGATGTTCATGCCGATCTCGTGCGCCGATTTTGAGGGCTGTAGGTCGTCGGCAAAGAACCCGAACCATCCGTCGTTCACACGCAGATCCGGACGCGAGGTTTGCCAGTGTTTGAACTGGTCCGCGTGGCTCAACAGCCCCAGGGGGAGTGCGGCCGAGCCGTCATAGAACTGCTCTTTCCGGACCTGTTCGACCAAGGGCCCAACATTGGCGACAAAAGAGAGGCGCCTTTGATCGAACAGCTCGGCCATTTCGGGCATCGACGGGTGCAGGCCAAAGCTGCGGCCCATCCGATCTTTGGGCGTATCCAAGTCCAGCAGCTCACCTCGCGATAGGGCAAGATTGGCCCGCGTTTCCGAGTATTGGCTGTGCGCGATTTTATCCTTTGGTACCAGCATGTTGAAGCTGTCATTTCCGCCATCCAACATAACAAAAACAAGCGCCCTGCGGGCGGGCTTTATCATTCCCGACCCAGCCTGCGCCAAACCGGGCAGGGCGGCACCCATCATTGCGCCAGTTGCGGCAACACCGGTCGAGGCCAAAAACTGCCGTCGCGTAAAGGATTTTGTCAGCATGGGCTCAGGCCTCCTGCACGGTGAATTCTGGGGAAACGGCAATCATGAAGGCGATGGTCTGCACCACCCATTCGGGATTGTCCGCATACTGCACATAGGCCTGTTTGATCCTTTTGCGCACTTCGGCATCAGTCCGACCGGTCAATAGGACCGAAATCCGATCTATCAGCTCATCATGACGGCCTCGGTTCTTTGCGACTTTGATCTCTTCGCTCAAGTCGAAGCGCAGCGCGTTCTTAGAATTGGCCCATAGTGTATCGGGGTCAAACTCCATTACCATCATCTGCTCGGGACCCGCGCCGATCTGGGTCGAGACCAGCGGGAGATAGCCGCCAAAGAACCAGTAGTAGATGTTGTTGACGTAAGCGACCGAGGTCGCGGCCGTGTGCAGCTCGAACTCGGGCGCGCGAAGGCCCATTTTCTGCAATGCGCCATGCGGGGTGAAATCGGGTTTGTAGAAATTGAACACCGTGGGCGCGGACAGCGGATGCATCTGCAGCGCCTCTTGAATGTCATCACCCAGCAGCCACAGCTTGCCGGTTTGGTTATGTGCTCCAAACGCAAGCAGAATCTGCGTGACGCGATGCAAGGGCGATTTCAGCTTTTGGGATTGTACTATCTTTGTCGGGGATTTGTATGCCGAAGGCAGACGTTTGGCGGCAACCTCATTGGCCAATGGGTAAGTCAGGATTGTGCGAACCGCGCTTTTCAGATCTCCGTTTGGACCAAATGCCCGGGACACCGCTTCGACATAGGCGGGCGAGGGATTGGAGGTGACCAGTCGGTTGATCAGATGGGTTGCGATGAACGGCGCGGTCGTAGGGTGGGCAACCAATTGGTCGATGGTCGAACGAATTTCTTTTAGGCCGGGCTGATTGCCGGGCAGGGTCAGACGACCGTTCAACAGGGATTTTGCGCCACGGTCGTGAAAGGCTTCTTCCACGATCATCGGTTTTGTGGCGTCGATGAAGGGCACTGTCTTATAGGTATTTTCGACCCCGTCATCAAACTGAACGGGATAGCCGTTATAGCTGCTTTCCCAGAACGACGTGTTCCATTCGTATTGATAGGCTGCGGGCAACAGGCCGGTGAAGACCCGAGCCAGTTCCTTGATGTCGCGATTGTCATACGTCGGGATCGGATCCCCACTGGCATCCAGTTTTTCCGTGCCATCGGGGTTCAGCTCGAACAAGCCAATCGAAAACAGCTGCATGATCTCACGCGCATAGTTTTCATCCGGATGGATGTTCTTGGCCTCATTCGCCTTTTGATTGGTCATATGCGACAGGTAGATACCCATCATCGGGTGGATCGACACATCGTACAGAAGGTCTGAATAACTGCCGAACGCGTGCTTATAGAGCAGGTCATAGTAATTCGCCATCCCGATGGCATCCAGCTCCAGCGATGACGCGTCCGAGATGACCAGGATCTCGGACAGTGCCTGCGCAACACGCTGGCGCAGCAGGTCGTCGCGTTGCGTCAGGGTGTGGTTCCACCACGCCATGTGGAAATACCATTTATAGGGCAGGGCGGGGTTGTTGCCGTCGCCGTTGATTGCCCATTCGCCATGCGCGCGCTTCAGGCGCTTTCGGAAGCTCTTCCAAATCTTGCGAGTGGATTTTTCGAACGGTCCTTTGTTTCCGATTGAGGTGTTCAGCTGATCATCCAACCAGCGCTCCGGGCCGGTCTTGCTAACCTGATGCAGTAACCTCTGATCGGCCCCAAGCGTGGCCTGCATCAAGAATCGACTGGTGTCTTGCAGGGATGACTTCATGGTGGATGGCGGTCCTTTAGATCTGACGACAGCGGCTGCGATTTCAATATACTGTCATATACGACAAAATAAAACTTAGCCCCGCTGTTTCAACCCGAAGAATCCGATATCCGCAAAAAAAAAGCCCCGTTTCCGGGGCAGTTGGGGTTAAATTTGTAGGGTATCTTTAGTTTGCGTAATTCATTTTCAAACCAAGCGATGAGGTATTGCCATCGTATTCGATCGCCGCGTCTTCGAACGCCGGCAACGATCTGACGCCTGCGCCCTTGGAATATGCCCAACCTTCTTGCGGGATCGGCCCTTTCATCTCGAACTGGCCGTTGTCGTTCTGGTCATGGTGTATCATGATCGCAAGCTGTCCGGGTTTCTGGTTCTCGAGCGTCCCGGAAACTGTGCTACCTGAGGCCGGGATCTTCGCGTAGCCCACGATTTTGGCCATCTGGCTTTGGTCGAACGCGGTCTTATCGTCAAAGGCCAGGACGTGAATGACGCCCCCGCGTCCGGCGTCGACACCAGTAATATCGATCTGTATGTCTCCGGCCGCAGCCTGAGAGGCCGCCAGAGCCATAAGGCCAGCGAAGAATGCAGTCTTGGTCATTGAGTTTCTCCTGAACAGTTAACCAATGTAAATTCCGAACAGACGCCATGCGAGATCCTGCACGACGTAAAGCAGCCCGAAGGCGAACCACATGATCGTGATGGCGTAGAAAAGCGGCGGGTTTTCCCTGCTGTCGATTGTTTCGACCAAAAAGGCCTGGCCAGTCATGAAGGATGAGGCGGCCCACCACATGAACAGCAACCCCCAGATCGCGTAGACCTGAAACCATGTTGCCAACAGCAAACATAAGAAGATGATCCAGGAAAAGGGGTGAGATTTGAGGTATTGCATTGAACTTCTCTATCTATTTTCGGGGTTTGTGCCCGCATCAAAGTGGGCACGACGAAGGGTTACCTATGCCTCACAAAACTGCGTGGCTTTGAAGGGGTTGTGTAACATTCTGGCTTGCCGCCATTGCAGATCAGTTGAAGTTCCGTCCACGCGGGCGACGCGCCAGCTGTTTAGTCATGGATTGCCTGAAGCTGGTCGAATTGCGCCTTGTCCAACCGGTAGAACATCAGGGCAACAATCGAGGCCATGTATATGAAGAGGCTAAGGCAGGCATAGTTCCATCCTAGTGCACGGGTGACCTCTGGGGTCAGGTTCGATTGATCTGGCGCTTCCGGAAAGCCAACATATGCCAGAAACATTCCAGAGATCGCTAACCCGCCAGCCGTCCCCGCCTTAAGCACGAATGTGATGACCGATGTGATAATTCCTTCGTTCTGGAAACCGTTCTGGCTGATACCCAATTCGACGACGTCGGCCGTCATCGACGTCAGCAAAGACGTGGTCCAGACAATCAGGATGATTTGCAGAATGCCGTGAACAAACAGCAACCAAATCAAAAGCTCGGTGCCATTTGCAGGGAAGAACCCGATTTCACGCAGCACGTAAGGGGCAACACCCACAACTGCCGAGAGGATCGACAGGTAGATCGCGCTCGACTTTTTGTCGCCGGATCGTGCGATGGGTTTCAGGGTTACGCCCGCTATCAAAGCGCCGATCAGGTTGGCCATCAGGATCAGAGCTATTTGGTCGTTGTTCAGCTCCCAGAAGAACGAGGTCAGGTAGGTCCACAAAGCTGCTCCGATCCCGGCGCCCACAGCGAAAATGGCCGAGCTTACAAATATGGCAAGTAATGCGGGCAGCTTGAACGCCGCGAAAAACTGTCTGAAGAACCCTGAGATGCTGTAAGTCGCCACATGCGAAATATCCAGCATTCTATTCTGCCATTTGCGCGTGCCCAATGCGGTGACAGTGATAGCCAGCGCTATGAGGATTGCGCCGACAAGGCCTGCTTCCTGATAGCCGGCTTGGTTGAGGATTCCGTAAGGCATCGTGTCAGTCGGAACCAACCAGATCACATACATCGCGATGACCATGATCTGACCGGCAATCCAAGTGACCGAGACCTTGAGGCCAGACAACATGGTTCGTCCGCCATAGTCCTTGGTCAACTCTGGCACCATCGCGTTGTGTGGTACATCAAACAACGTCATCGCCGTCCGCAGAAGGATCGTTGTGATCAGCAGGAACCAGAATAGCTGGGTCTCTGAGGTCAGTGCTGCAGGTGGGTTCCAAATTAACCAGAAAAGGAGCGCGACAGGTATGATCGCCGCGTAAATGAACGGGTGGCGCTTGCCGGCACGAGAACGCGTGTTATCCGACAAGTAACCGACAACAGGATCGGACACAGCGTCGAACATCAGAGCAATGAAAAGGGCAAACCCCACCGTCTCAGCTGGAAGGCCGATGACCAGATTGTAGTAGATAAGCAGGAAGAAGCTAAGACCGTTCGACAAGATGCCGTTGGCAATGCCGCCTGCCCCGTAAAACAGCTGCATGCTGACCGGTGGGCTTTCAGTACTGGTATTCATTTTTCCTCCGGATCTTCTTGCAGCAAGACGGTGAGTGATCGATCACTTAAAGCAGATCACAAGGATCATTTTTTGTCAAAGGTGTTAGACAATGGTGCCTAACAACCGCGTTTGAGAAGCAAATGACCGCCGAAGCAATAGGCAACAAGCAGCGGCCGTTCGCGTAGTGGAGTGCCATTCCCGACCGCGTTCGCGGTCGGGTGCTTGATCAGAAGTTATGCGACAGGCTCACACGTACAGCGGTGCCGGAAACATCCCGGATCTGCAGGCCCGCGTCAGGTTCGTTCACATCGCCAAGCGTACCATATGTGACATCAACCAGAATTCGGGTCTGACCAATCGAGTGAACGGCACCCAGCGTGATACCTTTGCCGCCGCCTTCGTAGTCGAAGCCAACAAAACCGCCTTCAGGTTCCGAGCGAGATAGAATGCCGTAGAAGTACCATTTCGGGTTCAGCAGGTAGCCGACGCCAATTTGGTAGTCGACCGAATTTTCCGCAAATTCCGCAAGCGGACCGCCAAGAACCGGAGACTCTACGGCGACATCATCCCAGTTCCTCCAACGGATCGATCCAAAGGCACCCCAGGGGCCCCTGATCGCACTTTGCACGTTCAGTGCGACCGTCTGAGGGGTGCTCAATTGCGTCGTCACGTCAGATGGCGAAAGGGGTTGCAGCTGTTCGACACCATCCAGATCGTGATCGATTTCCGAGTAGTATGTCAGGTCGGCGCGAAACGCGATCTCCGGGATCTCATACGCGGCACCCACAAGGAAACCGGGGTTGAAGTCACCCTCGGAATCCAGCGAGTAGCTGAGAGAGGGATTGATCAGCGCTCCGCTGAAATCGTTAATCTTTTCGAACCGAACCCCGGCAAAGGCACTGAAGTTTTCATTGAACTTGTACCGCGCCATCAAGGCGACCTCGGTGCCGCGATACCTGACGTTGGTGCCAGCAGAAGGAGCGCCCGTACCGGTTGGGTACAGTAGCTTATAGTTGACCGAGTTGAAGCCGTGGATTGCGACTGCCCATTTGTCACCTACGTCCTGTTTGTAGGCTAGGGACAGGCCGCTAATGCTCGGTGTGACGTTACCAGTTGGCTGTCCGAACTCAGTGCCTTCGGTTTTTGAATCGGCCCATCCTCCGGTGATCTCGACATAGCGGCCCTGCTCAAAAAGGAACCGGTTTACCGACGGAAACCCCTCGATCCCGCCAGCAAATGCTGGGCTTGAAATCATGCCCGCACCCAACGCCAATGTTGCAATTTTCTTCATTCTTCCCTCCCTTTCCTCGGCTTTGTGTCTTTAATTGTGCCGAGGGGATCTGATGTGACCGTGGCGCAAGGGCGCTTTGGCCTGTTGAAAGCGCCGTGGTTTGCGCATGGTCGTGCAACCATCGAATGACGTGTCTTCAAATGGTTGCGTTTCCGGCCTGTGGAACTGTTTGCGGTGCAGAAGGGAGGCGCGCAGCGTGTGGCCGCCGCAATTACATGCGATGGCGGAATGTGGTCTTCCTTTTGAATGCAACGCCGCGCCCCTGATGTGGGCCGCTTTGCAGCAGGCAATACCAATTGGTTCGGCGAACAAGCCGATTGCGCGTTTTTTCATAGTCCCTGTCGTTTTTTGCAGCCCAGTCTTAGGCCGGATTTTTGGTCTGACTATTGCGGTGCGAGTAGCCCCGGGCTGACACCTCCTCGTTGCTTAGAATTTTTGATTGGCGCGCTCCTCCTGGCTCTGCGCCGCGTTTCGGAACAACTGTTCTGCGCGAACCCTACCAACGACCCGAATGTATTCTGGATTGGTCATGGATTTGCCCCTGCTGCTTGCCTGTTGGCAATTTGTTTGTCGGTTATGACAGTTATTTGTTGCACATAGCTGACATCTTTTCAATACGTTTGTATTGTACGTTTGAATTGGAATATTCTTTCGTGGCAAACGTTGTATTTTCAGGGCTTTGATCCAGTTCTCACAAACACCAAGGTTCCGCTCACACTTTTGCGGGATTTACGCTAGGAAAGGCCGATGACGCAAAATTTGACAGAGAATCGGGCCAAACAGCGCGACAAGAACCGAGAACAGAAGCGACGCGAACTTGCCGAGAACGCGATTGCGACAATTGCGCGGGCTGGATACGCCAACACCACCTTGCGGGATATCGCGGCCTCGACCGGCGTGTCGCTGGGCAAAATACAGTATTATTTTCCCGAAAAAGAGGGATTGCTGTTGTATTGCGTAGATCTGTCAGTCGACCGTTTCACGTCACAGCTGAACGAGATTCTAGATGCAGAACTCAGCCCACGCGAGGCACGCGGTGCCTATATCGAGCTGTTTGCCCATTCGATCCTCAACTATGCGCATCTGCACAGGCTTTGGTATGACATCCGCAATCAGGCTATGTTCGATAGCCAGCTCAGGCCGCGAGTTGCTGACGTCGAGGCTCGGTTTGTCGCAATTTGTGACGAACTCGGAAAAAAATTTGCTGTCGATGATGTGCGTGGTGTGGAAATCTATGTGATGCTGGACGGTGCCTTTCGGTATTACATCCAGCAAAGCATAGCTGGGATGCCAATCACGGCCGAGGACATCGCGCGGCACCTAAAACGCATTATCGGTTACCTGACGGGTGAAATGTAAGCTACGGACCAATACTCCGCCGTCTCGCAATTTGCTTTCCGGGGCGTATTTTCGTTCTATTTCCGCTCGGGTTGAAGACAAGATTTCCCGCGGATTACCTGGGGCTGACCGAGCTCTTGCATGCAGTACATTGTCATGACGGAAAATAAAACAAACGAGGCCGCATTGGCTTTAAAAATGCTGCACCAACCGTGTTTGCTGTGCTTACTGCTACTTCAGTTTGCGCCGATGATGTGGCGCAGGTATTAGGCCTTTTTTCTGCGTCGAGTTGACAGAGTGCGAATGATCAGGCGCCCCTGTTTAAATGGGCTGGCTTAGTTGTTTTCAGGATCGCTGTCGGATCGAGGGTCCTTATACCGGTTCAGGTCCAGCACGCCTGCCTGAATGGGGTCGCTTGCCAGAAACATGGTCATCACCTGATCGCTGGTTTCCCAAAACCCCGGGCTTGTCCTACGCAGGCCATAGGTGGCTACGATATCGATCCATTCGGCCTGCGACCGCACTGATTTGAGGTCGGTTACAAAAGACGCCAGCTGGGCTTCCTGAAGTCGAAAGTAGAAATTCGTATAGCTTCCGATCACCCCCGGCAGAATGGTCAGCACATCGGCTTGCGGATTCCTGCGATCTTTTTCTTCAAACAAGAACGCCACATTGTAATGGGCCTTATCGTGGAGCAGCGAATAGAGAGACGTGGAACCATCTTCGTTGTCCACCAAAAGCAGGGAAACATCTGACAGATACCTGACCCAATCGCCTGTATGATCCGCGAGTGCCCGCAAGTTATCCACAACTTCTGAACTCCCATTCGAACAGTCGTCGCTTTTGCATCTGTTGATCGTGTCCTCGACAGCCCAAAGACCGTTGCCGCGATTTAGAAGTTCCAGGAGGAACTCTTGCTTAGGCGTGTCCGTTTTAAAATCTATGCCAGTCGGAAAACTGTCATCGACACGGCGCCGGTGCCAATAGGTGTGCAGCTCGGCCAGTGCCCCCTGATACCAGGTTTTGTGCATCCTTTGCCTGACGCCGCGCGGCATGAAGTTCAGGAAAGTGTCCTCACTCTCCATCCGCAGCTCGTCCATGTATAACCGGGTTGAAAGCTGGTGTTCGAGGCGACCGAAAACATCAAAACCTGCAACCAAGTCGTAATAGATACGTTCGAACTCCGGATAATCGATAACCCATGCGGTTTCCGGAATACCGCCGTGGAACCCGGTCATGGCAGAGGCATTGTCGAAATGCCGAAACACGGTAATCAGCGCCTGGGGATTGGTGCCCTCACCATCCCAGATTGCGTCATATCCAAACCCGTTTTTGTGCGCCGCGCTGTTGCGATATCGGGCATCCCGAAACTCAAGATACTTGATCTGGTTTTTGTGAGACATTCCCTGAAGGTCCCCCAAGAACCCTATATCTTCAGTACTCACCGGCAATTCCAGAAAGGCCGCCCCGTCCGCCAAAAAGCTGGGGTCTGAGACGGACAGATCGGCATCCGGATCAAGGAAACTGACCCAGAACCGGTCTTCAATAACGTCAACGGCGGTTTCGCCGTGACAGACCGGTCCGCGAATGAAGCTGCGCACATAAAACAACGCGTCATCCAAAAGAAACTGATAGCGGCTGCGGGCCGGTATTTTGGCAAACGTGCTGAACGGGTTGCCGCCTTCATCTTCTCCGTACGCAGGCAATTCGGTGACTGACCATGCCGGATCAAGGAATAGCTGCTTGTATCGAGCCAAACGATCCGGCCCAAAGCTATAGACCAGATGATCTTTGTGCACGATCGTTTCGTCGAATGCCTGCAGGCGATAATAAAAGGGCCTTGGGCCGGGACTATCGAAGGGACGGCGTGTCGGGATGATCTCGATCTTTGATCCCGGTGGGTTGGCGGACCGCACCAGCTGAAAAAACTGTCTTGGATTGTCGGTTGGAAAGTGGAGGCGCGCCAGAAACAGATGTTCGTAAATATATCTGCTCATCAATTTATGGCGCAGGTCGGGCGCGTTCAGAAAGACCTCCCATTCCGTGATTTGATCCTGAATGTCCTGAGGGATTTCCGTTGAGGCCGATGGAAAGGGCGCACCTTTTTTAAGCCATGACATGAGGGTCTGGTATTCTTGTTCACTCAGTGGGGCTGTGGCGTAGGGCATTCCCGCCTTTGGGTTTGCCGTCCTAAAGGCGTCGAATTCTTGCGTTGTAGGGCAGGTTAAGGGGCGATCAATCGACAAACCAAGCTGGCTTGGAACAGGTGCGTTAGCCGTCAAACGGGCTTGCCTGCCGAGCTTAAGAGAGCGCTCTAACACCGATCCACCCGCGCCGGTCACCTCGGATGACGGAAGAATGGAAAAAAACCCAAGAGCTCGCCACCCGGGAACTGTCTGCGCGTCGATTCCAAGCCGTGTTGGTTGCGCATCTTTTAGTCGTTCGGAGTGGTAGACCGCCTCTTTACTGGCGCCGCGCAAAAGGCCGGCAGGGGATGTCAGCTTGAGTTGGCAGGGTGCGTCGTAGCAACTGTGACAGACCACGCAGCGGTGGTTCAGGATATCCTGCACGTTAGCCCAGTCCGCATTTTCCAGCTTGTCGTCAATGGTCGCGCCGGGTGCTTCTGCATTTGACTGGGCCAAACCCTGATCAGCAAGCAAAAATGCAATCGAAGCCGCTAAAACACGGGTGAAAAAACACCAATCTTGTAATGTTCGCAGCATAGATGCCCCCGTCTGAATGGTTTGTTTTCATTGACCATCACGCCAAGCCCAAAGGCTTTAACAGGGTTATACTACTGAATTGATATCGTTTGTCGCGTTTCCTGAACTTTTACGTTGAGGCATCGTTGGGCGTGTTTGCCGCAATTTCACATGCGGCAAAGTAAATTTATTAGGAGCTTAGTTCGCCAATAATGTCAGACCGTTGCGCCCTTGATGCGTATGGCCGATCCCACGCTACCAGCGCAAAGGCCAATGCCAATTGCGATCAACAGCTCAAATGTATCGACCTTAGCAAATGAACCATGGGCGAATACGAAGGTTGCCAACACCCCGACAATGCCCCCCATCAATGCGCCCAGCCAAACGCGGCGAGTCATCATTCCCAGGGCCAGCCCAAGGATACCCGGCAGACTGATGACGTTGGCCCCGATTGTTCCCAGAATTTCCAGCATTTCGTGTCCCTTTTCAGTCTGCCCGAGTACTCAGGAATGACTTGATGTCATCGCCGTCAGCTGCGGCCTGTTGTTGCAACGAACCCTGCGCTTTGCTGGCCAGAGTTTCGGTCACTTCCTGATACCGCTCCTGATAGCCGGGCGGCAGGCTATGGGCGATGCCCTGGTGGCAATCGATACAGGTCATGTTTTCATCAATGGCGCGTTGGTGCTCAGAGGCAGCGCGCGTTTCCTGCAACGTGAAATCCATATAGTCGAAGTTGTGGCAATTCCGGCATTCGCGACTGTCGGAGGCCTTCATCTTCTTCCAGACGGCGGTCGCCATACTCAGACGATGCTCTTCGTATTTCTCGGGTGTACTAATCGTGCCTGCCAGCTCGTGATAGACGTCCTTGACCGCCATGATCTTGGCTTTGATCTTGTGATTCCACTCATGTGGCACATGGCAATCGGAACAGATGGCCCGCACACCGGAGTGGTTGTTGTAGTGGATCGTCTCACGATACTCGCCCAGATTAGTCTCCATCGTATGGCACGAGGTACAGAACTCCTCGGTATTCGTCAGCTCAAGCGTCCAGTGGAACCCGCCCCAGAACAGGATTCCAGCCAGAAAACCCGCAAGGATCAGAAAACCCGAGCTAAAGGCAACCGCCGGGGTCCAGATCCAGTTCCAGATGCGGCCAATCCACCCGCGTTTTTCAGGAGAGTCTGCCATGTTGGTGCTCCTTTCATTCTTGCGTTGGATTAATTGCCCGAGGACGGTTGAAAGACGTTATCAACCAATGGCGGCGCGTCTGCTTGCGGCACGTGGCATTGGTTGCAGAAATAACGGGTGCCTGCGATGTGATCCAACTCGTTGCCGTCGCGATCCAGATAGTGAGTCATCGACAATGTCGGGGCGTTGCGTTCGCCGGCTTTGGTCCAGTCGTGGCAGGACAGGCACTGATTTGTGCGCGTGTCGATCTGATATTGCTCGACCGAGTGCGGGATCAGCGGCGGTTGTTGGCGATAGTTGCGCTGCATGCGCCCTTCGACGTTCTTGTGGATCTGTTCCAGAGGGATCAGTTCATCCACATCGGCACCCCGCAGGGATTCTACCTGAGCTGATTGCGCAAGGGCGAATCCGCCCAAGAGTAAAACGGGGATAAGGGCTATAAGGCCTGTTCGGGTTGGCTTGTTCATCTTGGCACTCCCTCAGATAGGTCTGGCTGCGCGCGGATCGGGCGCGGGAACTGGATCGGTAGGTGCGGCGATCTTGTCGTCGAACCGGTGAGTAAATTTGAAAACGTCGACGGCGCACACGTCGATGCAACGACCGCAGGTGGTGCAGTCAGGGGAAAGGATTAGTGGTGTGGAACCCGACTTACCCTTCAGCGCAGGAGCTATGACCTGATTTTCTGGGCAAACGGCATAGCAATCCATGCAATCATCGCAAGCTGCCCGGTTTAAGGCGCTGACCCGCAGCAAACCTTTGGCACCAAACAGGCCGTAAAATGCGCCAACGGGACAGATGTGACCGCACCAGCCGTGCCGCGAAACGAACAGGTCGAACACGAAGATGGCAATGATCATGGCCCACACGAACCCTGCGCCGAAAATCAGCCCGCGATGCAGCATGGTGATCGGGTTGACCAACTCCCATGCGATCACGCCTGTAGCGCCCGAGACGATTAGGACGGTGGCCAATATCCAAAGGCGAGTGCTGCGCTTGGGCTGCCAGCCTTTCGGCAGGTCCAACCGTCTGTGCAACCAGTTGGCCGCATCGGTGACTGGGTTGATCGGACAAATCCAAGAACAATAGACGCGCCCACCAATCAGAGCGTAGGCGACCAGAACGATCACACCACCGATCAGGGCCGTCCATTCCGGCCAGTGTCCGGCGATTGCGCTTTGCAGCAGGATAAGCGGGTCGGTCAGCGGCAGCACGCCCAGCGTCAAAGATCCCGCAAGAGTGCCTTGAACGATCCAGATTCCGAACCAAGGCCCCAATAGGAACACCGCCAGAAAGAGCAACTGGCTTGCGCGCCGCAGCAGCAGGTACTTGTGCGCGCGCACCCAACCTTTTTCCTCGATAGCCTCCATTCCGACCGGCATATGTGTGCGTGTACTCATTGCCCGACCACCGGCAAATCATATGTGGGGGTGAACCCGCCCGGCGCGGCAAGGTTGTCAGTGCCCGGACCGGGCAGACGGTCCGGCAGATCAATGATGCCTTCGACTAGGGGACCGCCTTTGGCCTCTTTCTCTTCCCAGCCTTTGCGGTAGTGATCGGCACTGCTGCCGCGCGCCAGACGCGCAGGCAGGACCTTGATCGCGGCCTCGGGCAGAACACAGCTTTTCTCGCACATGCCGCAGCCTGTGCAGTGGTCCGCATGAACTGTCGGGATGAACAGTGCGTGGTGGCCTGAACGTCCGTTATGGGCCGTTTCCAGCGTGATTGCCTCATCAATCACGGGGCAGACGCGATAGCAGACATCGCAGCGCAGGCCGAGGAAGTTCAGGCAGTTCTCCTGATCGACAAGGACGGCAACGCCCATCTTGGCATCATCAATATTGTCGAGGGCTGGATCCAATGCACCGGTGGGGCAGGCGGCCACGCAAGGGATGTCGTCACACATTTCACAAGGCACATCCCGCGCTGTGAAATAGGGCGTCCCAGTAGCAACCGCATCCACGCCCAATTCTGCCAGTTTCAATGTGTCGTAAGGGCAATCCCGCACGCAAAGCCCGCAGCGAATGCAAGCGGACAGAAACGCCTCTTCCGGTAGCGCGCCGGGGGGGCGCAACGCTTCGGCCGGCAACGCGCGGGCATCGCGGGCAAGCCATGCCAACAATGACCCGGCGACCACACAGCCGCCCGACGCACGCGCCGCATCCTGCAGGAAGCGACGCCGTTGCGGCGAAAGAGGTTTACCTTCAAAGGGCATGGGGACGGCCTTTGCCTCGCTTGTCCGTTACGCGCGCTCGACCTTACAGGCGCATTTCTTGTAGTCGGTCTCTTTCGACAGCGGGCAAGTTGCGTCCAGCGTCAGCTTGTTGGTCAGCTGATGCTCGTCGAACCATGGCATAAAGACCAATCCGCGTGGCACCTTGTTGCGGCCGCGCGTTTCAACCCGGCTGGTCACCTCGCCCCTGCGGGTGGAGAGTACGATCTCTTGCCCACGGCGCAGACCGCGATCCTTGGCGTCCTCCGGGTGCATGTAGACAACGGCTGACGGAAACGCGCGATGCAGTTCGGGCACGCGGCGGGTCATCGAGCCTGAATGCCAGTGTTCCAGCACACGACCGGTGGATAGCCACAGATCGAATTCCTCATCCGGTTCCTCGGCGGCGGGCTCATAGGGGGCAAAGATGATCTTGGCCTTGCCGTCCTCGTAGCCGTAGAACTTAACGTCTGCGCCTTCCGGCACATACGGATCATACCCTTCGCGGAAGCGATAGAGTGTTTCCTTGCCGTCGACGACAGGCCAGCGCATGCCACGGGCCTCGTGATACATCTCGAACGGAGCAAGGTCGTGCGCGTGGCCGCGTCCGAAATCGGCATATTCTTCAAACAGACCTTTCTGAACGTAGAAGCCGAAATGCTCCGCGTCGTCGTTGTGGAACCCTTCCGCCGTTTCCGACAGCGGGAACTGGTCGACCTTACCGTTGGCATAAAGCACGTCATACATGGTCTTGCCGCGATGCTCGGGCATCTTGGCCAGCAGCTCTTCGCCCCAGACCTCTTCGATGGTAAAACGTTTCGCGAATTCCATCAGCTGCCACAGGTCCGACTTGGCCTCACCCGGTGCCTGCACCTGTTGACGCCAGAATTGCGTACGGCGTTCGGCGTTGCCATAGGCGCCTTCTTTCTCAACCCACATGGCCGTGGGAAGGATCAAGTCGGCCGAAACTGCGGTGACAGTTGGGTAAGGATCCGAGACTGTGATGAAGTTTTCCGGGTTACGGTAACCAGGATAGCCTTCTTCGTTGATGTTGGGCGCGGCTTGCATGTTGTTGTTGCACTGGACCCAATAGGCATTCAGTTCGCCGTCCTTCAGTTTGCGGTGCTGCAACACGGCGTGGAAGCCGGGCTTGGGCGGGATAGTGCCCTCGGGGATGTTCCATGCGGTTTCGCAGATTTCGCGGTGCTTATCACTCGTAACAACCATGTCCGCCGGCAGACGGTGGGCAAAGGTCCCCACCTCACGCGCCGTACCACAGGCCGACGGTTGACCCGTCAGCGAGAACGGTGAGTTTCCGGGTTCGGAAATCTTTCCCACCAGCAAGTGCACGTTATACATCAGCGAATTCACCCAGGACCCACGGGTGTGCTGGTTGAAGCCCATGGTCCACAAGCTCATCACTTTACGGTTCGGGTCGGCATATTGCTGGGCCAGTTTCTCCAGCTTGTCTGCAGGGACACCAGACAGTTCAGAGGTATATTCCAGCGTGTAGGGCGCGACGGCTTCGGCGTATTCTTCGAAACTGATCGGATCCATCTTGCCCGAGTTCGGATTTTCGGCTTCTTGCTGCAGTGCGTTGGTGTCGCGCAGGCCATAGCCGATATCGGTGGCGGTTTTGGTGATGTTGACGTGCTTCTTGACGAAGTCTTCGTTTACCGCGCCATTTTGAATGATGTAGTTGGCGATGTAGTTCAGGATCGCCAGATCGGTCTGCGGTTCAAAAACGATGCCGTTGTCCGCCAGTTCAAACGAGCGATGCTCAAACGTCGACAGTACATGCACTTCGCAATCCGGTTTGGTCAGACGTGTATCGGTGAGGCGCGACCACAGGATCGGGTGCATCTCGGCCATGTTCGAACCCCACAGAACGAACGTGTCCGCGTGCTCAAAATCGTCATAGCAGCCCATCGGCTCATCAATGCCGAACGTCCGCATGAAGCCCACAACGGCTGATGCCATGCAGTGCCGTGCGTTGGGGTCGATATTGTTGGACCGGAACCCGGCTTTCATCAGTTTGGAGGCCGCATAGCCTTCCCAAACCGTCCATTGACCGGAACCAAACATGCCGACACTGGTCGGGCCTTTCTTGGCCAGCGCCTCTTTCCATTTTGCGGCCATGACATCGAACGCTTCGTCCCAGCTTACCGGCTCGAATTCACCGTTTTTGTCGTATTCGCCATTGGTCTTGCGTAGCAAAGGTGTAGTCAGTCGATCCTTGCCGTACATAATCTTGGACAGGAAATAACCCTTGATACAGTTCAGCCCCCGGTTCACCGGCGCGTCGGGGTCGCCTTGCGTCGCAACGACACGACCTTCTTTGGTGCCGACCAGAACAGAGCAGCCTGTACCACAGAACCGGCAAGCCGCCTTGTCCCACCGGATGTCTGGCGCTCCGGCCTGGGCATTGGCTTGACCGGCCGCCAACGGAATACCAGCGGCTGACGCCGTTGCTGCGGCCGCAGAGGCCTTGAGAAAAGTCCGACGGGATTCAGAATGTGTCATTGCGTGGGCCTCCGGCTGGTGGTTGGGCTTGGGGCATCGGGCTGCGGATGGGCGTCCGCGAGATCCTCGAAATGGTGATAAGTCAGGGTCAAAGAGATGACGCCTGGGATCTGGTGCAGATCCATGATGGTTTCGGATGCAAGACGGGTTGGAGTGTCTTCGACGACGACAACAAATCGGCCATCTTCCGTTTCAGCGTGAATTTCGACACCCGGCGTGCCCTTCATCACGCGCGCTGCTGCGCTCGTGTGATCAGGTGCGACATGGGCGAGACAACCGCAGATGTTCATTGAGTAGCTTCCATTTGTGGTTGAGGTTGGCGTTCCAGCGCAATGGCATCGGCGGGACATAAACTTGGGCAAATCCCGCAGCCGTTGCATGTCTCAAGGTCAAGCACCGGCTCTGCGCGGCCGCCGGTCATCAGTTTGAAACGGATCGCGCTTTGTTCGCAATTGTCCTGACAGATGCGGCAACTGATGCCGTTCATAGATAGGCAGGTGTCCGCTGTAAGCGCGGCGCGCCATGGCCAATCTGGCAAACGGTCAATCGATATCGCTTCGGTTGGACAAATACGGGCGCAGTCACCGCAGAAGGTGCAGGGATTGTCAGTGGGCTGGAAGCGGGGATATCCATCTGTCCCGATGACGATCGCATCTTCGGGGCAAGTATCTGCGCAATCACCACATTTACTGCATGTTTCAACAAAGCACAGCTCAACCGAGCCCGGAGGTCTGGCGATATTGCCGTCCTCTGGTCTGATCTTTGCGCTTAGAAACGCGCGTCGGCTGGTCAGTTGTTGCATTGCATGCGACCTGGCTACACTCGATTCCTGTAATCGAGTGTATCGCATACCGTGATCTGTGGGGGCCTTTTTTGATTTAGGTCATTTGGCCTGTTAAATATTAGTCATTTAGGAAACTTTAATTTTTTTGCCGAAGCGACCCTTTGAGATCATCTGCGAGGGCGCGCGGTTCGGATTAGTAGAAGAAAAACAAAAACCGATCCCAGCGATGTCGTGACAATCCCAACAGGCAGCTCTTGCGGGGCAAGCAACAGACGGCTCAGGATATCCGAGCCTGTAAGCAAAGCTGCTCCGACAATGGCGGCGGTAGGCACAAGCTGGCTGTGCAAAGGCCCCGCGATACCGCGTGCGATGTGGGGAACCATCAAGCCGACAAAACCGATCACACCCGCGACGGACACAAATACAGCGGTTGCAAGAGCTGCGACGAAGAACATTCGGAACCGTAAGCCTTGAACGGGCACACCCAGGGTGGCGGCCGTCAAATCACCAGTCAGCAGTGCATCAAGCCAGCGGCTACGGTACATTGCATAGGCGAGGATCAATGCTAAACCTGCGCAGACCAGCGGGAATGTCTCCCACCGGGCAAGACCCAAACCCCCAAGCATCCAGAAGATAACCGAATGGGCCGCGCGGCTGTCGCCTGCGAAAATCAGATAATTGGTAATAGCTGAAAACAAAAACGAAACCGCAAGCCCCGCAAGGATCAGTTTTTCGGGCGCGCTTGTGCGCAGCCCATGAACCAAAGCCAGTACAATGCCTGATGCGACAAGCCCTCCGAAAAACGCGGCCAGTGGCAGGGTCCAAAAGCCCAGCACATCTCCGGTTACTGTAATGACAAAGACAGCCCCCGCCGCAGCGCCAGAGGACAGGCCGAACAGAAACGGGTCCGCCAGATCGTTGCGTGTGGTGGTTTGCAGGACAACGCCGACGATGCCCAGCCCGGCACCGATCACGGCGGCAAACAGTGCGCGTGGTAAGCGCAGGTCAAACACGATGCGGTGGAGCGGAGACATCTCTCCTTCCACCAATCCCGTGCCCAACAAGACACCGGCTAGCGCGTCAGAGGCCGGAATGGATGTGGTTCCGTAGACAGTTGAGGTCAGCAAAAGGGCGGCCAATACAGCCGCCCCCAGCAAGAGTGTAAGGCCAAGTCGGCCCATATCAGTTCAGGCCCGGGTGCATGGCTTTGGCCATTTTCGAAATTGCTTCGATATTTGCCGGTCCGGGTGTCAGTTCCTCGTAGCGCAGACCAATCCAGCGTTCGTTCTTGACCGCGTCCGTCTGTGACATCACGGGATGGTCCTGCAGGAACTTGAAGGTATCCGCGGCGCCATTTCCAGTTTGATAATCAAGTAAAACCAGGAATTCCGGGTTCGAAGCGGCAACAGCCTCCCACGAGGAACGTCCCCAGCTGGTGTCCATGTCATGGGTGACGTTCTTGCCGCCAGCGGCAGCAATCATCGCGTCGGGAATGGCAAACTTACCAGCCGTAAACGGGGCATCGGCGGGGCCGTCCAGCAGGAAAACACGGGGCTTCGGCAGGTCGGCTGTCTGTGTTTGAATCGCGGACAGTTCCTCTTTCCAGCCGGAAACCAGCTCTTCTGCCTTGTCTTCAACGTGCATTACTTTGCCCAAGCGAAGGACGTCGGTGAACAGCAAGTCCATGCTGGCTTCGGGGCGATCCTTATCCAGATGTACGCAGCTTTCCGTCAGGATCATCGTTTTGATGCCGAATGGCGCAAGCGTGTCCGGGGTCACGTCACCGCCCGGCTTCATGCCATAGTACCAGCCTGCAAAGAAAAGGTCGGGTTCGACAGCGACCAGATTTTCAACCGTCGGGTACTTGGGCGCAAGTTCCGGGATGTCGCCGCGCAGGGTGTCAAACTCGGGGCTGGTTTTGTACCAGCCAGTGATGCCCGTCAGGCCAACGATCTTGTCCTGCAAACCCAGCGCAAAGGCCATGTCGGTCATGTTCATGTCGTGCACGACCAGCCGCTCGGGCTGAGTTTCAAACACCATCGGCTCGCCGCAATTGTCGACGGTGATCTCGTGCGCTGTTGCGGCACTTGCAAGGCCGCTGATCAGTGCTGCGCACCAGAGAGTTTTGTTCATGTTGTTTTTCCTAGTTTGAGGTAGTGGTTCTTCGGATATCCAGTGCCGGAATCATGCGGCCTTCGTGCTGAAAGCTAAGAAAATCGACACCAAACGTTTCACGGACCCTTTCGGGTGTCAGCACTTCATGCACTGGGCCGAAACCGGTCAGGCGCGTGGATTTCATCAACGCGACATGGGTCGCGAATTCCGGGATCATGACCAGATCATGGACGATCATGACGACCGTAATGCCCAACTCGGCCACCAGCGACAGCATGCGTCCCTTGGCGTCCGGATCCAGATGGTTCGTCGGCTCATCCAAAAACAGCAGCGAGGGGTTCTGCGCCAGCGCCCTTGCGATATGAGCGCGCTGGCGTTCCCCGCCGGATAACACGGCCATCCGCTTGTCGGCGAGGGCGACGAGTCCGGTCAGTTTCAGGATGCGGTCCAATTCCAAGGCGTGTTCAGCGGCAGATCGATCGGCACGGATCGGGATTTGCCCAAGGGCCACATAATCGCGCAGGAACAAACGCCCGTCCGGCGATTCCTGCTGACTGACTACGGCGATCATTCGGGCGCGGTCCATCGCTGAAAGCTGCCGAAGGCTGCGCCCCTTTACCAAAACGTCCCCCAGCACAATCTCTTCACCGCCGCACAAAAGATTCAGCAACGTTGTCTTGCCTGCACCGTTTGGGCCGGCAATTGCCAGGGTTGCCCCTTCATTCAGTTCGAAATTGACGTTTTGCAGCAGTACGTCGCCGTTCAGGGCGTAATACTCCAGCCCGCGCGCCTCAAGGAAAGCTCCGCAGGTCATGCCCTTGTCTCCAGCTTTAGCCGTGGTAGGCGCGCCAGGGTCTTTTCAAGAAGGGCAGGCGGGCGCTGCGATGCGTTGGTCCAACCATCCGTGCTGCGGTGGTATTGATGTGCAAATTTGGCCAAAGCGCCCACGTCCTCAGCCGATTGGATGTCACCGAAAAGGTACTGCGCCTTGTCGAATGCCTGAAACCCGACGGTTGTGGGCCGACCGCAACCGGCCATGCAGGAAACGCTGCGGATGCCAAAACTGGATGGAAGCTTGCTTGCAAGCGCAGCGCGCAATGAATCCGCCCGGTCAGAACCCTCGCAGGTCTCGCAAATCAGAAGGAAATGATCAGGACTGATCGACATGGCCCACTCCGCCTGTTGCCAAGCGCGGGCAGAAGGTGCCAATCATGTCATCACGTCTTAGACGTGTCATAAAGCCTCCTTCCAGGACGCCCCGCCCCGGGTTGGTTGAACATCGGATGGTAGGTCTCCTGACTTGCGGGTCGTGGCTTGGCCATCCTTCCCGACCCATTTGGGGTCAGTGGGTATTTGGCGTCGCTCACCGCTTACAGTTGCGGGGGCAGTCACGGACTTGGCGCTTGTTGGCAACCTCACCGTATTCCCTTTTCATCCCGTGGCGAACCATAGGGAACCATCGCTGTGATGCTTGCCCGAGTTCCGAATTTGGGTCAAGCGATAATCCGCGCCGCCCCACGCACAGAGGTCATTTGTCATTTGCCAATGATCTGACTACGCTGCGTTGCAGAAATGTAGCAACAAAGGTGGATATGTTCTGGTTCCGGGGGGGCCGCACATCCAATGATTGAAACAACGAACACGCATTCAAAAACAAAGCCGGACGAGATGAAAATTCAAGAAAACAGAACCTATTCTCAACTGAAGGTGGGCGACAAGGCGCAGGTCACCCGATTGTGCACCGTGGACGACTTGTACGCGTTTGCCTCGGCTTCGGGTGACCACAACCCGCTAAATCTGGCGGCCTATGACGGAGATGGAGATGGACACCCCGAGGCTGTCGCGCCCGCTTTGTGGCCCGCGGGTCTGGTGGCTGCAGTCATTGGAAACATCTTACCGGGGGCCGGTACGCAAACACGTCGGGCGGACCTGAGTTTTCATGCTCCGGTTATGGCGGGCGAAGAACTGACCGCCTTTGTGGCTGTTACCGAAAAGCGTGAAGACGGCGACCTGACCTGTTCCGCCGAAGTGCGCCGGGTCGGGGATAACGCATTGATCCTGAGCGGTACCGTACAGGTCACGCCACCGTCGCGGCATTTGACCTTCGACTCGGTCAAGGTGCCGGGACTGATCGTTCAGCGTCACCGGCATTTCGACGCTTTGTTGGAAAGGGTACGTCCTTTGGACCCGATGCCCACAGCGATCGTCGCCCCGGAAGAGCCGAATTCGCTAGGCGGGGCATTACTCGCGTTGGAAAGCGGCATCATTACTCCGATTTTGGTTGGCGACCCGGACAAAATCACCGCCGCTGCTGCCCAGCTTGGGGCCGATTTGTCCGGAGTTGAAATCATTGAAGCGCGAGACCACGAAGTGGCCGCCCAACGCGCGGTCGGGCTGGTCGTTGAAAGTAAGGCCCGGATGCTGATGAAGGGTCATTTGCACACGGATGTGTTGTTACGCGCCGTTCTGCGCAGGGAAAAAGGTCTGAGAACCGGGCGGCGGCTGTCGCATGTGTTCGTGATGGACGTGCCAGGCATGTCTCGACCCATCATGGTTACAGATGCGGCGGTGAATATCGCACCGGATCTCGAAACCAAGGCCGATATCGTTCAGAACGCCATCCATCTTGCGCATTCTATTGGCATCGAGATGCCCAAGGTTGGCGTCTTATCAGCGGTTGAGACCATCAACCCGCATTTACCGTCGTCTGTCGATGCCGCGCTGTTGTCGAAAATGGCCGAGCGTGGACAGATCACCGGCGGACTGGTCGATGGCCCCTTGGCCATGGACAACGCGGTTGATCTGAACGCGGCGCGGACAAAAGGCATCACCTCACCGGTCGCGGGGGTCGCAGACATTCTGGTTGTTCCGAATATCGAAGCCGGCAACATGGTAGCCAAACAGCTGACATATATCTCTCATGCCGAGGCTGCCGGCGTCGTGATAGGTGCTGCGGCACCGATTATCCTGACATCTCGGGCAGATGATGATGCTTCGCGGCTGGCGTCTTGTGCTGTCGCGGCGCTGCATGCAATTGCGAATGAAGGCAAAATCCATGGCTGAACATGTTTTGGCGCTGAATGCCGGGTCGTCCTCGTTGAAATTCGCGCTGTACGAACTGGTCGGGGATCGACGCCCCAGTATGCGCTGGCGCGGTCAGATCGAGCGGCTGGGGGATGCCCCACGCCTGTTGGCCCAATCGGCGGGGGGGCGATCTGTCGATCGCCAGCTGTCTGGGGCTAAAACTCATGACGAGGCCATCAATGCGTTTCTTGAACTTACCCGCGAATACCTGCCAAACATTCACGTCCGGGCCGTGGGCCACCGCGTCGTTCACGGCGGGCCAGTCTATTCGGAACCTGTCGTGGTGGACGAGCACGTCTTTGATACGCTAAGCGGTTTCATTCCCTTCGCGCCTTTGCACCAACCCTACAGCCTTGCGGGTATCAAGGCGGCCGCGGCAGCCTTTCCGGGTACCACCCAGATTGCGTGCTTCGATACCGCGTTTCACAGGACACACCCTTGGGTGAATGATACCTTCGCATTGCCTCAAAGATTCTACGAAAAGGGCGTTCGCAGATACGGGTTTCACGGGCTGAGCTATGACTACGTCTCGCAAAAGTTGAAAGAAATTGCGCCGGGTTTGTACGACGGCCGTGTCGTCATTGCGCATCTGGGAAATGGCGCGTCGATGTGTGCGGTGTCGGGTGGTCGGGCCGTGGCCTCGACCATGGGGTTTTCGGCGCTCGACGGTCTGCCCATGGGCACCCGCAGCGGGCAATTGGACCCGGGGGTCGTGCTTTACATGATGCAGCAAGAGGGGATGGAGGCAGACGAAATCGCCGAGCTTCTCTATCGAAAGTCCGGCTTGCTTGGCCTGTCCGGCATGTCCTCGGACATGCGCACCCTGTTGGCTGCTGACACTCCGGACGCGCGCAAAGCGATTGAGTATTATGTCTTCCGCATCCGCCGTGAACTGGGCGCCTTGTCTGCCGCGCTGGAAGGCATTGACGCTTTGGTCTTTACCGGAGGCATCGGCGAAAATGCCGCCCGTATCCGTCAGATGGTCTGCGAAGGGATGCGCTGGATCGGCATTGATATGGATCCGAACCGAAATGCCGACAACGCTACGGTTCTGTCCACTGATTTCAGCCGGGTACGTATTCTGGCTATTCCCACGAACGAAGAGATGGTGATCGCGCGTGCAGCGGCCAGAATGGCAGAATAACTCCTAATCCGGTTTGTTTTTTCCACGCCGCGCGTATCTGAGCAGAACGCCTAGAACCGTGCTGATAATATCGGGTGACAGCATCCCGATCGGATCGCGCTTTAGGCCGACGATTGTGTTGCGCGCCTCGGCGAAGTTGTCTCGGACTTCGTCCTCGATGTCGTGCAGCGCCATATCCCGCAATTCGACGGCAGCCGAAGTGTCACTTTCGGCGGTCATGGAGTTTGCGACCAGTGCGAGGATCACGGCCAGAACAAGGTTCACCCCGGCCACTATTATCGCGGCCAGAGACTTTGACATGGTCTCGGACAGCCAAAAGAACCCGGCGACGTTCAGCATGATTACTGCAAGCCCAACGGCTAACCCGGCAGCAGCGTAAAAGCCTGTGCGTTTTGCGGCGACGGACAGTTGCCTTTGAGCAATAAGACGCTCGGCTCGCAGGATGATCGAAATGTTGCGTGAAATGCGGTTCATGTTCGGGCTCCTACCGGGAACGGCCTAGAAGATAGCCAAGTGTGAAAATCCCAAGGGCGAATAGGATCGGCCTTTTATGCGGAAACTCCTCAAGCTCTGTCATGACTTCTTCTAATTGCGTTGACCACTCATCCAGGCTTTCGACAATTGCGTCCGTCATCGACTTGTGTGGATCAGCTTGTTGACCGCTGTTCGAATCTGAGACGCCTTCTCGTGCGCTGGATTGTTCGGCCAGCTGGCGCCGCAATTCTGCGACTTCGGCTTCTAGCTGTGCTTTGGTTACCATCACTTGGGTCCTTCGATGGTCGCGCAAAAATCAGGCTCGCGACTTTTTCCTTTGTCGAGGGCCATGTTAATTCGATTTTTTGAATTCGGGAAAGGGTGTTATCCCGATGCAGCGATCAGCACCCGGCCCGGATGTGATCAAGCCTGCGCACGCGCTATCCGTTTATCAATAGTCCGATACCAGCAGGAAATTGGGCTTTGTGTCTTCTTCAATCGTTGCAAAGCGCGGAATGGGATCCTCGAACACATTATCGGTCCGGTCATCGTTGACAGTTGACACCTCGCCAATCAGGCAGTCGCCCTGTTCCGCCCAGAATGCGTGCCAGATACCCGGCATCAGGGTTACGCTCTGACCGGGTTTCAGCCTTAGCAACTCACCAGGTTGGATGGTGACAGGGCAGTTGTCACTGGGAACAACAACCGGGTTATCCCGGTCTATACCGCCGTCCGGGTCCGAGGCATAAATCTCCATGACCAGATCACCGCCGCCCCGGTTGATGATGTCTTCGGCCTTGATGATGTGGCGATGCATCGGGGAGAGTTGTTTGTCCCGAGAAACCAACAGCTTCTCTGCATATAGCATCCCGCGACCTTTTTTCAGATCCTGCACATCGCCATTGCGCAGGGTAAATAGGAACAGGCCGAGCTCATCAAACCGGCCTTGGCCGTAATCGGTAATATCCCACCCGAGGCCGCGGTCACGGATGCCTTGTGCCTGTGCGCTGCGCATTTGTTCCGGCGACCAGTTGGCAAAGGGGGGCAGGACGGCCCCGAACGAGCGTATGAAGGCTTCGGCTTCGGTTTTAATGTCGTTGATATCTGATCTTTTCATCTCGGTCCCTCAGGGGGTCAAAGTTCATGCGCCCAGGGCGGGTTTGCGCCAGCGCGGGAAACGGTGATGGCGGCGACGTCTGCGCCCTTGGCTAACGCCGCGCGCAAGACGTCTGGGCCTAACGTCCGCAGATTGGCCTTGGTCAATCGACCTGCACGGTCCAACTCAGCCAGAACGCCAGCGTTGAATGTGTCACCGGCACCCACCGTATCGACCACCTCGACTGCTTTGACAGGCACCGAAGTTTCAGACCCGTCTGCCAGGTATCCTGACGCTCCATCACTGCCGCGCGTTACGATAACCACGGAAGGTCCTGCTTGCAGGAGTAGTGGGACTTTCTCGGCAAGTGTTTCAGGCCCTGGAACGATCCAGTCCAGATCTTCATCCGAGACTTTCACGATGTCAGATTGAGCGATCATACGGTTCAATCGCGTACGATACCGTGTTTGATCCTTAATAAACCCGGGTCGGATGTTTGGGTCCAGCATGACCGCCCGATCTGATCCGTGACGTTCCAGAAGGGCCGCGTAGGCGTCCGCGCAGGGTTCACATGCAAGACTGATCCCACCAAAATACAAGGCGGATACAGCAGGCAGCTGCTTTGGCATGTCTTCTGGCGTCAACATCCGCCCAGCCGAGTTTTCGTCGACAAAGCTGTAGGTGGCGTGGCCGTCCACAAGCTGTACAAAGGCCAGTGTCGTGGGGCGATCCGATTGGATCACATGGCTTGCTTCCACATGGCTGGCCAGCAGCGCGTCTGCCAATTGCTGTCCGAACATATCTGTCGATAAGCCTGTCAACAGACCCGCCGGCGCGCCCAGCCGACCCAAAGCAATGGCTGTGTTGAAGACGGCACCACCGGAATGGGGCACGAAACCGCGCGAACCCGAGACGGTCGGCTCGGCGATCATGTCGATCAGGGCTTCACCGCAGCACAGAATCATGCCGTGGTCCTTTCTGTAACAGGGTCAGGCGGCCAGTTTACCGCGCGAGCGCACTTTTACAGAAATTGTTAGCGCCAACAATGCCAAATTCATCTTGCTCGGACACATACAGGTTCATTGAACGCCGCAAGTCACTGAACCGCCCACCGGCGTTAAAGGCATCCCGGAACGCATCCTTGAACAGCCACCGGTTTTTCTCGGCGACGCCACCCACAAGGAAAACACCCCCTGTCGGCATGTAGGCGACAGCCAGATCGCCCATAATAGCCCCAAGGTGGGATTTGAACATATGCGCAGTTTTGACCGCAATCGGGTCGGATTCCGCCAGCGCGTCCTGCAGTATATCCTTGGCGCTGCGCCTTGGAGCATCGGTCTGTCCAGCAGCCATGCTGGCGGCTTGGTACAGAATGGGAATGCCGGTGCCGCTGAGGAACATTTCCGCTTCGAGCACTAGGCTGTCATCAAAGAAGCATTCGGGCGCGATATGGCGTGCCGCTTTGAAGACTTCGACCTCATCCTCGTGGCGTGGGGACAGCCCGACATGGCCACCTTCGCCTGACGCGGTATGGTATCGCCCCTGGGAATACAGCAATGCGCCTACGCCGAGGCCAGTGCCGGGGCCCACAACCAGCCGGGTTCCGACCGGCGGTGTTTCAGCCCCTTGCAGGACCTCGACATGATCACCGGTGATTTCGGCGACCGACCAGGCGGCCGCGGTGAAGTCGTTGATAACAAAGGTATGCTGCGCGCCGGTTGCCTTGCCGATGTCGCGTTCGGACAGGTCAAGATGCGCATTTGTCAGGCGGATTGTCCCGTCTTTGACCGGACCTGCTCCAGCCGCGACGACGGCGCGTGGGTCTGTGCCAATCTCGTCGCGCAGGCTGTGGAACGCATCCAGAAGCTCTTGCAACGACCCGGTTGGGTATTTGCGAAGGTCCGTCAGTTGTCCGTTCGAGATGACACCCAGTCGTGTGTTTGTGCCACCGATGTCCGCGACAAGGTTCCAATGCTCGTGCATGGTTCCGGCAGGCTGAGCCATTGGCAGGGAAACGGACCCACCGGACAATGCCGATTTCAGAGCGTTGTACGAGGCTTTGGGCGTCCGTCCGAGCGTGTCGAAATCGACATCCACCAACCCGAAACGTTTTTCATAGCCAAAGGACCATTCGTAATTGTCCAGCAGCGACCAGATGAAATAGCCCTTGACCGGGACGCCTTCGTCCAGCGCGTTTTGAACGGCGCCAAGGTGTTTGTTGAGGTAGTCAATGCGGTCGTCATCTTGCTTGCGTTCCGGGCTCGCCATGCCGTTTTCGGTGACGTAGATCGGCAAGTCGCCGGTATAATCACTCATCGCACGGGTCAGAAAGCGGGTCAGGGCATCGGGTTCAATCTCCCACCCCATCTGTGTTTTGGGAAGCGGGCCGGGTACTTCTTCCAGGCTTGGCCATGCGGTATCTGCAGGCGCGATCAGTTTGCGGGTATAGTAGTTCAGACCACACCAATCGACGGGTGCACCAATGGTGCCAAAGTCGTCTTGCCAGCCGGATGGAAGATGAGGTTCCAACCCGTCCAGAACATTTTGCGGATAGGCTTTTTTGAACACACCACCTAGGAAAAACCGGTTGTAGATCCCGTCATAAAGATCGGCCGCCTTGCGCGCAGCGGGGCTGTCATCGGCAGGTTCGGCCCATTCCAGATTGAACACAGCGCCCAGGTTTGACATGCCCAGACCACGCATCGCCTCAATGGCGCGGCCATGGGCCAGCAGAACATGATGCATGGCCCGTGCCGTCGCGCGAATGTCGCGCATTCCGGGTGCATGGTGGCCTTCAAAATGGCTCAGCCAACTGACACACCACGGCTCATTGATTGGCGCTACACTGTACATGCGGTCGCCGATGCGGCCCATGATGACCTCGGCAAAGTCGGCAAACCAGTTTGCGATATCCCGGTTGCGCCAGCCGCCCAGATCGGCAAGTGGAGACGGCAATTCCCAATGATACAGGGTCGCACAGGGGCGAATGCCGCGTTCCAACAGGGCGTCGGCAAGTCGGTCGTAATAATCCAGACCTGCCTGATTTACCGGGCCACGCCCCTCGGGTAAAACGCGCGCCCAGCTGGTCGAGAATCTGTAGCTATCAAAACCAGCATCACGCACAAGATCGAAGTCTTGGGGGAAGCGGTTCAAGTGGTCACAGGCCAGATCTCCATTTTCGTTTCGCACCACGTTTCCGGGCGAGGCCGCGAAACTATCCCAATGGGTTTTTCCCGCGCCACCCTGTGCGTGCCCTTCGATTTGATAAGCCGAGGTTGCGACACCAAAGAGAAAGTCTTTGGGGAAGTCCGAACGAGTGTATTTCATTTTTCAGAACCTGTTGGGAGCGGGGCCGGTTGAGCCGCCAACTACCAGTTCGGCCTCCAGCAATTTAGTTTTCACCGGGTCTTCCGGAGATTTGATGCGTTCGATCAGCATTTCAGCCGCCATTTCTCCCGCCCTACGTACAGACGATCGTGTAGCGGTGAAAATCGGTACGTCCTGACCATTCTTGAGGTAAGATAAGTCGTCGTCATGGGCGATGACCGAGACATCCTTGCCCATCTTCAACCCCGCTTCGTTAAGCGCGCGACGCACTCCGATAGCGGAAATCATGGAGGCTGTCAGGATGGCCGTAGGTGGGTCATTCAGGTGAAGCATATCGCGGGTTTCATGGTGACCATAAACCTCGGTCATCTCGGCGCTGCGCATCAATTCCGGGTCGGGGGACAGACCTGCCTCATGCAGGGCTTCAAGATATCCGTCGCGGCGACGTTGAGCGAAATCCATATCCTCAAGCCCGTTGATCAGGGCAATGCGGCGATGCCCAAGGTCGATCAGAAACCGGGTGGCGCGCAGGAACGAACTTTTGTTGTTCACGTCGATCCAGTCATAGGGCACGTCCACCCCGGTTGATCTGCCATGAACGATAAAGGGTACGTCCATTCTGGTCAGGACCTCGATCCGGTGTTCGTTGACCTTGGGGCCTTGCAAAACAATACCATCGACCGCGCCACGCTGGAAAAGACTGCGATAGGCTTCCTCGATTGAGGTATCATCTGCGTTGGTGAACATCATGTCATATCCATGATCCGAATACTTGCCTGCAGCACCGGCGACAAAATCACCAAAAATCGGGTTCACCATTTCATGCTGGGATGAAGAGGGAATCACATGCCCTATCACCATCGAGCGCCCTGTTGCCAATCCCTTGGCCCGGCTGTTCGGCCGATAGCCGTGCTTGGCAGCGGCGGCTTGGACGCGAAGGCGCGTATCCTCGTTCACCTCGGGGTAACCATTCAGCGCGCGGCTGACAGTGGTTTGAGATAAACCAAGGATTTCTGAGAGCTGCTTTAGATTCATCTTCGCCTCAAAGCGCCTTCAAATTTTCTAGTTTACAGGTTTGCAGGCGCTTCCCGCCTGGCCGCCACATCTTGCTGGCACTGCATTGAATATTAATAATATGGGCATCAGTAAACAGAATATTGACAAAAATTGAATGTTAGCGGATAAAGTGCTTCAACCAAAGCGCTTTGAAAGTGAGTCTTGAAGGCGCGAGCAAAGTTGGGAGGAAGCTTCATGAAACACTCGCTTTATGCAGGCGCGGCCACGTTCGCCCTGATGGCGGGCGCGGCGTATGCCGACAAGGTCACCGTGTTCGGCCCGTGGCTGGGGCCTGATCAGGAAAATGTCGAAAAGGTTTTGGACGGCTTTGCCGCAGCGACCGGGCATGAGTACAGCTATGTCGGTTCGGACAGCTTTGAGCAGCAGATCAGAATTGATGCCGAAGCTGGATCGGCGCCCAACGTAGCAGTGTTTCCCCAACCCGGTCTGGCGTCAGATATGGCCAAGGCGGGATTCCTGACGCCCCTGAGTGAAGGAACTGCGGATTGGATTCGCGACAACTATGCGGCCGGTCAGTCCTGGGTGGATCTGGGAACCTATCAGGGCCCGGACGGGCAGGACCATCTGTATGGGTTTTTCTACAAGGTCGACGTTAAATCGCTGGTTTGGTTTGTGCCGGAGAACTTCGAAGACGCCGGCTATGAAATCCCAACCACGATGGAGGAGCTGAAGGCGCTGACCGATCAGATCGTTGCAGATGGCGAAACGCCATGGTGCATCGGGCTGGGGTCCGGCGGAGCGACCGGTTGGCCAGCGACTGACTGGGTTGAAGACATGATGCTGCGCACGTTGCCGCCCGAAGATTATGACGCCTGGGTCGCCAACGAATTGAAATTTAACGATCCTAAGGTTGTCGCCGCGATTGAAGAATTCGGAGCGTTTGCGCGCAACGATGATTACGTGGCCGGCGGAGCCGGCGCGGTTGCGACAACTGACTTCCGCGACAGCCCAAAGGGTATGTTCAGCTCGCCTCCGCAGTGTTACATGCACCGTCAGGCCTCGTTCATTCCCGCCTTCTTCCCCGAAGGTACGGTTGTGGGCGAGGATGCTGACTTCTTCTACTTCCCGGCCTATGAAGGTAAAGACCTCGGCAGCCCGGTCCTTGGGGCCGGCACAGTTTGGGCCATTACCAATGACAGCCCGGGCGCGCATGCGCTGATGAAATACCTGGAAACGCCGGAGGCGCATGAAGCCTGGATGGCTCTGACCGGGTTCCTGACGCCGCACAAAGGCGTCGATACCTCGGTCTTCTCAGACCCAACGCTGAAGAAGATGAACGACATTCTTCTGGGGGCCACCACCTTCCGGTTTGACGGTTCCGACCTGATGCCGGGCGGCGTGGGTGCAGGCACCTTCTGGACTGGAATGGTCGACTATACGGGCGGAACACCTGCCCAGGACGTCGCCGACGAAATCCAGTCCTCGTGGGACGCGCTGGACTAAAGCGTCTGAGATTGGGCAACCCGCTCTGTCGGGTTGCCCGAACCTATCGTCGCAAGGGAGAGCGGCATGCACCCGGCATTTCAAGGCCTGCTGACCATCGCCATCGGCGTGTCAGGTTGCGTGGGCTATTTCTATCTATCCAATCAGTTTCTGGACAGAGTTCTGTTCCCGCCTCGGGGGCCGAATGCTGGCCGCAATATCAATCGCGCGAACATGATCCGGCCTTGGTTGTTTCTGTTCCCAGCGCTGGCTGCTTTGGGCTTGTATCTGGCCTATCCGGTTGTCGAAACCCTGCGCCTGTCACTGACGGACCGCGTCCCAGGCGGCGGCTACAAATGGGTTGGGCTGGACAACTATATCCAGATGGCCAAAGAGCCCAAGTTTTGGGAAGCGATGCGCAACAACATGTTCTGGCTGATCATTGTTCCTGCAATGTCGACGGCCTTTGGCCTGTTGGTGGCACAGCTGACTGACCGCATTCGTTGGGGCAACCTCGCCAAGTCGCTGATTTTTATGCCAATGGCGATCTCGTTCGTGGGGGCATCGGTTATCTGGAAGCTGGTCTATGACACTCGTCCGGCTGAACAAGATCAGATTGGCATGCTCAATGCGCTCTATATTTTCTTTGGCGGGACCGAGCCGCAGACGTGGCTGACAATACCGTTCTGGAACAGCTTTTTGCTGATGGTTGTCCTCATCTGGATCCAAACCGGTTTTGCCATGGTTATCTTATCGGCCGCCCTGCGCGGAATCCCCGAGGAAACGATTGAGGCCGCAATTCTGGATGGGGCCAATCCGTTTCAGATATTCTTTCGGATCAAGGTGCCGCAGATCAAAACCACAATCCTTGTCGTCTGGACCACGATTACGATCACCGTCCTCAAGGTCTTTGACATCGTTTTTGCAATGACCAATGGCCAGTGGGAAACGCAGGTCTTGGCCAACTACATGTATGACAAGCTGTTCCGCGCCAACGACTGGGGCGTCGGGTCGGCTTCGGCCATGGTGATCATGCTCCTGGTGGCTCCGATCCTTGTCTGGAATGTGCGCAACGCGCGGAAAGAGATGGAGTAGGGTCATGAGCGATATCGCAGGAACCAAACCCGCCCTTCGCTGGGTCGTCCATGCCTCGGTCCTCTTTCTGGTGGTGCTGTGGGTCGTGCCAACTCTAGGCCTTTTGATCTCGTCTTTTCGCACGGCGGACCAGATCGCAACCAGCGGTTGGTGGCGGTCGTTGTTCCCGTCCGAACAAAATTTGACCCTGCGCAGCGCCGCCCCGGAAACCCAGGTTCTAGAAAACGGGCTGTATGTGATCGAAGGCAATCTGTTTAACGAAGGGACGAAGGCGACAATCTCAAAATGGGGCGTCAGCTCTCGTGCAGTTGATGCCTTTTCCCCAGGAGATACAGCGGAATTGCGCAAGGGCGGCACGATCACGGTAGACGCCACGGGTAATTACCGGATGGAGAACCCAGAAGAGTTCACCGGCAGTCGTGGGTCGCGGGTTTTCGCAACTGCGGAATTGCCGCCTGAATTTACCTTGGCTAACTATCACAAGGTTCTTCTGGCGGAAGACAGTACCGACAGCATGGGGCGGGCATTTTTCAACACGCTGACCGTAACAATCCCGGCGACGATAATTCCAATCCTCGTTGCGGCTTTTGCGGCTTATGCCTTGGCTTGGATGGATTTCCCCGGGCGCGCTTTGATTATTGCGGCTGTCGTTGGTCTGTTGGTTGTCCCGCTGCAACTGGCCCTGATCCCGTTGCTGAAATTCCACCTGAATATCGGGATTGGCAAAGGATATCTGGGGGTTTGGATGGCGCATACCGGGTTCGGGTTGCCTCTGGCGATTTATCTTTTGCGTAATTATATGGCTGGTCTGCCCCGCGACCTGATCGAAAACGCGCGGGTCGATGGCGCGACCGAGTTTCAGATCTTTACCAAGTTGATCTTGCCGCTCAGTTTTCCAGCGTTGGCGTCTTTTGCGATCTTCCAGTTTCTCTGGACGTGGAATGACTTGCTGGTCGCCAAGGTGTTCCTGATCGACGCATCCGGACAGACCACTGTCATGACCAACCGCATCGTCGAGCTTTTAGGCACGCGCGGTGGGAATTGGGAAATCCTTGCCACAGCGGCCTTTGTTTCGATCATCGTCCCGCTGATCGTTTTCTTCGCAATGCAAAAATATCTGGTCCGCGGTCTGTTGGCCGGGTCCGTTAAGTAGAGGCGTCTGATGAACGTGCAGAACACCGTGAAACTCGAAACAGCAACCAAAGCATCCGCCGACTGGTGGCGGGGCGGGGTGATCTACCAGATCTATCCACGCAGTTTTCAGGACAGCAACGGCGATGGAATCGGAGACCTTAGGGGTATCACCCAAAGGCTTGGTTACATCGCGTCGCTTGGTGTCGACGCGATCTGGATCTCGCCATTTTTCAAATCGCCGATGAAGGATTTTGGATACGATGTCAGCGACTATCGTGACGTTGATCCGATGTTTGGCAGCATGGAGGATTTTAAGGAACTCTTGGATCAGGCGCATTCAGTTGGGCTGAAGGTGATGATCGACCTCGTGCTGTCACATACGTCGGATCAGCACCCATGGTTCAAGGAAAGCCGGTCTAGTCGCGAAAATGCCAAGTCCGACTGGTACGTTTGGGCTGATCCCAAACCCGACGGGACGCCACCAAACAACTGGCTGTCGATTTTTGGCGGATCCGCATGGCAGTGGGATTCCCGACGCCTTCAGTACTATCTGCACAATTTCCTGACGTCGCAGCCAGATCTGAACTTCCATTGCCCGGACGTGCAGGATGCATTGCTGGATGTGGCGCGGTTCTGGCTGGACTTGGGCGTGGATGGTTTCCGTCTGGACACGATTAACTTCTACTTCCATGACAAACAACTGCGCGACAATCCTGGTCTGCCGATGGATCAGCGCAATGCCTCGATCGCGCCGTTGGTGAACCCCTATAACCATCAGGATCACCTCTATTCCAAAAGCCAGCCTGAAAACATCGCCTTCCTCGAGCGGTTGCGCGCACTTACGGACGAATACGAAGGCCGCGCTTGTTTGGGTGAGGTTGGCGACGCTCAGCGCGGTCTTGAGATCATGGGCGAGTACACCAGCGGCGATAAACGCATGCATATGTGCTATGCCTTTGAGTTTCTCGAAAAGCGCGCTTTGACCGCCGCATACGCCAAGCAGGTGTTTGATCAGTTGGAAGAAAAGGCTGGCGATGCATGGCCTTGCTGGGCGTTCTCAAACCATGATGTTCAGCGCCACGCGTCGCGGTGGGGGCTGGACGACGCGGCCATCCGTCAACATGCAGTGCTGATGATGTGCCTGCGCGGATCAGCATGTTTGTACCAAGGCGAAGAACTTGGCCTGCCCGAGGCGGATGTGCCCTTTGAACATCTGCAGGACCCTTACGGCATAGAATTCTGGCCGGAATTCAAGGGCCGTGATGGATGCCGCACTCCGATGGTTTGGGCTGCGCAGGACGAACAGTCCGGGTTCAGTACTGGTGCCCCCTGGTTGCCCGTCAGCCAAACGCAAGCCGAGCAAGCGGTAGACCGTTTGGAGCAACAACCAAACTCGATGCTGCATCACTATCGCCGCGCGATTGCGTTGCGCCACGCGTATTCTGCACTGATGTTAGGGCAGCAGCTCGACATGACCCAGTCGGGCCCGATCCTGACCTTCCTGCGTGAGGACGATGCCCAGCAGGTCTTTTGTGTATTCAATCTGGGATCTGACAGCGCGGAAGTCACACTGCCCGACGGTAACTGGCAGGTTATCGGGGAGGAGTTGGGCGGCGTCGCAGGGGCGGGGACAATAACCCTCGGTGCGGCCCAATTCTGTTTGATGGCTCGGGTACAGGGGTAAGTCATGTCTGAACTCAATCTCACGGATGTCGCTAAAACGTATGGCAATGTCGATGTCCTAAAGAACATTAATCTCGACATCGAACGCGGTGAATTAATTGTATTTGTCGGGCCTTCGGGTTGCGGTAAATCCACGTTGCTGCGCATGATTGCAGGGCTTGAAAAGATCACTGGCGGAACGCTTGAGATCGAAGGCCAAGTGATGAACGACGTGCCGCCCGCGCAAAGGGGCATTGCGATGGTTTTCCAAAGCTATGCCCTGTATCCGCACATGACGGTGCGCGAAAATATGGCTTTTGCGTTGAAGATTGCCAAGATGCCGTCAACCGAGGTTGATGCAGCCGTTGACCGCGCCGCTCGTATCCTACAGCTGGAACCGTTTCTGGACCGCCTTCCCAAGGCCCTTTCCGGTGGTCAGCGGCAACGGGTTGCAATCGGTCGGGCGATCGTGCGCGATCCAAAGGTCTATCTGTTCGATGAACCGCTTTCCAATCTTGACGCAGCGCTTCGCGTCGCGACCCGCATCGAAATCGCGCGTCTGAAAGAGGCAATGCCCGACAGCACGATGGTCTATGTCACCCACGATCAGGTCGAAGCGATGACATTGGCCACTCGGATTGTTGTCCTGGCCAACAAGGGGATCGCGCAGGTCGGCACCCCTCTCGAACTATATGAAACGCCTGACAATGAGTTTGTCGCGCAATTTATTGGCTCACCTGCGATGAACCTGTTGCCGGGGGTCATCACGCAGACTGGTGAGAGTACCGTCGTAAAACTGGATGGTGGTGGGATCGCGGTGACCAACATTCCGACCAATGCGGCTGACGAGGGTAAACAGGTGAATATCGGCGTGCGTCCCGAAGACTTTCACCCCGTTGAAAGCAATCCGATTATGGAAGGGACTGTGGACTTTACCGAAGCCCTTGGCGAGGTCACGCTGTTGTATTTTGCGGCAAAAGACGGGGAGGACCCCACAATCGCAAAACTGCCGGGGGTCCAAAAAAACATGCGGGGCCAAACCGTTGCCGTTTCGGCAGATCCGGGCAAGATTCACCTGTTTCATCAGGGCCTGTCCATGAGGAAATGACCGCGAGCCGCGCCTGATGATCGAAAGGTGCGGCACAGTACGCGAATGCCCCTTTTCATACTGCTTGGAACGTTGTCTGTGCCCCGCATAGTAAGCCCCGAGGTCTGCGTGCGTTGCCAAAAGCATGCAGTTTATGACTGTTTTTGGCGTAATTTCTTTCGGTCTGGCATGACAGAACCCGCTTTTCCCCAATTGGATTGCGGCCCAAAATCTGGTCCCGGGCCGGACGGGCAGCTGTGTCAATTTCTTAAGAAACGTTGCAGAAATAGGCTACTTCGGTCTCAATATGTGACTGCGGTCCTAGGGGGTAACTAGCCATATTTGCTAGATTAAATCGCAATCTGGACATACGAAGTTCCCAATCCGTCACTTTTGGCCTGACAATGCCCCCGCAAAGTTCTAGCGTGGCACCCATAATAACAAAACAACACAGTCCAATAACGGGAGAACTAAAATATGGCTGAACGGAAAACCGTTTCCAGACGCTCGGTCCTGAAAGGCGCGGGCGCAGCAGCACTGGCAGCACCGCTTTACAGCAAAAGCGCGCTGGCATCTTCGGGTGAAATCAACATTCTTATGTGGTCGGACTATCTGCCGCCCGCATTCCTGCAAGAGTTTGAAACTCTGACCGGGATCAAGGTGAACTACACCGGCATCGGGTCGAACGAAGAAATCATCAACAAGATGAAGGCCACCAAGGGCCAAGGCTTTGACATCGTATCGCCGACGAACAACCGCTCGCTGCAGTGGGGGCCGCTGGAACTGTTGCAGCCCTTCGATATGAACAAGGTTCCGATTGATCTGGTGAACCCTGCGATGGCGCAGATCGGCACCGACGCCTGGAACTTTGCTGACAGCGGAGTGCACTGGCTACCGCATATCTGGGGCACCGAGGGCATTGCCTACCGCACCGACCTGTGGCTGCCCGAAGGCGACGCCCCGTCCTATGGGGACGTCTGGTCTGAAGCAAACGCAGGCAAGACCATGGGCCGCGCGCACTCGATGATGCTGGGCGCGGGTCTGTATATGGAAGCCTCTGGTGAGATGGAGCCTGGCTCTGTGTGGGCCGCGTACGGCGACGAAGACACCATGCGCAAGGTCTGGGGTCAGATCACCGACTGGTGCGTCGAGCGGAAGAACCGGATCAAGTTGATCTGGAACGATGCCGACACTCAGAAAAACGGCCTGTTGAACGAAGGCGTTATTGTTGGCCAGACCTGGGATGGTCCGCCGCTGGCGCTGAAATCAGCTGGTGAGCCGGTGCACTATCAGGCTCCGGTCGAAGGTGCGATGGCATGGGTCGACGGTATGTCGATGCCGACCGGTGCGCAGAACATCGATCAGGTCTATGCCTTCATCGATTTCGCCTATCAGGCCAAGCCTGCAGGTGTTGCCATCGACAGCCACGGCTACAACTCGCCAGTTCTGGGTGCCGACCAATATGCGGGCGACACCTACAAGAAGAACTTCGCCGAGGCCTATCCGGGCGACTCGCTGGCAAACCTGAACCCATGGCCTGCTGAGGCTCCGTGGTATGCCGAAACTCGGACCGAGTTCGTCAACAAGTTCAAAAGCGCCTGATTGCTTTGACAAGGTGCCCTCCGCCACTGCGCGGAGGGCTATCAACCCGCATGCCACAACGGCGTGACGGACGCTATTTCGGTGCGGTCATGGACCGTACCTGACGGAGATACCAAAAATGAGTGCAGGGGTCGGTGTAGATCTTGAGAACCTGTGGATCCGTTTCGGTGATTTTGTCGCCGTGAGGGATGCAAACGTGAACATCAACGGGGGCGACTTCTTTTCGTTTCTCGGTCCCTCGGGGTGCGGCAAAACAACGATCCTGCGGGCAGTTTCGGGCTTTCTGGAACCAAGCGAAGGCAAAGTTCTGATAGGCGGCAAGGATATGCGGGGCATCGGCCCGAACAAACGTCCGACCGCCTTGATTTTTCAGAACCTCGCGTTGTTCCCACTGATGAAAGTGTGGGAGAATATCACCTTCTCATTAGAGATCAGCGGCGCAAGCGCAAAAGAGCGCCGAAAGCGTGCCGATGAGCTGCTAGACATGATCGCGCTGCCCGACCAAGGTGACAAACTGCCAAGCGAGCTGTCCGGCGGTCAGCGCCAACGGGTTGCCATCGCCCGCGCGCTATGTGCGGAACCGGATGTGCTGCTGCTGGATGAACCGTTGTCCGCGCTGGACCTCAAACTGCGCCAGCATATGCGCACCGAGCTGCGGGAGATTCAAAAGCGCGTCGGCATCACCTTCATCTATATCACCCACGATCAGGGCGAAGCCCTAACCATGTCAGACAGTATTGCGGTCATGCGGGCTGGTGTGATTGATCAAATCGCTGATGGTAAAACCATCTACAATGATCCCAACACTGCCTTCGCGGCCTCTTTCGTAGGTGAAAACAACGTGTTCCGCGGCAAAGTTAAACAGATGATGGGGAACGAAGCGCTGATTTCAACGAACCGGTCTGGTGAATTGGTTGCACGTATCTCGTCCGCCAACCAAGGAAAGCTGAAAGTTGGGGATGACGCCATGATGTTCATTCGCCCCGAAGCTTTTGCGATCGCTGCCGATGGTGCGACAGGCGATCACTTTGTCACCGCGCGGGTGAACCACGAAGAATTCGAAGGTAACGTCTTTAACATCTTCACCGAAGGTGACGGCGGTAAAGAGATCAAGGTGTCCTTGCCAAATCTCGGCCAATCCTTCGATGACCACACAGGCCAAAACATCACGTTGGAATATGAGACCCGCAATGCGGTTCTGGTTCCGGCGGGTGAATTGGCCGCGGAATAAGGGGGCCGACTATGCCAGGCTTCCTGAAAGAATTCTTCAACCGAAACGGCATCGGCATGGGCGCCGCAATATTGGGTCTGGTCCTGTTCTGGACCATTGGTCTGATCATTCTGCCGCAATTGTCGATGCTGGATTTCTCCTTCCGTCCGAACCTGCCACCGCCCGAGATTGGCGGGCCCAAGGACGTCTATACGCTGGAGAACTACAAATACCTGATCTATGGCCCTGAAGGCGGTAGTCAGTCCTATAATGCAGTCGACTTGAGGGTCTTTTTTCGCACGCTGCTGGCCGCGGTCTGTGTGACGATCTTCAACCTGATCCTCTGCTATCCGATTGCCTATTATCTGGGTCAGTCCAAAGGCAACCACATTCGCATCTTCGCGATCATGCTGATCATCCCTTACTGGATCAACGAGATTTTGCGTGCATTTGCCCTGCGGATTATCTTTGGTGAGACCGGTGTTTTGAATACCCTGTTCGTGGGGCTGGGCATCTGGGATACGCCATTTGACTTTATTCGCAATGACATCGCGCTCTATGCCGGTCTGGGTTACGCCTACATCCTGCTGATGATCTTCCCGATGTACAACGTGATCGAAAGTCTGGATAAAAACCAGATCGAGGCGGCGCGCGATCTTGGTGCGCCGTGGTGGCGGATTCACTGGCGTGTGGTTATTCCTTACGCCAAACCGGGCATCAGCTCGGGCTGTACCATGGTGTTCATGCTAAGCGCCGGTGCGCTGGCCGCGCCACAAATCCTGGGCGGACCGTCCAGTCTGTGGTTCACGCAGCTGATTTACCAGCAATTCAATGACAACAATGACTGGCCGCAAGGTGCCGCCTACGCCATCGTTCTTCTGGTGACCTGTATCCTGTTCGTGCTGGCAATGATGCGCCTGTTCAAGGTGAACATGGGGGATATCGGGAAATGAATAATTCCTTCCTTCGTGTAAGCATCTGGGTCTATCTGGTCATTTTCTTCCTATACCTGCTGGGTCCGTTGGTGATCATGTCGGTCACGGCCTTCAACTCATCGGCTTTCCCACGGATGACGCCGTGGGAGTGTCTGACCTTCCAGTGGTTCGGCGAGCTGTTTCAGGATCAGCGTATCCTGAACGGCATCAAGAACTCGCTGATCATTGGCGCCGGAACGGTTGTTCTGTCGGTGGCGATGGGTCTGGCCGGGGCGCTGATGCTGACGCAGATCTGGCCTAAGTTGCGGGCGACCTACTACACGATCATCATCGCTCCGATCCTGATCCCGGGTGTTGTTCTGGGCATCTCGACTTTGGTGTTCTGGGATCGGATCAATCGGATGCTGGGACTGGGTGCAGATAGCTTCCTGTCTAACGGTATCTTCCTGACGGTAATCGGCCAATCCACCTTTATTGCAAGCTATTGCATGTTGGTTCTGGTGGCGCGCCTGCAGCGTTACGATGTGGCATTGACCGAAGCGGCGTTGGACCTTGGTGCAACGCATGCTCAGGCTTTCCGCAAGATCCTGTTGCCTTTCATGCGTCCTGCGATTGCGTCGGCGGCGGTTCTGGCGTTCCTCGCTTCGTTCGAGAACTACAACACCACCACTTTCACCTTTGGTGAATACCCGACGCTGACGATCGAACTGGCGCAAAAGGTCCGGTATGGTATCACGCCCGCCATTTCGGCTCTGGCCTTCATCATCGTGGCGTTGACAGTATTCTTTGCCTTGTTGAACGAAGCCAAGCTGAAGCGTCAGGAGCTGGTGGCCGCAGCCCGTAAGAGCGCCACAGTTGAGGAACTGGCCGGCAAGATTAAGCTACCCAGCTTCTTTTCTGGCAACATGGCGGCTGTCCTACTGGTTGTGTTTGCGGTTGCGACGATCACCGTTGTTGGCACCGCAACGGCCTACAACCCCGGCCAATGCATCGCCAATGTGAAAGAGCAGAAACGCCTGGAAGCGGAACAACGCATTCAAGAGTTGCGCAAGCAGCGCGAAGAACAGCGTAAGAAGCGCGAGGCCGAAGAAGCCGAACAAGGTGGTGCCCAGCAATCCACACCGAAACCGTCGAACAACAGTGGTTTTGGCAACGTCTTCGCGCCGAATGCACTGGGCGGGGACGCGGAAGACGAGAGTTCGGATACTGAAACTCCACCTTCAAACAACGGTGGCTTTGGGGGCGTGTTCGACCCCAACAGCCTGCAGACTGACCAGTAGGTTTTGAAGCTAAATCCAAAACGTGCGCCCGGAGAGGTTATTCCTCTTCGGGCGCATCTTTCTGCGTGACAGCTACGTCACAGGCGTCAACGACCTCACCGTTCCATGCGACCGGTTGCGCGTTGTAATTGATCAAGAAAACATGTGTGGCCGTCTCGCGACGGCGCAACCCTTTGGGCATCGGAAATAGGGTAACCTCGGTTTTTCGCGCGGCCATTTCAACGACCCGGTCCCACAATGTGTCATCCGGGAAACCTGCCAGATACCAAAGACAGTTTTCACCCAAAAGCGCAGGGGTGCCATCTGCAAATGTCAGCAAATTGGGGGCAACCCCCGAAACCCTGTCGATCCAATGTTGCGCCGCGCCGCCGCCTTCAACGCCACGCCGTATATTGGGCGGCAGGGTCTCGACCAGATCGACGTCGCATTTCAGACCGTTTAGGCCGGGTCGTGCCCGGGGAATCTGGAAATCATGTGTGATCGCCCCGCTGCGTGGACCCAGGATGAGCAGATCACTGGCCTCCGCCAATTGACGTTCCAAATTGTCGCTCACGGTGGCTATCCCCGGAGCAAGGATGAACTTGTAGCCAACACGCGGTATGTTGGTTGAGGACACGAAGTCCACAGACAAGCCCGCCCGCCGCAAGGCGCGATACGCCGAGAAAACCAGACGGAAATAGTCAAATCCAGCGCCCTGAGGCTGTGTCGACCAAGCCCAATCCGAGGCGTAGTCGAACAGGATGGCCACCTGGGCCTGTGTCTGCACAACGTTGCCGATTTCTGACAACGCGTCCGAAGACTGCTTTGCCTCGGTCAGGGCCGGGGCAGGGCGGTTGTTGGGTGTCAGCAGCCCCGCATGCATTTGCTCTTGTGCAAACGGGGCCTGCCGCCAGCGGAAATAGCTGACGACCTCTGCCCCGTGCGCCACTGCCTCAAGCGACCAAAGCTTAACCATTCCGGGTAGTGGCGCTGGATTGTATGGTGCCCAATTCACCGGGCCGGGTTGCTGCTCCATCACCCACCAACGCCCACGCCCGACCGCGCGGTACAGGTCATGATGAAATGCCTGCATGTCCGGATCGCCCTGCTGAAGAAAGGCGGTTTTGTGGGCTTCATCCGCCTCAAGCCGGTCAGAGAGGAAGCCGATTGGATAGCTGTCCCATGTGGCGATATCCAGATCTGCGCCAACCTTGAAATGGTCGAAATCCAGCACTCGACCCATATAGTTGTGCAACAACGGCGCATCCGTCAAAGCGCGCAGTACATCTGCCTGGGCTTTGTTATACGCAACGACCTGATCCGAACTGAAACGCCGGAACGCCAGAACCTGCGCCGGGTTGGGTTCGGTCACTGTCAAATTGGGCAGATCAATCTGGTCGAAATCGCGATACTCCATCGCCCAGAATATATTGCCCCATGCCTCGTTTAGCGCGTCAATGCTGCCGTATTGATCCTTTAGCCAAAGCTGAAAGGCATGCAGAGCGGCGAGGCCATAGCTGACGGTCGTATCGTGACAGCCATATTCATTGTCGATCTGCCATGCCGCAACATGCGGGTTTCGCCCGTAGCGGTCGCCCATGATCCGAGCGATGCGGACGGATTCTTGGACATAACCCGGATGGCTAAAACAATAGTGCCTGCGTGAGCCAAATTTTCGGGGGTTTCCTTGCGCATCCACTGCCAGCATGTCGGGATGTTTCTCAAGCATCCACCGCGGAGGTGTCGCAGTGGGCGTCCCCAGTACAACCTTGATCCCAGCCGCCCCAAGCGTTTCGATTGCACGGTCCAGCCAATCCAACTGCAGATCGCCAGGAACCGGCTCCATTCGGCTCCAGGCAAACTCACCGATCCGGACCCAGCTTATGCCAGTTTCAACCATTCGAGCCGCGTCTTCGGCCCACATGGCCTCGGGCCAATGTTCCGGGTAATAGCAAACACCAAGTTCTGGTTTCATATAAGGACTCTGTGTTCTGCCTGGCCTGTGCCCGCGTCCAATGCGCCAAAGGTCATGCCATTGGTTGGTTGTGTTTCAACAGTGTTTGCGTCCAACCCCTGACGGGCAGTGGTGCAAAACAGCGTCGTCAGATCGTCGCCGCCAAAGGCGGGACAAGATGTATGTGCGGCCTGAAACGAGACGGCATGCCGAAACCGCCCGTTCGGGTCATAGCAGGCGACACGGTTTGCCCCCCATTGGGCGATCCAGATATTGCCTTCTGCGTCGACCACAGCGCCATCGGGAAAAAGTTCATCAGCGCTCAGGTCGAGAAACACCGTGCTATTGCCTTCGGGCCACCCCGTCTCAGGCTCCAGCGAGCAGCGCCTAACCTGTTGTGTGACTGTATCGGTGTAATAGACGCAGGGCCTGTCTGGGGCAAAACAGATCGCGTTGGAGATTGTGACCTCGGGCACAAGAAGGCGTAATTCGCCCTGCCAGTACCGATAGATCGCGCCCGCCTCTTGTTCGGCGTTTTTTCCCATTGTCCCGATCCAAAACCCGCCCCACGGGTCTGCGCGCCCGTCATTGGAGCGGGTGACCGGGTTGTTCGCCTCAAGCGAGACGATCAGATCTTTTTGACCACTATCCAAACCAAATCGCCACAGGCCGGTTTCCGAGGCCATCACAATTGTATCCCGGTCCACCCAACCTGCCGCTGAGACATGTTCCGAAAACTGCCAGCTGTGTTGCTCATCCCCGGTCTGCGTCATCAGACGTTTGTTGATGATGTCGAACCAGAACAGTTGTTTGCGTTCAGGATGCCATAGGGGCCCTTCGCCTAGCTCACATGGACGGTCGTCAAAAACAAAGCTCATCCAGCAGCCTCGTCATAGGCAGCGACGATCCGCTTGGCCTGACCGGCAATCTCTGCGATGGACATTCCCGGTTTGAACAGGGCCGATCCGATGCCGAAACCATCTGCCCCGGCCTTGATCCATTCGGCGAAATTCTCAGGTCCAGCGCCGCCAACGGCATAGACCAAAGTGCCCGACGGCAGTACCGGTCGCACTGCGGCCAAACCAACTGGCCCGGCAATGACACCGGGGAACAGTTTTAAGCCAGTGGCGCCAGCTTTTAGCGCAGCAAACGCCTCGGTCGGGGTATAGACGCCCGGCCAACTTTGCATGTTTAGCGCGACAGACCGCACAATGACCTCGGCGTCATAATTAGGGGAAACGATCAGCTTACCGCCAACTTGCGAAACGGCTTCGACCTGTTCGGGGGTCAGAACCGTACCAGCGCCGATCAATGCTTGATCGCCGAATGAGCTGGCCAACGATTCAATGCTGTTCAGCGGGTCAGGCGAATTCAACGGCACCTCGATCTTGTCGATACCGGCTTCGATCAGGGCATGGCCTACATCGACGGCTTTTGACGGTAGCAAGCCACGCAAAATGGCGATTATGGGGCGGCTCATGAGGTTTGCCTCGTTAATTTGCGGGCCTGCGACAGGCCTGCCAATGTGCATTGAGTTGCGTTAGCGGTGTCCACGAAAGCGCCCTGCAGTTGCAGCGCACGTGTGTAGATTTGGGACATCCCTTCAGCGCCGATGATTGCCAGCTGCTGCCCCAACCAGTAGGGGCGTGTTGCGCCCAACTCGGCCCCGATCAAAAGCCCGGATAACTTGGCTCGGGCTGTCCCCTTGTCCTGATTGTGCAACAAATCCGCCGCTCGCAGTCCGAACAGGCGCGCAGCCAATTGTTCGGGTTTGGACAACGCGTCTGCCGTAGCTTCTGCGAAGGCGTCGGCGTCCCAGCCGTCACTGATTGAATGCTTGAGCACTGATTGCTCGGAGAGCAGTTCAAACATCTCACCTGTCATGAACGTTCGAAAGCTCACGACTTCTCCTGCACTGATCTGAACCCATTTTGAATGCGTCCCGGGCAGGCAAATAACCCCGTCCCAGTTCGGGCGGGTTGCCAGAAAGCCAGATATTTGAGTTTCCTCACCGCGCATAACGTCCGGCGGTGCGTTCTGTTTGAGACCAGGTACCACGAATGCGCGTATCCGGGCATCGGTTCCCGGTACTCGTATAGGCGCATCCGGCAGCGGTGCTGACGGGACGGCCGAGTAGGGTGCTTCGACCCAACCTTGCCGCGCACCGACCATGCCGCAAGCCACAACGTCGACAGGTTCAGCGCCCAACCAGTCGGCGATCATGTCAAGCAAGGCAGATTGGAAGTCATCTCTACTCAGACGCGCCATGCCGCGGTCAGACTGCCTTTGCGCCAGTACGGTGTCGGACTGCATGGCCCAGGCCCGCAGTTGGGATGTTCCCCAGTCGACGGCTATCCACTCTGCATTCATGGCCTTACCCCGTTATTACAACGCCGCCATCGACGGCCATGCACTGTCCGGTCATCGCGCGGCTGGCATCCGAGGCCAGGAACAATGTCGGTGCGATCATGTCTTCGGGCGTCAGGTGTTCCTTCAGGCACTGGCGCTCCAAATGCGCTGCCAGGTCATCCGGCGTGGCCCACATATCAAGTTGCTTTTGCGTCAATACCCATCCGGGAGCCAGCGCATTGATACGAATTTTTTGCGGCCCCAATTCGCGTGCCAAAGATCGCGTCATCCCGGTAATCCCGGCATTCGACGTCGTATAGATAGGATACCCCGCATTCCCCATCATGTAGCTGATCGAGCTGAAGTTGACGATTGAACCCCCTTTGCCAGCCATTTGGCGCGCAGCCTCCTGGCAGGCGAAGTAGTAGGCCTTGAGGTTCACCTCAATCATCCAGTCCCAGAACTCGGCAGTGGTTTCCTCAAGCGAGTGACGCTTGTCGTTAGCGGCGTTGTTGACCAACACATCCAAAGGTCCATGTGCCTCGGCAGCCTTTTGCATAGTGGCGTGCAGCAATTCGGTATCCGTCATGTCGCCCTGCATAAACAGCGGCGCGCGGCCATGTTTGTCTCGCATTTCCTCAACGAATGCGCTGGCGTCCGAGCGGCCGATAAAGGCAACGTTTGCGCCCTGGGCCAAAAAACCGTCTGTCAGTGCGGCCCCTACACCTGAGCCGCCGCCGGTAATATAGACCGAGGCGCCGTTTAGATCGTGAAAAGTGGCTGGATGGTCCATCAGTGGCTCTCTCTGGTCACAAGGCGGGTGTCTTTGCCGACGAGGAAGTCTAGGTCCGCGCCCTGATCGGCTTGCAGCACGTGGTCGATATAGAGTTTCGCGTAACCGCGTGTGTAATGCGGATCTTCCGGTTGCCACGCGGTGCGGCGGGATTCCAGTTCCTTTTCATCGACCAGCAGTTCCAATTCGCCCTTGCTGGCAGACACGCGGATACGATCCCCGGTTTTGACAAGGGCCAAGGTGCCTCCGGCTTGCGCCTCGGGACTGACGTGCAGGATCACCGTGCCATATGCGGTACCGGACATGCGGGCGTCGGATATGCGGATCATGTCGCGGACGCCTTCCTTCACCAGTTTGGCCGGGATCGGCATGTTGCCGACCTCGGGCATGCCGGGATAGCCCTTTGGGCCGCAGCCCTTCAGGACCAGAATGGTTTCAGACGTTACTGGTAGATCATCCCGGTCAATATTGGCTTTCAAGTCCTCGATGCTCTCAAAAACGTAGGCTTCGGCTTCTGTTTCCAGTAGTGCATCCGTCGCGGCCGAGGGTTTTACAATGGCCCCGTTGGGCGCGAGGTTCCCGCGCAGCACGCGCAATCCCGCGGTGGGTTTCACCGGATCGTCGAAGGGGCGGATGACGTCGGGGTTAAAGCACTCAGCCCCTTCGAAATGGGCCGAGATATCTTTGTTCAGCACGGTTTTTGAGGGGCGCAGGAAGGGTTTCAACTCGTTCAGAACCACGGGCACACCGCCTGCGTAGCAGAAATCCTCCATCAGGTATTTCCCTGAGGGCATGCAGTTCACCAGCAGCGGCATTTCCGACCCGATTTCAAAGTCTTTCAGCGTCAGGTCAACGCCCACGCGGCCCGCCAGCGCGAGTAAATGCACCACTGCATTGGTCGAGCCGCCAACGGCTGCATTGGCCAGAATGGCATTTTCGAACGCTTCCTTGGTCAGGATGTCCGACGGTTTAAGATCTTCGTCCACCATTTCGACAATCCGTTTACCCGTCAGGTGTGCCAGCGCCATACGGCGGGCATCAACCGCCGGCAGGGCGGCGTTGGTGGGCAGGGACATACCCATCGCTTCCACCAAAGACGCCATGGTTGAGGCCGTACCCATGGTCATGCAAACACCTGCGCTGCGTGACATACCGGATTCCGCGTTCATGAAATCCTTCAAGGTCATCTCGCCGGCACGAACGGCCTCGGAAAATTTCCAGACATCTGTTCCGGATCCAATGTCCTTGCCACGGTATTTTCCGTTCAGCATCGGGCCCGAGCTGACTACGATCGAGGGCAGATCGACCGAAGCAGCCCCCATCAGTTGCCCCGGCGTGGTCTTGTCACACCCACCCAGCAGCACCACGCCGTCGATGCCATAGGCGCGAATGGATTCCTCGACATCCATCGCCAGCAGGTTGCGGAACAGCATGGCGGTGGGCTTCATTTGGGTTTCGCCCAGTGACATCACCGGGAATTCGACCGGAAATCCTCCGGCCTCCCAAACGCCGCGTTTGACACCTTCGGCCAGATCACGCAGGCCCGAGTTGCAGGGCGTGAGTTCCGACCACGTGTTGCAGATACCGATGATCGGGCGACCATCGAACGCGTGATCGGGAAAGCCTTGGTTCTTCATCCAAGATCTGTGGATAAAGCCATCCTTGTCCAGCTTGCCATACCAATGCTGAGAGCGGCGTTTTTTTGTCATTGTTTTTAAGCCTTCTAAAATTGGGATCAGGCCGCCTTGGCGGGTTTGCACCAATCTGGCAACCAATCGGCATGTGCCACCAACAGGTCACTAACCAAGCTGCGGATCTGACGCAGGTCCAGTTCAGCGGCCGTATGCGGGTCCATCATAGCGGCGTGGTAAATGTATTCTGGGTTCTGCTCAACCAATGCCCGCACAGTCAGTTCCTGCACGTTGATCTGGCTGCGCATCAGCGCGATCAGCTGGGGCGGAATATCTGTTACGACCGAAGGTTGGACACCGTTAGTGTCGACAAGGCAAGGCGTTTCGACAGCCGCGCCAAGGGGGAGTTGAGGGATCTGTCCAGTATTGGGCAGGTTCCCATACGCCACGTAGGGCGTATCCGTCACGATCGCATTCATCAGGTCAGCGGCGAATTCATGGCTTCGGATCACTTCAATATCACGCCCGTCGGTCAGGGTCTTGGCCTGTTCTTTCCAACTGGCGATCTGTTCTTCGCAGCGAGTTGGGTATTCATCCAACGGGATGCCGAACTGCTCAATCAGGTCTTGGCGGCCTTCTTTGATGAACCATGGAACGTATTCTGCCAAATGTTCTGAACTTTCCGTGCAGAAATAGCCCAGATGTTCCATCACCTCATACCGCACCTTGTTGGCGCAACGTGGCATCAAAAGCGGTGGTTTGGGAATTTGCCCGCCGGCATACCCTTGCCGCAACGCCGGGTAGAGGTCGCGCCCTTCGTGTTCCAGCCTCAGGAAAAAGGCCACGTGGTTAACGCCTGCCACCTTGTAGCGGAACTCGTCCTTGGGCAGGTCCAGATCGTGGGCCAGTTCTTCGACCGTGTTTTGGACAGAGTGACACAGGCCGACATGTTTCAGCGCCGGGAAACGTTCTGCCAGCGCCCATGTGTTGATCGCCATCGGGTTCACGTATTGCAGCAGCGTTGCGTTTGGGCAGAGCTGCATCATGTCTTGTGCAACGTCCCACAAAACAGGAACCGTGCGCAGGCCTCGCATGATGCCGCCGACGCCCAGGGTGTCAGCGATGGTCTGGCGCAGGCCGTATTGTTTGGGGATCTCGAAATCCGTCACCGTGCATGGCTTATAGCCGCCGACCTGGAAGGCGGTGATGACAAAATCGGCGCCCTCAAGCGCGGCGCGCCGGTCGGTATGCGTTGAGACAGATGCCCCCGTTCCGACAGAGCGGATCATCGCCTTGGCGACGGCTTCGCTTTCGGCAAGGCGCACGGGATCGATGTCCATCAGCGCAAAATGGCTGTCGGCCAGTGCAGGGGTCAGCAGGGCGTCGCCCACGATATTCTGCATGAAGATCGTGGAACCCGCCCCGATAAAGGTGATCTTGGTCATGTGGCAAACCTTTGGTTTGACGTTATTTTACGGCACCGAGGGTGAGGCCCGCGATGAAGTGTTTCTGCATGAGGAAGAACATGGCCACCGGCGGCAGAGCCGCGACGATGGAGCCGGCACTCATTAATTGATAGGCCGCCCGGAACTGGGCGTTGAAGCTGGTAATCCCTGCTGTCACGGGTTGGCTTTCTGCGCCCTGTGTCAGGACGACAGCCCAGAAATAGTCGTTCCAGATAAAGGTAAAGATCAGCACGCTCAGCGCGGCAATAGCCGGCTTCATCAGCGGCAGGACCACGTACCAGAAAATGCGCCATTCACTGATGCCTTCAACGCGAGCTGCCTCGATCAGTTCGAAGGGCAGGGCGCGGATAAAGTTGCGCATGAACAGCGTGCAAAAGCCTGTCTGGAAGGCGATGTGGAACAGGACGAGGCCGGTTTTGGTGTTGTAGAGACCCAACTCCAACGTCAGATCGCGCACTGGAACCATTAGAATCTGAAACGGGACGAAATTGCCCGCAACAAACATGAAAAAGATCCAGATGTTTGAGCGGAATTTATAGATCCCCAGTGCAAACCCGGTCATACAGCTAAGGGCAACGGCCCCGATCACTGTTGGAATGGTGATCATGAACGAGTTCAGCAAATAGCGCGGCATGTCCGAGTTGAAGAACACCTGCCCATAGTTGTAGGCACCCTCAAAGCTGGACGGCATCCCCCAGTAGTTTGCGTTGGTAAAGTCGGCTGCCGGCTTGACCGAGAACAGCGCAACCGCCAGCAGGGGGCCGAGCCACAGCAGCAGTGCCAGGGGCAGCATCGCCTGGTAGGTGATCTGAGCCCCGCGGGGTTGTTTTTCGATGGGTTTGGGAAACATCTTAATGCCCCCTTTCTTCGCGGTACATCGACCACAGGAAATAGGCGATGAAGCACAGCATGATCAGGAACAGGATCACCGCGATGGCGGCGCCATATCCCATGCGGAAGCCGTATTCTGACAGCGCGACTTCGAACATGTAATAGGCAAGCACACGGGACGAACCGAACGGGCCACCCTGGGTCATGATCGAGATCAGATCGAATGACCGAAGCGCGCCGATGATGGTGACAACGAAAGCAATGAAGGTGGCTGGGCGTAGTTGAGGCAGGATGATGTGCCACAGCATCCGCCCGCCTTTTGCACCGTCCAGACGTCCGGCCTCGATCTGTTCAGGATCCACAGCGTTCAGGCCAGTGAGATACAGGATCATGCAATAAGCTGTTTGCGGCCAGAGACCGGCAAAGATGATGCCGTAGGTGACGAAACGCTCATCCCCCAGAACATTCAGCGGGCCGAAGCCGAAGAATCCCAGGAATTCGTTCAACAGGCCGAAAGTCGGATCATAGAACCACGTGAAAACGAGTCCGACGACGACCTGAGAGATGACAAAGGGGAAGAAAAACAGTGACTTATAGAGCCGAATGCCCCAGACGGTTTGATTCAGGAACAGAGCAATGAACAGACCAGCCGGGATTGCCAGCAGGTACATGATCAACCAGATCAGGTTGTTCTTCAGCGATATGTAAAACGCGTCGCGATCGGCCAATTCCCAATACAGGTCTTCGTAGTTGCGAAAACCCACATATTCCGCAGCGCCAAGCCCATCCCATTCGTACAAGGACAAGTTGAACGATTGGAACACTGGAATTATCACATAGACCATGAAGAACAGCAAACCCGGGGCCAGAAAGAGCCAGGGCGCTATGCGCTGTTGATTTCTGTGGAACCAGCTTTCTTGTTCAGGGACATCGACGGCTGACATGCGCTCACTCGGTTTTGGATTAAAGGAGTAAGCCGGGTATGCACCCGCCTTACGCACGAAGTGGTGCAGGCCGGGCAAAAGCCCGGCCCGACCGGTTTAGTTTTCGTAGATACGCTGACGTGCGCGTTCCAGTTTGGACAGGATACGGTCAGCGTTGTCCGGCTTGACCATGAACTCCTGGAACCCTTCCATCGACACCTTCGCCATTTCAGCAGGTGCGTCACGATCCCAGAACTGGGCGACGCCACCGGGGCTGTTGGCGGACAGCATCTCAAAGCCTTGCTGCAGGAACTTGTCGGCATCGACGGACGACTGAGCGTTCACAGGCAGCTGGCCCAGGTTTGCGCCGTTGTTGATCTGAGTTTGCTCATCCGCGGAAACGGCAAAGCGCAGGAACTCACGCGCGGCTTCTTTATTCGATGCGTTGGCCGGGATGTGGAACGTATCAGTTGGCGCATCTTCCGCCAGTTCGACATCCGGGTTGATAGAAACGAACTGATAGAAGTCCAATTGGTCGTCGGTCAGTCCCGCTTCGCGCAGAGGCGCAACGGCAAAGTTACCCATCAAATAGGCGGCGGCTTCGCCGTTCACCATGAAGGGCAGGGCCTCTTGCCAGCTGTACGTCTGATGGTTGTCGACGAACGCGCCCATGTCGATCAGCTGTTTCCAGTTGGCGAAGGTCTGCTTGACCCGGTCGTCTTCCCAGCTGATTTCGCCATTGGCGAGCTGGTTGTGGAAGTCGAACCCGTTGGTGCGCATGTTTAGGTAGTCGAACCAACCGCCAGCGGTCCACAGGAACTTGGTGCCGATCGTATAGCAGGCGCGACCGGAATCGACGATCTTCTGGCAGTTCGCCAGCTCTTCTTCCCAAGTCGTTGGCTCGGTCAGGCCCAGCTCGTCAAAGATGTCTTTGCGATAGTAAACACCCCACTGGTAGTAGGTGTAGGGTACACCCCACTGCTTGCCGTCGATGGTCATCGCACCTTTGGTCGAGGCCAGATTTTCGGCGATCTCAGGTTCGGCCCACAAGTCCGATACATCTTCGAACAGGCCTGCCTCGACGTAGGGCTTCATGCGGTTTGCCGCATACCACGTCGCCACGTCCGGCGTATCCGCAGTCAGGAAGTTGCGGATCTGGGTCTTGTACGCCTCCCGGTCGATTACCGTGGTTTCGATCTCCAGTCCCGGATGCTGTTCCGCAAAACGGTCGATCATTGCCTCCATCGTCGCGCGTGGCGCCGGGTTGGAGGTATCGAGAAAGATTCGCAGCTCGCCGGTCAGTTCGGCGGCGACAGGTGCGGCAAGTGCGACACTGGCTGCCAAAGCGGCGGCAGTGCGCTTGTACATGGAATGCATGGTTTCCTCCCTTAGCTTCCATTTTATACTTTTGCAGTTCCAAATAATGAAACTGTGTTTTATATATTGAAAACTACACATCAACTCGGTTAGTCTTGTCAAGACCCTCGTGCCGATTGCGATGGGTTAATTGGAGGAGAACAGGCATCCGTGGCTGGTGACGGAACAATAGGAAAAGCATGTGATGTGCTGGATCAGGTGGCTGCGTTCGCGCGCCCGGTTCGATTCGCAGAGCTGTTGGAAAGCAGCAATTTCCCCAAGGCGACCCTGTATCGGTTCCTGCAAACGCTGACCAATCAGGGAATGCTGTCGTATGATCCGGACCGACAGACATATACGCCTGGTTTGCGATTGGTTCGGCTGGCTCATGCAGCGTGGACACAAAGCTCGCTCGCGCCGATTGCGCGACCGTTTCTGGATGCATTGAGCCGGGAAACCGGGGAAACGGTGCATCTGGCGCAGCTCGATTCAAATCAGGTGCTGTACGTGGATAAACGCAATGCGGCCCAGCCGATTGAGATGTATTCGCAGGCTGGCAAGGTCGGCCCGGCCTATTGCACCGGCGTCGGTAAGGCCATGATGGCGTTTTTGGATGAGGCCGCGCTGGACCGTGCAGTGTCCCAGCAAAGCTACCACCGCTTTACCGACAAGACACTGACATCCGAGGCGGCGTTGCGCGCTGATCTCCAACTGATCCGCAGCCGTGGCTATGCCGTCGATGACGAAGAGCATGAGCCCGGCATCATCTGCATTGCCTGCCCTGTCCTGACTTCGGGCGGGCGAATGCTGGGGGCGATTTCCGTGACCGGATCGACCGAACGGATGAATTTCGACCAATTGGAAACCTGGGTTCCCCGTGTTCGCCGTGTGGCCGAACAAATCGGAGCCGAAGCACAGGCCTGGCGGTTTCCTGAGACCCGTCCCAGTGCCGACACAAACAGGATGCAAGCAACATGACAGGTGTGACTCTGAACCAGGCGATCAAGCGGTATGGCGAGACGCAGGTTATTCACGGCATTGATCTGGAGATCGAAGATGGAGAGTTCTGTGTCTTCGTCGGCCCTTCGGGCTGTGGCAAATCCACTTTGCTGCGGATGATCGCGGGCCTTGAGGAAACAACCGAAGGGCAAATCCATATTGGTGCCCGCGAAGTGACCCATATGGACCCGGCCAAGCGTGGCGTGGCCATGGTGTTCCAGACCTACGCCCTTTATCCACACATGACTGTGGCTGAGAATATGGGTTTTGGTTTGCGCATGAATGGCGTGGAAAAGTCCGAAATCAATAAGAAAGTGCAAGAAGCGTCTAACATCCTCAAGTTGGATCAATACCTTAAACGCAAACCCAAAGCCCTGTCTGGCGGTCAACGCCAGCGGGTCGCCATCGGGCGTGCCATCGTGCGGGGTCCCGAGGTGTTTTTGTTCGACGAACCCCTGTCCAACCTCGATGCCGAATTGCGGGTCGAAATGCGGGTCGAAATCGCGCGGCTGCACAATGAAATTGGCGCGACCATGATTTATGTAACTCACGATCAGGTCGAGGCGATGACTATGGCCGACAAGATCGTTGTGCTGCGTGATGGCCGGATCGAACAGGTCGGCGCGCCGATGGATTTGTATCGGGACCCAGACAATCGGTTTGTAGCGGGATTTATCGGGTCACCTGCCATGAATTTCCTTGATTGCGACATCGTCGATGGAAAGGTTTCGCACCCGGCTCTCAGCGAGCCGCTGGATGTGCCTGTCAATACTCCGGCAGGGATGAGTAAAGTGACCCTTGGCATACGTCCAGAACACATCGCAGTGGATCGGTCAGGCGATACCTGCACCGTTGACCTGACCGAAGCGCTTGGCGGCGTGAGCTATACGTATCTGCTGACGCCCAATGGCGATAAACTGATTGTCGAGGAACGAGAAGATCAGCGCAGCGAACAGGGTGAACGCATCGGGCTGTCAGTGCGTTCGGAACGCGCGATGCTGTTTGATCCCGAAACAGGTCACAGGCTTCGCTGAAAAAACCCATTTTGTAATTTGAGCGCGCCCGATCATCGATTTGGCGCGCTTTCAATTTTTCTGGATTTTGTATCCAATATCCGTTATGGCGATTCCAAAAGCGTGTGTAACCGCCCAGCCATCGAGGAATTTACCAATGTCGACCAATGTGTTCACCGGCACGATGCCCGCTCTGATGACGCCATGCAAACCCGATCGGACGCCTGACTTTGATGCGTTGGTGCACAAAGGAAAGCAGATGATCGACGCAGGTATGTCTGCCGTGGTCTACTGCGGTTCGATGGGGGATTGGCCCTTGTTAACCGATGCACAGCGGATGGAAGGTGTCGAGCGTTTGGTCGACGCGGGTTTGCCCGTTGTGGTCGGGACCGGAGCCATCAACACCAAATCCGCCGTGGCCCATGCGGCACATGCGCAAAAGATAGGTGCAGTCGGCCTGATGGTCATTCCGCGCGTTCTGTCTCGCGGCAGTTCACCTGCCGCACAGAAGAACCACTTCAAAGCGATCTTGTCAGCCGCCCCCGATGTTCCGGCGATCATCTACAACAGTCCGTATTATGGCTTTGCTACGCGGGCTGACCTGTTCTTTGCTCTGCGCTCAGAACATTCTAATCTGATTGGCTTCAAGGAATTCGGCGGTAAAGACGACCTGCGATATGCGGCCGAGAACATTACCAGTCAGGATGATCAGGTAACCCTGATGGTGGGTGTTGATACCGAGGTCTTCCACGGGTTCGTAAACTGCGGCGCAACCGGGTCGATCACCGGGATTGGCACAGCCTTGCCGCGCGAAGCGCTGTTGCTGGCTGCTTTGTCCAAAAAAGCGGCGCAAGGCCATGCTGAGGCCCGCCGGCGCGCGCTGGAACTGACCGAAGCGATTCAGGTGCTTTCCAGCTTTGATGAAGGCCCGGATCTGGTGCTGTATTACAAGCACTTGTTGGTTCTGAACGGGGAACAGGAATACCGATTGCACTTTAACGAAACGGATGAGTTGACGGATGCACAACGTAACTATTGCGAACAGCAATATGATCTGTTCCAGACTTGGTATGCCGATTGGTCGAAACAGGGTGGGGTGATCGCTGAATGCACGTGATCGACAGTCACACAGGCGGCGAGCCGACGCGTGTCATTCTGGATGGCGCGCCCGATTTGGGCTCTGGGCCGTTGTCGGAACGAGCACAGCGGCTGGCTACTGAGCATCAGGCGTTCTACCGCTCTGTCATGTTAGAGCCGCGCGGCCAGCCAGCCATGGTCGCTGCGTTACTGGTCGAGCCGGTTGATCCGACATGCGCGACTGGTGTGATCTATTTCGATGTCGACGCCGTTTTGGGCATGTGTGGGCACGGAACCATCGGTCTGGCGGTCACATTGGCACATCTGGGGCGAATCGACGTGGGTCAACACCGGATCGAAACGCCCGCTGGTGTGGTGACGGTCAAGTTGCACGATGCAAACACCGTTACCGTGACCAACATTGAAAGCCGCAGAATTCATCAAGCCGTTACCCTGGATGTCGTGGGCTACGGCCAGATCACAGGGGACGTGGCATATGGCGGAAACTGGTTCTTTATCGTTGACCCCAGCCCGATCCCCGTCGAGCCTGCGAATATTCGCGTACTGGAGGATGTAACGGTCGCCATCCGTGAAGCCTCGATCGCGCAAGGGGCTGGTGGAGAAAATGGCGAACCGATTGACCACGTCATCCTACAGGAATCTTCACCGGACCCGGCGGTTCACAGTCGCAATTTCGTTCTGTGCCCCGATGACAATTATGACCGCTCACCATGTGGAACGGGCAGCTCGGCTCGGCTGGCCTGTCTGGCGGCCGACCGACGTTTGGCGCCAGGCCAGGAGATCATCCAGCAAAGCGTGATTGGCAGTTCCTATCGATTGTCTTACCAGCCCGGGCCAAACGGGGGTGTTATCCCCTCGATCACCGGACAGGCATTCGTCATGGCCGAAGCGACGTTGTTGTTCAACAAAAACGATCCTTTCAGAGCCGGGATCGAAACATGACCTCACAAGTCGTTGTCATCGGCGCCGGAGTAATTGGGATTACGACCGCGCTCGAACTGCAACGACGGGGCCATTCCGTACTTGTCCTGGACCGCAAGGGCATCGCGGCTGAAACATCAGCCGGTAACGCCGGGGCGTTTGCCTTTTCTGAGGTCGAACCACTAGCCACGCCCGGCATCATGCGCAAAGCACCAAAGTGGTTGTTGGATCCGTTGGGCCCACTGTCCATTCCGCCGGCCTACGCCTTGAAAATTGCACCGTGGATGTACCGGTTTTGGCGCGCCAGCCGACCGGACCGCTATGAAAACTTGCTTGGTACGCAAGCCAGTTTGATGGCGTTTTCCAAAACTGCGCTTGATCAGTTGATGCCAAACATCGACGCCGAACACCTGTTGCAACGCGATGGGCAGATGCAGTTGTATGAAAGCGAGGCCGAATACCGCGCCAGTTTGCCGACATGGAATTTGCGGCGCGAACACGGGATCGAATTTGAACTGCTTGAAAGCCCGGCCGCAATTGCCGAGATGCAGCCGGGCCTCAGCCCTCGGTTCACCCATGCGGGGTTTACGCCGAACTGGCTGAACACTGTTGATCCAAAACGATGGGTCGAACATCTTGCTGAGGTCTTTCAGTGGCGAGGCGGTCGGATCGAATGGAAAGATATCCGAACCTTGTCACCGCAGGAAAATGGTGTGCGGGTCGCATGCGCGGACGGAACAATCGAAGCGAGCAAGGTGGTGGTTGCCGCGGGTGCCTGGTCTCATCACATCGCGCAAACATTGGGCGATCGCATCCCACTGGAAACCGAGCGTGGATACAATACGACTTTGCCGGAAGGCGCATTTGATTTGCGTATGCACCTGACATTCTCGCGCCACGGCTTTGTTGCCAGCAAAATAAATGGTGGAGTGCGCGTCGGAGGGGCGGTCGAACTGGGCGGGTTAACCTTACCGCCAAACTACAAGCGCGCCGACATTTTGTTGGAAAAGGCGGCGGCGTTTCTGCCTGGACTAAAAACCGAAGGTGGCACGCAATGGATGGGGTTCCGTCCATCCTTGCCGGACAGCATTCCGGTGATTGGCGCGTCTCGTAAATCGGCGGACGTCGTTTACGCCTTCGGGCACGGGCATTTGGGCCTGACCCAATCTGCGGGAACTGCGGAACTCGTCGGGGCGCTGGTCGATGGGCAAGACCCACCAATATCAATGTCGCCTTACGCCGCCACCCGGTTTTAAGGAGGGGATATGCGCAGTATCAAGACCATTCATGTCGTGTCGGCCCATGCCGAAGGCGAGGTCGGCGACGTCATCGTGGGCGGCGTCACACCGCCGCCGGGTGACACGATCTGGGAACAACGGACGCATATCGCCAACAATCAAACGTTAAGAAATTTCGTACTGAACGAACCGCGAGGCGGTGTGTTTCGGCACGTCAATCTTCTGGTTCCGCCCAAACACCCGGATGCCGACGCCGCCTTTATCATCATGGAGCCCGAGGACACTCCACCTATGTCTGGTTCAAACTCGATCTGTGTTGCCACGGTATTGCTGGATAGTGGGATCATCCCGATGCACGAACCCGAGACCACTCTGACGCTTGAAGCGCCCGGAGGTCTGGTCCGCGTGCGCGCTGAATGCCGGGATGGCAAGGCAGAACGGATCCACGTGCAGAACCTCCCTAGTTTTGCGGGTAAGCTCTCTGTCCCGTTAGAGGTTCCGGGTTTGGGCACGCTGACTGTTGATACGGCTTTTGGAGGCGACAGTTTCGTAGTTGTAGATGCCGCTGAGCTGGGGTTCGACATAACCCAAGACGAAGCCCGTGAAATCGCCCGGACCGGCGTTACAATTACGAATGCCGCCAATGCCCAATTAGGGTTCTCGCACCCCGAGAACCCGGATTGGACCCACATTTCCTTTTGCGCTTTTTGTGGCCGGCTTGAAAAGACCCCGACTGGTTGGCGCGGTAAATCTGCCGTTGCCATTCAGCCCGGAAAGGTGGATCGCTCGCCCACTGGCACAGCGGTATCTGCGCGTATGGCGCTAATGGCGGCCAAAGGGCAGATGACGGTCGGGCAAACCTTCGAAGCTGTTTCGATCATCGGCTCGCGCTTTATCGGGCGGATTGTTCGGGAAACGCAGGTTGGCGCCCAGCCCGCTATCATCCCAGAAATCAGCGGGCGCGGCTGGACCACCGGAACCCATCAGCACATGCTTGATCCAGACGACCCTTGGCCGGGTGGGTATCGGTTGAGTGACACTTGGGGCGTTTGATCAATCTCTGCGATTGCGCTTGTGTCTTTTCCGTATCATTTACAGAAATTTGGCGACGCGTTTCCTTGAGTATAGGTTCTGGATTGCCACCTTAAGGTGAGTGCTTTGAACAGATTGGAGGTGTAATGCACATTCGTCTTGCCGCCCTGGCTATTGTGATCGCCACGTTGTTGCTGTCCTTCAATTCACCGTCAAAATCCAGACCAAATTACACACAGCTGGCTCAGTCATGCCTTGGCAACAAAGGCGGCATGTCACATGTGGTCGCGGCCTGCACAACTTTGATGAATGGCGAGGGTGTTACCCCAGAAAACCGGAACACACTGCTGAGATCTCGTGGTTGGGCGTACTACAGCGGCAATCAGTACGAAGAGGCAATTTCGGACTACACCAGCGCTTTGGCTCTCGCTCAGGACGACCCACAGTCGACATTGTGGCGCGCTATTGCCTATCACGAGGCGGGCCGTTCAATCTGCAGGCTCAGCTTACGAAAAAGCTCTGTTGCTTGCCCCAAGCAGCACTGACGCATTGTTTCACAAGGCTCAGTTCGACAGGGGCCAGGGAAACTATCTAGCCGCCATTCAGGGTTTGGAGAAGATTCTGGAACTCGATCCGAGCTACGGGGATGCGGGAACTGTTCTGATCAATACTCACTACGACGTAAATGGACATGACGCGGTCGAACAGTTTCTGACACAAGCTGAACAGCGCTGGACCAATCAATCATGGGTGCATTTGTCTCGTTTAATCTACGATCTGAAATTCACAGGTGACCATGAAAGCGCTTTGGAGGCATCCGCAGCGCTCGCTCGACTTGAAACAGGTTTAGGGAGCGAGCACTTTTTGCATGCTCTTGTGCACTTTAAAATTGGTGACACAAACAAAGGTGAAGAGTACGTGGAGAATTTCGCGGCTCGCGTGCGCGCAGAAGATTATGCAAAGAGAAAGTACTTCAATAGGTGGTTCTATAGTGCCGCCGAATGGTATGTATGGAGAAACGCCAAAGAACAGCTTTATGGTGGCAATTTCTATGCAATCCTTGGTCAAATGGATTTGGCGGAAATGGAATACAAAGCAGTTCTACAAGGAACCGGGTCGGCAGGTCGAAAAGCACTGTTGGACATTTTCTGCGCAAAAGGCGTGTCAGTTTCGCAGCAAGCTTACGCCGGATCATCCGATCATATCACCCAAGCGATTTCCGATTATGTTGGATTGGTCGACGAAGAGGCATTTCATCACAGTTACGGGCCTCCAAAACCGACGAAAGGCGAATGATTGTGACTTGATGGTCTGGTGTTTTTCCCACGAAACCCAACCAATCTCACCAAGTTTTCCTAACCCGTGGCAATATGCACCGCGTCTAGACGATTGATCCCAACCCCAACCTGATTTAAGGGAGGCTCTGTCAATACAGAGTCACCGTTGGGCGGTAGGATTTACACGCCCATCCTTCGCTACCCGTTTGTGGCACACTCTAGGATCGCACGCCCCGAAAGGCTTAAAAAAGGTAAAAGAATATGGCAGATAACTCAAACTTCGACATATTGTATACCATTGTAGACGAAGCGCCCGAACTGGCCAGCGCCTCGTTCCTGCCCATCATTCGCAAGTTTGCTAGCGCCGCGGGTGTCAGTGTTGGCACCAAGGATATTTCGCTGGCCGGTCGTATTCTCTCGACCTTTCCAGAAAAACTGACTGATGCACAGCGCATCACCGACGATTTGGCCGCATTGGGCGAGCTGGTGAAAACGCCGGACGCCAACGTGATCAAACTGCCAAACATCTCGGCATCGGTCCCGCAACTGGTGGCTGCCGTCGAAGAGCTGCAGTCACAGGGCTACGACATCCCGAACTACCCCGAAGAGCCGTCGACCGATGAAGAAAAGGCGATCCGAGCGCGTTACGACGCTATCAAAGGCTCGGCTGTGAACCCGGTACTGCGCGAAGGTAACTCGGATCGTCGCGCGGCGCGTGCGGTGAAGAACTATGCTCAGAAGAACCCGCATTCGATGGGGGAATGGGCGTCGGACAGCAAAACCAAAGTGTCGTCGATGTCTGGCAATGATTTCTATGCCAACGAGAAGTCCGCCACCATTACCGCCGCTCAGGCCGGTGATGTCAAGATCGAATTCGTCGGCAAAGACGGCAGCATCACTGTCCTGAAGGACGCCTGGCCACTGGCCGAGGGCACAGTTGCAGACGCCACTTTCATGTCGGTCAAGGCGCTGTCATCCTTCCTGGCAGATGCGATTGAGGACACCAAGAAAGACGGCACCATGTTCTCGTTGCACATGAAAGCCACGATGATGAAGGTCTCGGACCCGATCATCTTTGGCTTTGCGGTCAAAGCCTGGCTGGCCCCGGTATTCGAAAAGTTCGGCGCTGAACTGGACGCTTTGGGTGTGAACCCTAATTCTGGTCTGGGCGATTTGCTGGAACGTGTTCAGGGCAATGCCGACATCATGGCCGCCATCGACGCGATCAAAGCCGACCGTCCGGCCATGTATATGGTCGACAGTGACAAAGGCATAACCAACCTGCACGTGCCGTCAGACGTGATCATCGATGCCTCGATGCCTGCCGTAATCCGGGCAGGCGGAAAAGGCTGGAACGAGGCCGGTGCCAAGGGCGACACCAACTGTGTTATCCCCGACCGCTGCTATGCATCGGTTTATGATGAGAGCATCAACTTTTTCAAAGCCAATGGCGCACTGAACCCTGCAACTGTCGGTGCTGTCGCCAACGTCGGCCTGATGGCGCAAAAAGCGGAAGAATACGGTTCGCACCCAACAACGTTCCAAGCGCCGGCCGACGGTGCCATCCGTATCGTTCTGGCCAATGGCGAGACGCTGCATTCGCATGACGTTGAAAAGGGCGACATCTGGCGCGCCTGCACTGTGAAGAAAGCTCCGATCGAAAACTGGATCCAGTTGGCCATGGACCGTCAGCGTTTGACCGGGTCCGAGTCCATCTTCTGGTTGGACGCAAACCGCGCCCACGATGCGGAACTGATCAAATACGTCAAACCGGCACTTGAGGCGGCTGGTGTGGCCGACAAGTTCCTGATCATGGCTCCGCGCGAGGCGACCCGCCAGTCGTTGGAAACCATTACGGCAGGTATGGACAGCATCGCTATCACGGGCAACGTATTGCGTGACTACCTGACTGACCTGTTCCCGATCCTGGAACTGGGCACGTCGGCCAAGATGCTGTCGATTGTGAAACTGATGAATGGCGGTGGTCTGTTCGAAACCGGCGCGGGTGGGTCCGCTCCGAAACACGTGCAGCAATTGGTTGAGGAAAACCACCTGCGCTGGGACTCGATGGGTGAGTTCTGTGCTTTGGGTGAATCTCTCAACTTCCTGGCCGACAACAAGGGCAACGCCAAAGCGGGTGTTCTGGGTGCTGCGGCCGAAGCGGCCACGCAAGGCATTCTGGACAACAATAAATCGCCCAGCCGTAAAGTTGGACAACCGGACAACCGCGACAGCCACTATTGGTTCGCACGCTATTGGGCTGAGGCTCTGGCCGCGCAATCGGATGATACTGAATTGGCAGCAGAATTCGCGCCGATCGCAAAAGAGCTGGCGGATAACGAAGGTCAGATCCTGTCTGAGCTGGCGACCGCTCAGGGTGCTGCCGCGGATCTCGGTGGATACTACCACACCGATCCTGCCAAGACCGCAGCGGTAATGCGCCCCAGCGCGACACTGAACGCGATCATCGGCTGATAAACAGTACCCACGCTTTGCGGCGTGGGTGTTTTCAGATTGGTGAGATCAATAGAAAAAAGGGCCGACCCCCAAAGTCGGCCCTTTTTTGAGTGAGTGGTCAGGCCGAAGCCTCACCGGTGTAGTTGATTTCACGTTAACTAATCCATGAGTTTTGGAAATTAGGGGATTCCCGTACTTTTGGGAATTTTGGGTTCAACCTATAGCTAAACCAGCTGTTTAAAACGAAAAAGGGCCGGTCAAATGACCGGCCCAATTCGCGCGAAAAGTCGAATGATCAGTTAGATGCTGCGTTCAGCTTTTCGTTTTGTTCGCGAAGGGTGTCCGAGATAATCGCGTACCACTCGCCGGACTGACGCATTTCGTTCAGGCCCTTGTTCATCATCGCAATGTACTCACGTGCGAACGGGTTGGTGCGGTGTGCAAGAAAGCTCATCGAGGACAAGGTCGACACATAGGGGTTTTCGACCAGATCTGTCGAAGTCAATCCCATGTCGTTCATGGTCGAAGCGAACAGATCGACTTCAAACGCGGCGACATCCGCTGTGCCGGTCAGAACGGCATCAAGGCATTCGCGAGCAGAGTTAGGTTGGACCACATTGGTATTTTCGCGGTTCAGTCCGACTTCTTCCAGGACCACCATGCTCCAACCTGACATGCGGCAAATGGTTGAACCTTCAAAGTCTTCGAACTTTGTCGCGCTTGCATAGTCGCTTTCCGGCAGAGTGAAGAAACCACCTACGATGTCGTATACAGGGACAGAAGCCACGAATTGCGTACACCGCGCTTCAGTTTCGGACGACCATTCGTATGTGCGGTTCGTACAATCCGGGACGGTCCAGGCGATTGAAATATCGAACGCGCCCAGCGGCAACAAAGTGTCCAGATGCGAGCTCCAGTCGTCGACAAAGCTGACGGAGTAATCGCGGCTGTTGCCAGCACGCTGAAGACTGGTTGTTGCCAGACGGGTCATAATACCGCCGCCACCCAGCGCTTCACTCGTGAAGGGTTCCCAACCGTTACCCGCCACCATTTTGATTGGGGGGGCATAGACATTTGATCGCTTGACGCTTGCCGCGCGTTGCTCTTCTGCTGCGATCAGTTCCTGCGCGGACTGACCGTTTGGCAGGCTACCATCCTCACAGGGCAAGGCCAGAACCAGACCTGGCTCAAGAGCGTTTGGGTTGGTGATGATGTTGCGGTTTGCGTTAAAGATCGGCTGATAGTTCGACGTACCGTATGCTGCGATCGCAATGGTCGCCATCGTGTCGCCGTCCGCAACTGTATAATTGGTACAAGCTTCTTGCGCAGCGGCGGCGCCGGCGCTCAGAGCGGTAACGGCGGTGGCCGACAGTGCAACTTTCTTCAGGTTCAATTCAAACATGTCCACTTCCTCCAGACTTTTCTTCTAGTTAGGCCACATGGGGCCTTAGCCATTTTCCATTTGATGACGCAGAGCGGTTGAAACGATGTCTCGCCACTCTCCGGATTGCTGCATGATGTCCAAACCTTGATTGAGCGTCTCAAGGATCGCTTCCCCATCCGGATTATCTTTATGGGTCATGACGTTAAGCGACTTGATCGCCGCCAGATTGGGGTTTTCTACAATGCGGTGTTCGTACCCCAGTCGTCCAATTGCTTCGAAGGCCAGATGAGCTTCGATCGCAACGATATCGGCTGTCCCGTTCATAAGCGCATGAAAGCACTCATCGGGTGAAACCGGGCGCATTAGCGAGATCGCCGGTGCGTACAGTCCGACCGCGTCCATGTGCGACAGCGACCAACCTTCGGGGCGACAGATAGTTGTCCCGGCAAAGTCCGCATAGGTCAGAGTTTGCTCATAGCCCGAGCCTTCGCGGGCAAAGAACGTGTCCACAACTTCATAGAACGGGTTAGAGAAGTTGTATGTATCGCACCGCGCGCGGTCTTTTTCAGAAAGCGCCTCAGCCTCTTCGCAGTTTGGACGCGACCAGGGGAAGGTGGCATCGAAAGCAAGTGTCGGCATCAAAAGGTCCAGATGCGACGACCAGTCGTTGACGAACTGGATCTTATAGGACTGTTCGGGCGCGGCGCGCAGCATCGCTGTTTCGACAAGGTAGGTGTAGAGCCCGCGATTGGGCAGGGCCTCGTCGGTGAAAGGCGCATAGTTACCGCCAGTGATAAGCAACAACTGACGGTCGCGGATTTCGGGGCGTTCGCCGGCGTCTGCATTGCGGATCAGCGCTGCGGCTTCTGCCCGCGCGGATTCGATCTCATCCTTGGCAGCCGATTTTGCAGCAATCACTGCATCTTCGCTTGCCTTTTTGGCTTCAGCTTCGGCTTCGGCAACGCGGGCTTCCGCCTCTGCGATGGCTTTCGCCGCGCGATTCTCGGCTGCCTTGACCAGCTCGGCTGCCATTTCGGCGGCCATGGCTTCGGCCTCGGTCTGCGGCGCGGCCGGTGCGCGCCCGATCTCTTCCAAACAAGGCATGGTCAGAAGGTCGCCTACCCGAATGATGTTCGGATTGTTTCCGATCACGTCCCGGTTTGCATCGTAAATGATACGAAAGTCTTCGGTCGAATAAACTTCGATGGATAACTCGCGCAGGCTGTCGCCCCGTTGAATTTCGTAGGTTGAGCATGCCTGTTGCGCCGAGGCGGTACCCGCAGCGGCAGCAAGTGCCAGGCTTGATATGATAAGATGGTTTCTCATGGGTCCTGTTGCTTTGCCTTGTTTAGTTTTTTGTAAGTTTGACAACACCGATTGAGATGTTGTCCTGATCCGGGTCGCCCTTAGCGTTCAGCGCGGCTTGCAGCGCCCCGGCGATGTCTTGTGCAAGCCCGCTGGCATTGGATTGAAGAATGGACTGAATTTCAGCGTTGCTGAGATATTGCAGGCCATCACTTCCCAGAACCAAAACATCCGAAGGTGTCAGGTCCAGCGGGGTTTCCGGGCAATCGACCTTTGGAATTGCCGCACCCATGATGACCGAAGTCAGTTGGTTGCGGTCAGGATGCGCCAGCGCTTCGGCCTCGGTCAAAGTGCCTTCGGCCAACTGCGCATCAATCATAGGAGCCATCGAGTGATCTTCGTTGATCTGCGACAGCTCTCCGTCCCGGAACAAGTAAAGGGGGCTGTCGCCGATCGAAATCCAGAACAACCGCTGGCCCAGCAACAAAGTTCCCAACATGGTTGAGCCCATGTTGAATCCAGCGCCTTGTTCCTGGGAATAGCCGGCGATGGAGGCATTGGCCTGCATTGCCGCCAGGGGCAACGCGTCTATCAAGGCGGACTCGGGTGTTGTTGTACCTTCAAGCTCGGCATCTAACGCGTCACGCCAGGCCTGGATCACAAGGTCAGAGGCGACTTCACCTGCCGCATGCCCGCCCATGCCGTCAGCGACGACGACATAGCTTGCATTCGCCGCATCGAACATGCGCGAAGCAACCGCGTCCTCCTGCGTGTCACGCTGGCCCTTGTCCAGGATCAGCGCAATGTCATATGCCGGTGTCGCCAGCATCTATCAGGAATCCCGCCAGTCAAAGCCATCGTCACAGAAGGCGGCAAAGCGGACTGATGTTTCGCTGATGCGGATCAGATCCCCGCTGGACAGTGGGACGGTGCTAAGAACCGGCTTGCCGTTCAGACGCACCAGGTTGGCCTTGCCGCCGTGTCCCAGATAACATTTGCGGTCCTCGGGGTCATAAGCAATCACCGCATGGTTGCTGCGGGAAATACCAGTGTCTCCAAAGTCGAGCTGAATGGCCTGATCGTCGTTGCGGCCAATCTGCATCAAGCCCTCGGTCAGCGTTACGCTCGCACCCCGGCCCGGACCACCAGTGATGACCAGCCAACCAACCGGGAAAGACTGTTCGGCATTGTCTGTTTTGGCTGCAGGTTCTGCCGTCTCAATAAGGTCCTGCACATGTGTGTCGGCGCGTTCGAAACCCAGGAAGGTTGTCTTGACGCGACCACGACGATCTTCGGCAGCCGTGGGCTGCGGAACCGGTGCAACCTCAACCAGTGGTTCTTCGGCGACCGGTGCTTCTGCCACCGGTTCTGCGGAGGGTTCGTCAGCGACAACCTCGATGATCTGTTCCGGTTCGGGGGCCTCGACTTCAAGTACCTCGTGCTCGACAATCACTTCAGTGACCGCTTCGATCTCTTCCTCAACTGCCGAGTGCAGCGTCAACACGGTCTCAGCTTCGGGCGCGGGTACTTCACCTGCCACGTCCTGAACTTCTGCGATAACTTCAGCGACGACGACATCATCCTCAACCTCTGTTGTATCTGCTACGTCTTCCTCAGAGAATTCCGGCATTTTCTCTTCGGGTACCAACTCATCGGTTTCTTCGTAGCTGTCCGAGGACATATTGCCGCCTGCCAGTGCTTCGCGCAGGGCGTTGAAATCGGCGATGGGCTCGGCCTTTTCCGCCTCTGGCGCTACCGCTTCTTCGGCTTCATTCTCTTTCGGTTTGCCGGCACCTTCGAGAAGCCGGCTAAGAGGGCTTTTGTATTTGAACATGGTGTCGACACCTTTTTTCTTGGCACAGGACAACTGTCCTATGGGGCTGCTTCTTACCTCTGTGCGCGGTTGCACAACGGCATGGATAATTGTGACAACAAGGTCACTTTCTATTTCCGCGACGGGCCGGTTCCCGTCAGGGGTGCCGAATTTGGCGCTACCCTCAGCAAATACATACTGGCAGATCACATACGAACCGGTCAGATCACTCCTGCGCTAATGGCATGTCAGCATCCGTCTCGACGCCACTGCGCAAAACGCTGAAACGGGCCTGCGGCTGGTTTTCGGAAACGAGTTTGGCCAACAAAGCATCCAGGCTTTCTGATTCCTCAATCTTCGTTCCGGAATTTGCCTCTGAGACCAAGACATCTCCCTTTTGCAAGCTGCCCGCAGTCTCAGGCGGAACTGCGGTTAGAACTGCTTTCCACCCTGCGCCGCCTGTGTTCTGAATTGTAAATACGTATCCGTTTTCCAGACCCAGCACGCGCATCGCGGGCAATGCCAACAATCCGTTCTGAGGGCGGGTTTCACCTAATGTGCGATACCGGGCAGAAACACGGATGTAGCCATCCGGGTCCACTTTCAGATCGTTCAGCACTTGTGCAGCAAAAGTCGAATCTGCCTGCACCGGCTTGCCGTTCAGAGTAAAGATCGTGGCACCACGCTTGACCCATTCACCTACAATTGACGTGTCTAAATCCTGGTCAACGCCGGTTATCGCAATCACGTTGCCTGTCGAAGCCCGGCGGCGTGATGTCTGAAACGGGATGTCTACATCCCAGTGAGAGAATGCAATCTGTTGTTCTGCGAGGTTTACCGGTTCCGCCGGAACAAGCGGCGTCGGCTCGACGGTCGCGACTTCAGCCGTTTCCGTCGCCGCAGCTTCTTCCTGCTCCGTGGCAACCGGGTCTTCTTGCGCCTGCTCGACAGGCTCTGGAGTGGATGCGACCTCGGCCTGCGTGGGCTCTGTTGGTTCTGGTGCCTGCTCCACTTCGGTTGCGGTCACTTGCTCGACCGGTTCCTGCTCGGATGTTTCGACTGTGGCGGTTTCTTCCACGGTTTCTGTCGCTACGGGCGCTTGCGTCGATGCAGTGTCTTCGGCCGGAGTTTCCTCACCAGACATCAGGAAGAACCCGCCTGCCGCCAAAGCGGCGACCACGGCCACACCCGCTACAATTTTGCCTGCACCACTGGATCCGCTTTTGACCACGGTATCCACAGCGACCGGAACTTCATCCTTCGATGTGAACGTGGCGAGCCCGTCGTCGTTCTTGTCTTCATTGCCCAGTGCAATGTCTGTGTTTCCGGCAAGCAATGCGGTGACTACGGCTTCGGCGTTTTCGCTTTCAGCCTTGATCCTGGCTTTCTCTTCTTCTTCGTCTTTCTGGTCCATCGCCACGATCACCGACACCGGCCGATAGTCAAAGCTGTCGAACATCACACTGGGGCCGCGGAACATGCGCAGCCAATCTAATGCGGTCTGCAGGCGATCCGTTGCGTGAACTTCCATCGCCTTGTCAATGGCTTCCAGGAATCCGTCGGCGTAGCCTTCGAAACGCCCGGCCAGCGGTGTGTAGGGGTCCGTCTGACCACTGTTGAACGCGTTCAGGCGGGTCTGACCGTCGATGGGGCGTTCGCCGCTGATGGAGTGATACAGGGTCGCCGCAAGAACATAGAGGTCACTGCTTGGCCCTTGTTCCGCGCCACGCACATAAAACTCATGTGGCGAATACCCATCCTTGATAACCCGCAGGGTCATCAGCGCAGCGGACTGGTGCGCTGCCTGTTCGCGCGCGGCGCCAAAGTCGATCAGCACCGGATCGCCGTTTTCGTCGATCAGGATGTTGTCAGGCGAAATATCGCGGTGCAGCATGCCGCTTTGGTGGATGAAAGACACCGCCGACAGCATTTTTTCGGTGACCTGAACGATAAAGTCCGGACCAGCTTTGTTTTTGGAGTCTTCAACATAGTCCAGCAGATCGCAGCCACGGATAAAATCCATCGCAATGTAAGCGGTCTCGTTGTCTTCGAACACCTGATGAACGTCGACGATATTGGGGTGTACCAAGCGAGCGTGATTGCGTGCTTCGAGGATAAACAAGTCGATGATTGCGCGCAGATCGTCCTTGTAGTCCGGCTCGACCGGTTCAACCATATCGCCGTTACGACGGCAAAGGGCACCGGGATAGCACTCTTTGATCACAACTTCGCGTTCCAGACTGTCCCGCGCAAGATAGGTGATCCCAAATCCGCCATTGCTGATAAAACGCAGGATCTCGTACTGCCCGCGCAACAGCTTGGCGCCTGGTTGAAGACCTTCAATTTTCGGTTCGTCGTGCGTCGCGCCGACGGCCTGGTTGTGGCTCATTTCTTTCCGCCCGTTCTAATCGTTTTGCGGCTTACTTAACTGGGCTTTCAGCCCGCGAACTCACAACCAAACACAACCGCAGGACACTCATGTACGTTAGACGTTTCAAATTTGACTTTATTGGGGCCGCCTGATGGCTTCACTAAGAACCCAGCGCAAAGAAAATCCATATATGGTACCCTTGTCCACACAGAAATCTAAATGGTGATTCTATGGCGGCAAAACTTGCGGACTGAGTGCCTGTTTTTTGCGGATTGGTCACTAAATCCGAAACAATAAACGCGCGATTCTGAGGGCTTCGAATCGCTGCATTGCGGCTCAATTAAAACGGGTAGGCGTCAGGTTCCGGTTTTTGCCTGAACGGAATCGACGCGGCTGCCGGCCCAGGCGAGGTTGTCGCTGAGCTGGGCGAGGATGCTTATCGCGTCGTTCAGTGGCGCGTCACCGCTTTCGAATTGCAGCAGCAAAAGAAGATCAGTGGCCTTTTCAAACTCACCGGGAATCCAGTCAGCTTCGGTGGCAATTTCGCCCCCTTGCTCCAGACGCTCTGCAAAATCTTCGACGATTTCCTGACAGCTGTTCAGGAATGCGGCCGGTTCGATATCCGATGTCTCGCGCAAGTCGTCATAGATGCTGGCAATTGCCGCCAGCCAGTCTTCAAGGATCGGGTTTTCAAGCGGGGGAAGGGCGGATTCCAACGTGGCGTGAATCGAGGGCGCTTCGACCTGCGTTGGTTCAGCTTCTGCGATGTTCAGGGTGGAGAGAAACGGAAGAAACTCTTGCTCGATGTCATTTCGGGCAGCTTCCAAATCCTTCAAACGCCGTTCGGATGCGACTTGCAGGACCTGTTCGGCCAGGTTCTGGCCGCCACAGGTCTCCCACAGATCAAAATCAGGCTCGGGTTCTTGCGCCATGGCCTTGACGGCGACCGGTGTGCCGATCGGCACGACAGACCGAAAGAATTTACCCTTTTCTTTTTCCAACCGGTGCAGAACACGGTCCAGAGCATCCCGAACCGGGGGGAGGTCCGCGTGGGTTACGGCCAGCAAGCTGTTCGAGCGCAACTCTTGCGGAACTTGTGCCCACAGGTGGCGCTCAGTCTCACGCCAGGCATTGGTTCCATTCGTGCACCAGATGGCACAATCGACATAGGACAACAGTTCCAGAGTGGACTTGTAGGTGTCATCCAGTGCGCCGGTTCCCGGCAGATCGAACAATGAGATCTCTTGCAGGGCAGGGGTATTCAACCCGACTGAAATAAAATCAGGACTATCAGCCGCGGCTTTTTCCAGCGCAATGCCGGAATAAACTTTGGGCTCTTTGTCCCACCAGCCAACCGTGGTTTCCGGTGCATCCGCGTATGCCACGATAACTAATGGCAGTTTCAGATGCTGCGGACCCGTCGGCAGAATGTCCGCCCCGGCCAGCATGTTTGCGAGGCTGGATTTCCCGGCCCCAAATTCCCCGGCAAAACCGATATTGACCGCATTCGAAAGCCGTTCGGCATGAAACAAGGCGCGCTCGCGCATCTTGTCCAGACCTGCCTCTGACGGCAGGTTTTCGGTGGCGGTCAGGAAGCGTTCAAGCTTGCGTACTTCCTGTTCGGTTCCGGGAAATTCAATCATTCCGCAGCCTCTGCTAATTTCTTGTCGGCGCTATTGCCGCCGAATACCGCATCCAGATCATCGGCAACACGTTGCGCCTGATCAAATGCTGCCTGTGCTTCTGCACGCACATTGGTTTGGCCGGTTCCGACCCGTTGTTCAAGATGTCCGGCCAACAATGCCAGATAATGGTCAAGAACGGTGTTAAGACGCTCAAGCAGATCGGACCGGGCCGTGTCTACCAGATCGTCCCCGATCATTTCGAATTCCTGAACGATCATCCGCTCGGCCCGAGCGACCACACTTTTACGCGAAATCAGACGGGACAGCCAGCTTACGCGCAATTCTACGGTAATGCCCCGCGTCAGTGCGGTGGTATCCGGGCGGAACCACCGAACCGCGCTGGTGTTCATCCGACTGTCGGTCGGGTCTTGCCAGCCGGGCAGGGCGCGAAGCGCCGCATTGCTGTTCATGTCGACGGCATAAAGTTCGCTCAGCATTCTCTGCCGCACCACTTGTGTTGCACCTTGAACCAGTTCGCGCATGCGATCCCGCAGCGGCGAAAAGTTCAATTCGGTGTCTCCGCCCTTGGCCAACAAGGGGGAATCGCCATTCGGTCCGCGGACAACGGCGGAAACGGCTTCGGATACAGTGTCATCCATGACGCCGCGAAGATTGGCCAACACATCATCCATATCGTCAATAATCTGTGTGGTTTTTTGCGAAACCAGCGCGCGCAGCTCGGCCAATGTTTTGTCGTTTTCGTCGCCGTCGGTCATGTCGGCGGAGTTTTCGTCGTCAATTACGCGCAGATGGGCCTTGGACCGTTCCAGTTCACCTTGCGCAAAACTGTTAAGGTGCTGCCAGGCCATCTTGAGCTGTTCGTCACGGGGCCCTTGGGTCAAGGCGTGCGTAACATGGCGGCGCAGATCGGGCAGACCAGAGGCGATCATTGCGGCAAAGCGCAAAACGCCCTCACGGCTGATTGGGCCGGGACCCTGTTTGATCTCTTCCACACCGTCCAGATATTGCCTCATCTGCTCGGGATGGGCGCGCAGCCAAGCCAGAACGTGATCGTGGTTCACGCCGGTATCGTCACCGGTCAAGGCATAATGGGCCCACTGGGCGCTGCCCATAAGAACATCGATGTCCGAGTTGCCCAGGGCATTTTCCAGACCATCCAAAACGTCCGCCCGGACTTTTCCGGCATCCTCGGCGCCACCGCCCAATTCGTCGACGCGGTTGATGAAGACGACGATTTGCCCCAGTTCCAGCGCCTGCATCAGGCGGAACAGCTTCAGATCCGCCCGCGACAAAGCCTGATGCGCGGACAATACAACAACAAAGAAATCGGATTCCTTGAGGTATTGGCGCGAGATTTCTTCTCGGATCAACAGCGGGTCGTTGACGCCGGGCGTATCCGTGACCGTCAGCGGAAACGGAAAATGGCCAATGTCAAAGTAGACCTCGGCCTTGCGCGTGATGTCACTGTATAGTCCTCGATCCGAACCGGGGTCGTATTCTTCGCTGTCGGTCGGATCGTCACCCGCACAAACATAACGGGCCAGATCGTCCGAGTTCAGATGCTCCAGATCGTGATGCTGACCCAGCAACTGCTCATAGCTGTCGCCCAGTCGCAGTTGGGCGCGGGTTTTCATCGCGTCGACCTGCTCTTCGATCATCTCGCGCTTATAGCTGTCCTCGTCATCGGGGAACATGTTGCGCAGCTCTTCGCCCTCGGCGATCAGCGCCTGCCACTGACGGTTATCGAAGAAATGGAATTCGGCCCCTTGGGTCCGACCCGAGGGGTGACCGAAATGCATGTCGGTGATCACGGTCGTCCACGGATTAACATCCGAGGGCAGGTATTCGGCCTGCCCCGTAAACCCGTTGATAAGGCGGGACTTGCCAGCCTTGATTTGCCCGACAAATGCAATTGACGGTTTCAGATTTGATAGATCGCCTACAATGCGCGAAATAAACTGGCGGGTCTCGTCGTTGCTGACCCCGTTCATGTCTTCGGCGATTCGAATTAACTCACGACGGTTATTTTCACTCATACTGTTACCCTGGGTACTTGCAATCACAGATTGAATTAGTCGAAAAATTGAATATTACGGGCGCTATCATTCGGAACGCTCCGTCAGAGATGTCCACAGATTCACAATGGCACCTAGCTTGCGCGCCTCGTGAACTACTATGGAGAATTCCTTGCCGTCATTCAGGACGGCCAAACCAGAACCTTTACCGCCGGACGGACGCATGACGATCAGTTGCGGATGATCCAGCGCGGCGGCCGCGTCATCATCCCAGCCCGACAGGTCACGTGCAAACTGCGCCAGCAAAGTTTGATCTGCATGGAATGGCTGATCTTCACTACAATCGCCGTCAGACTGAACCATTTCCCCGCCTTCAGCTTTGACCTGGATGCGACCAACAGCCAAACGCTGGCTGCCGAGATAGAACTGGTTGGCCAAATCGCTGGTTGCGTCTGCTGGTTCCACATCATTTGCGGGTTCGGCAGTGTCTGGAACGACCGCTATGACGGGTTCAGCGGGCATTTCGATCATCGTGCAAGCACTAGCGATTTCGCTAAAAGTGATTCCAACATCGTCCGCTTCCAGCGTGGCGTCCGGCCGCAGTGATATCAGGCTGAGCGGTGCAGGCGCGACGGCAATATCGGTTACCAGCTGCGCCAATTGACCCGCCAGCGTATCGCGTTCTTCGGTTTCAAAATCAGGCGCAACGCCGGACCGGACACGAAAGACATCAGTAACCCGAGAGCTGTTGACCTCAATCGCGAGACAATCCCCATTGGCAGCCGTAAACTCCAACCGGCGCGGCAAAACAGTGCCACGGATGGATTGCAATACCTTTTCGCGACGCTCAAGCGCAGTGTCACCAGCAAGCGCGACGGCTGGTTCCAGCCGCGCAACCGATGATCGCCCAATGTCCTCGAGCAAATCGAGTATGTTTGTATCCATCATGCCGTGACCCCCTCTGGTCCCGTCTACACTGCGGCCGCGACGGGCCCCAGACTGAGATGCGATTTTGTCAGTGCCAACCCTACATTCGCGCTGTTGCGACAGATGTAGCAGACCACATGATCCGGATAGGCCTGCGTCCGCAAGAAAATGTTCAACCGATCCTTTGAAAACACCGCGATTTCCCCAAATCCCGGATTTTCCGCATCAGCATTACCCGATTGCCGCAGCAAGGCTTCAAAAGCACTCACACCACCACCCTGAAACAAGTTCGCCACTGCAAGCGCAAGACTGTCCAGCACTTCGGCGTCTTCTTGATCGCGGACACTGGTCCCCAATAACATCCCTGTTTCCATGTCGACATACCCGGCTGCGACGCAGTCGGGTATCGTTTCCATCGCAGATTTCAGTGCGGCTTCGATAGACATCGGGCTTCCCGTCCTTCTACCTTGGTTTCACGTTATAAAACATGCCATTCAGCCCCGCCCTTGTTCCCAGCTTTCGGAAGCGTTGAAACGTCTTTTTTTGTGTCGCGGGCGCCGTGTTCAGCGGCGATCTTGTCGAACTCTTCCAGGAAGGCCACAAAAACCTTTTTCAGGCCTTCCGAGTCTTCGGGAAGATCCTCACCAGCGGTGATCTCGCGCCACATCGCCGATGCGCTGAGTGTTGATCCGGCGTCCGCACTCAGCAATTTCTCAAGGGTTTCAGACTCGGGCCCGGTCTCGGACGTTCCGTTTGACATAGGCACGACCTGTGTTTCGATCAGGCCGTTAGTTTCGGGTTCTAGTTCGAATTCATCCGCCGCACCAGCCGGTTGCTCGGCGAGCAATGCAACGATTGACGACACAGATGTGTCAGCGCGTTGTGCGTCTGCATCGGGGTTTTCGGATACAGCATCTTCAGCTTCGTCAGCCAGCTTATCCTCGATTGACGCCAACAGGTGATCCTTACCATCGGAGGCGGTGTCAGGCTGATTTGCCTCGCCTTCACCCTCGGCTTCCAGTTCCAAGGTTTCTTCTTCGTCGAAATCCTCGTCATCCAGTTCAAGAAACGCGTTTTCTTCCGAAGGGATCTCGGCAACATCGGCCAGATTCAGAGGCTGACTGGGCGTTTCCCGGAAAAAAGAGCGCAATTCGTCTTGATCGGTTTCGGGCGTGGTCTCTTCCGGGATAGCGGTCATTTCAGCCCGCAATCGTTCGGCCTCATCCGCGTCAATGCGGGGTGCGCGTTCAGTGTCGCCTGAGCGTGCCTCGACCCGGGCAGGACGAACCGGAAAGCTCGTAACGACTTCGTCCTGCAGATTTTCGTCCTGAACAGGATTGACCAGCTTTAGCGGGGCAGGCTGCTCTGCGCTCTCGCCGTGTTTGCGTGGGCGGATAGGTTGCACACTGGGCATATGGGCAAGGCTGTTGTCGATCTGGTAACGCGCCAGCATGTCTGCTCGGTTGTCCATGATCTGTTCGGTGATCTCAAGAAAGCTGTCCACCATCTTGCCGCCGCCACTGCGTCCCCACATTTCGGCGTCGCCACTCTTGTCGCGCGCGGTAATAGCATCGCGGGCCGAGAACAAAATCGATCGATTGAACAGATGCCCGGCCTCGCGGTTTACACGGCGCAACACCTTCTGACGGTCCTTCGTGCCCAGTGTATCCGCGCGGGTGACCAACAACAGCGAGTTGTGTTGCAACCGTTCCGGCAGCGCGACCCATGTCGCCCGTTCGGTCTCGCGCCAGGCCTGGGTGGCGTGTGTGCACCACAGCACCCCATTGGCTTGACCCACGGCGCGACGCCAGACATCGGTTGAAATCTTGGGGTCCGAAATGCCGGGCGTGTCTATCAGATCGACCGCCTCGAGAATGTCGGATTCAAGGAAAATACGAACGAATTGAGCGTCATTGACGCCGACGGATTCCAACGCATCTAGCTCGATGTTTTCGCGTTTGCCGTCATGGCGTTGTACATATGCAGATTGCTTGCCCCAGCTGAACCAGACGGGCGGCAACTGCGTGGCAGTCACCTGAGTCGGCAGCGTGTGCGACCGAAGCAGAAAGTTGATCAGCGTCGATTTGCCAGCGCTGAACTCTCCCATAAGCGCAAAGATCGGCTTGCGGCGGGACCACTGCTCAATGCGTTCCCATGCCTTGGGCGAGACGAAACGGGTTTGTGAGTCTTTTGCCATATCGCTACTTATGCTGCCTCGTTACTAAGATCTTTCAGGATGTCGCCCAGAATATCGTCACGCGATTTCTGTGGTGCCAGTCCTGCCATCAGAGCTGCGTTGCGGCTTGGGTCACTCTCGGCCGAAGCCGAAATGCTAAGCAACGTCTCTTTCTGCTCGCGCATGAAATCCGACAGGATCGCGCGAACGTTTTCCAACACGGCTGCAACCTGATTTTCCTCGATGTCCTTGGTGATCGAATTCGCCTCGGACGCGATCAGGCGCGTATAGTCGGCTGCATAGGCTTCGAACCCTTTGCGGCGCTGCCACCAGCGACGCCACCAGGTGCTTTGCAAGTCCAATGCGATTGTTCGTCCAATTCCGAGTGGGGGTGGGACACGCGGAACAATGGGTGCTTCGATACTGAACTCACCCAGGTGGTTGCCCAGTATCTTCTGATACAGCGTCTCAATATCTGCGGCCGCCGTGTTGTACAGCGCACCTGCTTCTTTGCGCATCGACCGCGCAAAGCTGAAATACGCTGCCTTTTGCAAGGTCCGCAGACCCGCCGGGTCATACTGCCACGTGCCTTGTTCGCCGTTCCGCTCAAGGTGGGCGATCAGCGAATCCGTCGCGCGTTTGACAAAGTTGGTTTCTGCCGAATTCAGTCTCTCCAACACCTTCGCACGCAAAGATGCGGTCAGTTCAGCTACTTTCTTTTCGTATTGATCCGAAAGTGTGGCAATAGCTTCCTCTGGCGATACACCATCCAGATCACGCACAAGACCTTCGCCGCCCGAAAGGGTCTTGGCAACGGCCGTGGCGCGGATTTGGCTGGCTATGTTGCGGGCACGGTGGCGAACGCGATCCAGCAAACGGGTGCCTGCGCCTTCGGCGATGCGTTCGTTCATCGCCAACAGCAAATCGGGCAGGCCGGATAGCGCCCAGATTTTGTCGAGTGAGGGTGCCTGATCACCAAAACCGGCAGCCAGATAGAACGTGTTCAACGCCTCGCGGGATTCATCGGACAGAATCTCGGGGTTGCCCGTCAACGCGGCCTCGGCCCACAAGGCGCTGCCAAAGACAACGCTGGTATTGGCATCGATATTGTTCTGCTTGAGCGTGTCCTGAATACGGTCACGGATTTCGGGGACCTGATTGACCGGATCGGCCAATTCGTCAATTCGGTTCACAAACAGGATGATCTGCCGGTTTTCGAACTGCGCGATAATCCGCATCAGCGCCATGTCCATGGTTGTAAGCGCCTGGCTGGCAGCCAGAACAACAACGCAGACCTCAGATCCGCGCAAGCTGCGCAGGGTGATCTGTTCGCGGACCATAAAGGTATCGTTGACACCCGGCGTGTCGCACAGTTTGAGCGCAATCGGGTATTGCGGAATGTCCATATACAGTTCTGCCGACTTCGTCACATCGGCGAACCGCCCGGTCTTGGGGTTGATGTCCGGATCATCTTCGTCACCCAGACAGACATAACGCTGGATCAGCTCTTCGTCGAAGTAATCATATTGATGGCTCTGCCCCAGAATCAGGTCGAAATGCTGGCCCAATCTGGATTCGGATTTAGCCTTCATCTCGCCGATCTGGCGGCGAATGTCATCCATCTCATCATCGGCACCGGCGCGGTTTGCCAGTTCACCCAGACGGCCGCCGCCGACCATCAGGTTGTCCCATTCTTCTTGTTCAAAGAAGGTAAACTTGGCGCGTTTGTCGCCTTCTGTGCGGGTGTTGATGTTCAGCGTGGTCACCACCGATGTCCACGGGTTTACATCCGATGGCAGCAGGGCAGGGCGCCCGGCCAGGATGTTCACAATCGAGGACTTACCAGCCTTGACCTGTCCGACCATCGTAACGCTGGCCGAGAAATTCTCCATCCGCGTCTTGAGCGTGGCAAGACGTGCGGACGAACGTGCATCCGCCACCTCTGTCAATTGATCAATCTGTGCGGTCAGCGAGTTCATCGCTGACGTCATGGGCGTCAGTGCCTCATTGCCAACTGACAAAAGATGGTCGTTGCGCGCCATGTTCAGCCTCCGGTTCCTGTCGCGGCCAACGTGTCTGTTGGCGTGCTGGTCATGGTGTCGATTCGGGCGATCAGATTCAGCGCATTGCCCAGGATAGCGGCTTCGGCGCCCGGCGAAATCGACTCGAAAGTGTGGCAATCCGCCAAAACTTCGATCGAGCTGAAGCGCTCGCTATTTTCAAGGCGGGCAAGACGACGCCCGGTCGGAAAACCCTCGGATTTGGTTTCGGGCAGCGGCATACGCGAGTTTGCAAGCAAGTATCGCCGCCCCGAGCGCGTGCGCAACGACACGCCAAACCCGGTGTTTGGATGGTCGCGGTTCAGGGATTTGAGTTCGCCAAGAAAACTTTCACGCGCAAGACCAACGGCTTCTTGCTCGGCAGCAGCGGAGTTCATCATATTGGTCACGTTTCAGACCCTTGTACTGGAGTTGAGCGAAAAAAACTCGTACAGCGCCCGAAGGCAAAAAAGACTCATTAACTCCTTCTGCCTATAAGCGGCTTTCAAGGCGGTCTTATTTTGACGCGAATAAGATTTTTTGGCGTTTGAATTGTGTCGCAATTGTGTTTGGCGGCAATTATCAACCACAACCTACGGGCGTATTTTCGTCATCAATGTAAACAGCGTCATTGGCCGTTCGCAGTCTTCAGGAGCGGAATCTTAGCAACAATGCGCGCGCGAGAAATTGTTGGTGATGCATCTAGTATATTATTAATAAACTAAAAATTATCCATCTTTCGAAACCAACCCGACACCAAACCTACCCAGAGGACGTCTGCAAAAAATATGTTTGTTGCAGCCGTCTTCGGGTTCTCATCATTGCCGGGTCTTAGATGAGAAGCGCTTTACTCAACGTTAGATAGTTTTCTACTGCTCACCAAAAGGACCCGAATGTTGCCAGATGCAAAACAATGAAATTAATCGAATTTGACCTAAGAATCTATTTTATCTGCTCGGAGAACGCCCAAAATCAGACTGCTTTCCCGCGACGAGCAGCACGACGTGAGAACACCCCGCATCCCGCTTAGCAGCAGCGTCCGGCAGACACCATATGTGCACGGCGGTCAGTTCAGAAGCATATTGCGCCGATGTCATCAATAATCTTGCGCACAACTCAATTTTCCCTCTCGCACTCCGCTGCAAGCTTTGCTATTCACCCCGACATTCCGGCACAGAGTGCTTGGGTTGCGGGTGTGGCGAAATTGGTAGACGCACCAGATTTAGGTTCTGGCGCCGCAAGGCGTGGGGGTTCAAGTCCCTCCACCCGCACCATATCGTTTCAGAGAATTTTCCATTCCGGGTCGCCTTTGCGGTCTTTCAGGCAAACGCCAAAGTTTTATACTGGACAGCCGACTAGATTTTGACACCTGAACAGTCGGGTGCCCTCGCCAAGCGAACGATTAGGTGACTGCATCCATAATGAAAACACCGGTCTTCATGTCTTAGAACGGCGGGTTGCGTGGCCTTCTTTTTGGAACGTGTTGTTAAGATAACAAGTAGTAGGTCGTTGGGGACGTGGCTAAAATGGCCAACGCAACGACAAGCCAAACCAACACACAAGCCCAGTAGGTCCCCGGATTTTCGGCGCGGGTTACCCGTTCCCACAAGTAAGTCGAACCAAATGCCAAGTCTCTGATAGCCCATATCAACAAGCCAAGCCCCACATAGAACCAAATATCCATAATTCCCTCGCGTGATGAGTTTGGCGCAACTTAGATTGTCATAAATGATTGCGCAATTGTGAATTGATCATTTACGGGCAATTGCCGGGCAAAGAATTTGTCTAAGGCTGGCCTGTCGGCAACCTCTTCGCGTTCGTAGCACGCGCATGCGGACCCACAACGTCGCCGCTATTGCCCTACCAATCCCATCTGGCGCACGGCCAGATCGCGCATGATCTCTTCGGATCCGCCGCCAATTGCCATTATTTTGATTTCGCGCCAGACACGCTCGACAGGGTTACCCAGCATGTACGCGGCACCGCCAAAGATCTGCATCGCCTCGGAAGCAACAAATTGCAGCGACGTCGTGGCCTGAACTTTGGCCTTGGCAATTTCGGCGACAGGCATCAGGCCCTGCTCGATCGCCCAGCAGATCCGCTCGATATATGCCTCATTCATATCAATCCGGGCGGACATTTCTGCAAATTTGTGGCCAATGACCTGATGTTCGACCAGTCGCTTGCCGAATGTCTCGCGTTCCCGTGCCCAGTCCAGCGCACTGTCGTAGCATAGTTTCATCATACCCAGCGAAGCAGATGTCAGGCCAAGCCGTTCAAAGTTGAAATTGTTCATGATTGCGATGAAGCCCCTGTTCTCAGGCCCCAACTGCGCAGTAGAATCCAGTTCGCAATCATCGAAATGCAGTGTCGCTTGCTGTGAACTGTGCCAGCCCATCTTGCCACCCAACGGTGTGCGGCTGAACCCGGGCGCGTCATGAGGGACCAAGAACAACGAAATGCCGGTCAATCCGGGGCCGCCAGTGCGGGCACCAACCACAAACCATTCGGCATCCATCCCCCCGGTGATATAGGTCTTTCCCCCGGTCAGTATCCATTTGCCGCCTTTGCGCTCGGCCCTTGTTTGAATATTGGCAACGTCCGACCCTGCGCCCGGTTCGGTGATCCCAAGTGCTGACATCATGCGCCCCGAGATGATCTCGGGCAGCACTTTCTGTTTGAACTCCTCGGAAGCGAATTTCGCAATTGGGCTAATTGAAATCGTGCGTCCCCCTACAGCGGCTCCGATACCGGATGCCCCACAGCCAAACAGGATTTCGCTGTAGTCATGACGCATGAAGGCGTTGTCGAAACCCAGACCGCCGTATTCCTCATCAATCCCGAACCCAAATACTCCAAACTCAGCGATTGCTGCATGCAGTTCCCATGGAACGCTGCGATCCGCCTCCCATTGCTCAATATGTGGTTTGATTTCGGCATCGACAAATCGCTGGAAATTCCCGCGGAAAGCTTCGCGTTCCGGGGTCATGAAAGGGGATGGCAGGGTCATTTGACCTCCTCGATGTCATTTTCGGGCAATACCTGAAGCTGGCTTTCCATCATGCGGGCAAAGCGATCCATCATCTGCGTAAGGTATTCTGGCGACGAAACGAATTTCTCATGCAACAACAAACCACGCAGGAAGTTCCGGGCGATACTCCACAACAATTCAGTGTCGTCACGGTTGCCTGTTGCGCTGACATACCGGGCTGAGATCAGGCTCAGGTTCGATTTGTCCCAATCTCTCAGGCTCTGTTCAAGCATGCCGAACAGTTCCGGATCGGTTCGGCATGCAACCAGAATCTCGACTATGGCGCGTCCGCCTGCGGAATTTACGATATTGGCCCAGGCAGACATAATCAGATCATAGACGGGCTGAGGCGCACGATCATGTGGCCAGAGCGGGTTTTGCGCATTGCCCAACAGTCGCATCGCGGTAGCTGCGACCAGGGCCTGTTTCGTGGGGAAGTGATGCGTAATTGCCCCGCGTGAGATGCCCGCCTTGGCCTGTACCTTGGCAAAAGTAGTCTCGGCATACCCAAGCTGATCCAGACAGGTGACCGTCGCATTGCAGATTTTGGCCTGCATATCCCGGGACCTTTGATCCTGGACTGAGGGTTTCTTTGGCATCGTATCCGTCATCTTCCGTCGCGTCGCAGTGGCAAATCTTCGTTGACCAAGGTGGTCAGCAGATCATAAAAACAGAACAGTCGGTCTGTAAACTGCAGATCGCGCCCAAGCGGGAGAGACGTGGCGTGACACATTCTCTGCGGATCGGAGGAGCAAGTGGTTTTTGGGGGGATGCCCCTCATTCGACACAGCAATTGCTGCGTGCCCCAAAGATTGACTTTCTGGTCTACGACTACCTGGCCGAAATCACCATGTCGATCATGGCCCGCGCCGGCCTTAAAGACCCCCAAAAGGGATATGCGGTGGATTTTGTCTCTGACGTTATGGCCAACAATTTAACCCAGATCGCAGAGCAGGGGGTCAAGGTGTTGTCAAATGCAGGTGGGGTCAACCCGAAGGCATGCGCGGATGCACTTCGGAGCAAGTCATCTGAATTGGGATTGAATTTGAAAGTTGCAGTGGTCGAAGGTGACGACCTGTTGCCACGAGTGGCCGAGTTCGTCGACCGGACCGAGATGTTTTCCGGGGCACCGATGCCGCCGACCGAAAAGATCGCCTCTGTGAATGCTTATATTGGGGCAGGGCCGATATTGGCGGCACTGCACGCCGGGGCTGACATCGTCATCACAGGCCGCTGCGTCGACAGTGCGCTGACGTTGGCGGCGTGCATGTATCATTTTGGGTGGCAGCCCGAAGACCACGACTTAATGGCTGCCGGGTCGCTTGCGGGGCATCTGCTGGAATGTGGCCCCCAAGCCACTGGCGGGAATTTCACGGATTGGGAAATGGCAGGCGACATCGCCAAGATCGGCTATCCGATTGTCGAGGTAAGCGCCAATGGCGGGTTGGTCTTGACGAAGCCGGAGGGCACAGCTGGATGTGTGACCCCGGCTTCCGTCTGCGAGCAGATGCTGTATGAAATCGGCGACCCGCAGGCTTATATACTGCCTGACGTGATTTGCGACTTTTCCGATGTCAGGATTAAGCAAGCCGGGCCAGACTATGTAACCGTCTCGGGCGCAAAAGGCCGCGCGCCGACCGGGCAGCTCAAAGTGTCCGGCACCTGGGCGGATGGCTATCGTGCGGGCATGACGTTTCTGATCAACGGACGCGAGGCACGACCAAAGGCGGATGCTTTTGCCCAAGCGGGGCTGAAACGCGCGCGCGCTGTCCTGCACCGGATCGGCGCCCCTGACTATCGCGAGGTGTCGTTTGAAACCTACGGAGGTCGGCCCGGCGACGGCGAATACGAAGAGATCTCGTTCAAGGCAGCCGTGAAACACGACGACCTTCGTGCGGTTGGTGTATTCCTGCGTGAGATGACCGGGTGCGCACTGGCCGCACCGCCGGGGTTACACATCTTTACCGGAGGAGGGCGTCCAAAACCCTCGCCAGTCGTTGCTCTGTTTTCCTTCTTGGTGCCAAACGACACGCTGACCTATTGCGTAACGATGGATGGGGACAATATCGCATACATTCCGCCGAAAACGTCCCCACAAGACCCGGAACCTGTCCCGGCAAATGCCCCAGAAATAGCCGATGAAAAAGTGACCGAGTGGATCACATGGCCTTTGGAAGATTTGGCCTGGGCAAGATCTGGGGACAAAGGCGACACCGCAAACATTGGGGTCGTTGCACGTCATGCTACCTTTTTGCCCTACATTTGGGCGGCGCTGACCGAAGCGACGCTGGCAGATGTTTTTTCTAATTTCTTATCTGGCAGGGTCGAGCGGTTCTATCTTCCAGGAACGCATTCCATGAACATTCTGCTGCACAATGCGCTAGGTGGCGGTGGTGTCGCCTCGCTACGCAACGACGCGCAAGGCAAGAGTTATGCCCAGATATTGCTGGCCACACCGATCAGGATTCCTGCAGAGTTATCCTCATATCCCGAGCGAGGAGAAAACTGATGGGTTTTGTCAGTAAAGTCGTCCGCGATTCTGACAGCTTTGCCAAGAACCGAGCCGATATGCTGGCTCTTGTCGACGAGATGCGCGCGCTTGAAGCGCGTCCTGTCGCTCTGTCAGAGAAACGGCGCGAACGGATGGAGGCCCGGGGGCAGATCACACCCCGTGACCGTTTGGCCCAACTGTTGGATCCCGGAATGCCTTTTTTGCAACTGCACGGGTTGGCGGGCTACTGCGTCGATACAGGCGATCCCGAGCAATCGGTTCCGGGCGCGTCATTGGTCATCGGCATCGGCTTCATCTCGGGCGTGCGCTGCATGATCATCGTCGACGATGCAGGGATCAAGGCCGGCGCGATGGTCGAGATGTCAGCTGCGGCCTTCCTGAGCGCGCAAGACATGGCTTTGAAACAGAACCTGCCTTTTGTGCATCTTGTCGAAAGCGCCGGTGCAAACTTGATGGAATACAAGGTCGAATTCTGGGCCAATGGCGGCAAACTGTTCCGAAATCTGGCCCGCCATTCGGCCGCAGGGCTGCCCAACATCGCAGTGCTGCACGGCCCGTCAACCGCCGGTGGAGCCTATATGCCCGGCCTTGCAGACTATGTCGTTGGCGTGAAGAACAACGGCATGGCCGCCTTGGCCGGAGCTGCTTTGGTTCATGCGGCGACGGGCGAAAAGGCCAATGACCGTGATCTGGGCGGGTCTGCGATGCACGCCACCACATCCGGGCTGGTCGACTATCTGGCCGAGGATGATGCGCACGGTATCGAAATGGCGCGGAACGTGATGGCCCGGCTGGATTGGAACAAATCCTTGCCTGTGTGTCGCAGCAAAGAAGTGCAGCCACCGAATTGTGATGTGGATGAGATCGCAGGCATTGTTCCAACCGATTACCGTGTCCCCTATGACGTCCGCGAGGTCGTGGCCCGCATAGTAGACGGCTCGGACTTTGAGGATTTCAAACCCGACTATGGCTCGGCGACTGTCTGTTTGCAGGCCGCAATCAATGGTATCGCAGTGGGTATTCTTGGCAACAACGGGCCACTGGACCCTGCAGGCGCAAACAAAGCCGCGCAATTTATTCAGTTATGTGGTCAGGCCGATATTCCCCTTATTTTTCTAAATAATATCACAGGGTTCATGGTCGGCACCCAATATGAACAAAGCGGAATGATCAAACATGGGGCCAAGATGATCCAGGCCGTTACGTCAGTCGATGTGCCCAAGATTACACTCTATGTCGGGGCAAGTTTCGGGGCTGGCAATTACGGGATGTGCGGCTACGCCTATGACCCGGACTTCCTGTTCGCCTGGCCCAATGCGGCAACGGGCGTGATGGGCGGCGAGCAAGCCGCCGGGACGATGGAACTGGTTGCGCGCGCAGGGCTTAAACGCAAAGGGATCGACCCCGACGAAGCCAAACTGGCAGCGCAGAAGGCAGCGATCACAGCGCATTTCACACGACAGGAGAATGCGTTTTATACCTCGGGCCGGTGTATTGATCATGGCGTCATCGACCCCCGCGATACGCGACGTGTGCTGGGTTTTTGCCTTGAAACCTGCCTTGAGGGGCGCGCGCGAACGGTCAAACCCAGTTCGTACGGGGTGCACAGGTTCTGACCATGCTGCATTACTCACCAAATCCACATCCAAGACAGATAGCAGAGGTTGAGGCATGACATTCGACACGCTTCTCGTTGCCAATCGTGGGGAAATCGCCGCGCGTATTATGCGAACCGCCCGGTCGCTTGGCCTGCGCACAGTGGCCGTTTTTACAACCGCTGACGCTCGGGCACCCCATGTCGAACTTGCTGATGAGGCGGTTTGGATCGGTGAAGGGCCGATTGGTGCCAGCTATCTGAACACAGAAAAGATCATTGCTGCGGCTCAGGAAACTGGGGCAGGGGCGATCCACCCGGGCTATGGGTTTTTGTCCGAAAATGCGGGTTTTGCAGAGGCAGTCGAGGCCGCGGGTCTGACTTTTATCGGACCTGACCCTAAAGCGATCCGGCTGATGGGCGACAAAGCCGTCGCCAAACGTCTTGTGATCGGCGCGGGCGTTCCCTGCGTTCCGGGGTATGAAGGCGATGATCAATCGGATGCTGCACTGGTCGCTGAAGCGAGCAAAATCGGTTTTCCCATCATGGTCAAAGCCGCAGCTGGTGGCGGTGGACGCGGAATGCGCGTGGTCCAATCCGCCGACACTCTTTCTGAGGCGATCGCGCTTGCCAGATCCGAGGCCGAGAACGCTTTTGGATCCGGCGAACTGATCCTTGAGAAAGCGATCGGTGATGCGCGCCATATCGAATTTCAGATTTTTGCCGATGGGTACGGGAACGTAATTCATCTGGGCGAAAGGGAATGCTCGATTCAGCGTCGCCACCAAAAAGTCATCGAAGAAGCACCAAGCCCCGACATGACGCCAGAATTGCGCGCAAAAATGGGAGCTGTGGCGATTGAGACGGCCCGTGCGGTGAACTATCGCGGTGCAGGAACCGTGGAGTTTCTTTTGGAACCGTCCGGCGTGTTCTATTTCCTTGAAATGAACACCCGACTGCAGGTTGAGCATCCTGTGACCGAGATGGTCACTGGCCTCGACCTAGTGGCGCTACAGATCGCTGTCGCGCAGGGTGATGCCCTTCCAATCTCTCAGGAAGATGTCACCATGAACGGTCACGCCATCGAGGCGCGGCTTTATGCCGAAGACCCTGCTAACGGATATCTGCCGGCAACCGGTTCAATTGATTTCTGGCAGGCTGCTGCTGGACCCGGAGTGCGTGTGGATTCAGGCATTCAGCGGGGGCAAGAGGTATCTCCTTTTTATGATGCCATGCTTGCAAAGATCATCGCGCATGGTCCGACCCGCGAAACGGCACGTGCGCGGCTGATCAAGGCTGTGCATGAAACTATTTTGCTGGGAACGGTGACAAATTCGCGGTTTCTTGCAGATGTGCTGCAGCACAGAGATTTCATTGCCGGCGATGCAACGACAACATTTCTGGATCGGACCTACCCCCGGGGCTTTCCTGCGTACCGGGTAACTGCGCCGGACATCGCCTTGGCTGCTGCGCTGTTGTTGGATGCGGATCAGGCCGGCGCATGGGTTGCGGCGGGCTATGTCTCAGCCGAACAGTTGGGTTGGTCCAGCGCGGCGTTGCCGCCGTTCGCCGTGACGCTTGCCTATGGTGACGAAGAGATACAAACGCGCGCACGCGTCTGCCCCGATGGATGGACGGTATGGGTTGAGGGCAACGCGTATGATGTTTCGTTTATTAAGCGCAGCAGCGGGAAGGTCCGGGCACGCATAAATGACAACACCGTCGACGCCACCGCACACATAACCCGCGACACAGCCCAGATCGCCATCGGCGCCGAGCGCCTGACGTTTCGACGCCTGCGTCCCGGTGTATTGGATGCGGGAACGATCGCTAGCGGTCGCGTCACCGCCCCCATGCCGGGTGTCCTGGTCGAGGTGGCGGCAAGACCCGGTCAAAGCGTTTCAAAAGGCGACTGTCTGGCCGTTCTCGAAGCCATGAAGATGCAACACCAGATCACTGCCGCCGTTGCTGGCGTCATCACCTCTGTCCTCGTTGAGGTCGGGCAACAGCTGAGCGCGGGGGATGTGATGATCGAGATTGACGAAATATAGATAGAATTGGGTGTGTGTCGGCCACCGCCACTTCATCCGGGGACATCGAATAGGCAAACACAAAATCAAGGGAACAAGCAGTGCAACAGGCAACGGATTTTCTGCAAGAAAGCGAGGCATTGTTTGCCATTCTGGACGGTATTTCGGGCGATCAATGGGAAATTCCAACTCAGTTCAAGGGTTGGACGCTGAACGATGTTCTGGTGCATCTGCACTATTGGAACCAGATGGCGGATCAGTCGCTTCAGGACCCCGACGCGTTCACAGCCCGCATTGGCGCATTGTTTGTCAAAGCCAAGGCCGAAGGGCTGCGCGCAGCCGAGAACGAAGCGATCTTGCTGCGCGGGAACGAGCTGCGCGATTCCTGGCGGACACTTTACACAGATATTGGCGCGCGTTGGGCCGATCTCGACCCAAAGCACCGGGTGAAATGGGCCGGTCCGGATATGTCTGTACGCTCGTCGATCACGGCCCGCCAGATGGAGACTTGGGCACATGGGCAAGAGGTTTTTGACGTTCTCGGTATCGAGCGTGTCGAACAGGACCGGGTCAGGAACATCGTCATTCTGGGTGTGAACACGTTTGGCTGGGCCTATCAGGTCAACGGCAAACCTGTGCCCGAGGCGATGCCGCGACTGGAACTGACCGCGCCATCCGGAGCCTTGTGGGAGTTCGGTGAACCGGGGGACAATCGGATAACAGGCCTTGCGGTAGAGTTTGCACAGGTCTCAGCCCAAACCCGTAACATCGCAGATACATCGCTGAAGGTGGAGGGGCCGGTTGCTGCCGAATGGATGTCAATCGCGCAGTGTTTTGCCGGTGGTCGAGAAACGCCTCCTGCACCGGGCAGCCGTCACCGCGCTCGGGGCCCGCTGATCGCGTGAAAGAAGTTGAATATAAGCCTTGAACCCGGCACAAAAGGAACCACCCGTCCGACCGAAAGCGAAGATATGCTGCAGTTTAATGTGACAAAACTTGCATCTGGCCTGATCGTCGCTGTTGTCATCGGCTGGCTGCTGGTGCTGGGCAAAAGCATCCTTCTTCCGGTGCTTTTGGGCATAATCGGAATATACATTCTGGACTCGACCGCTTCGACTATCGGCCGTGTTCCGGGGTTGCGCCACATTCCACGCCGCGGGCGCCGTTTACTTGCGCTGCTTGCCATATTTCTAACGCTGGTTCTGATAGGGGTCTTTCTTGAGGCAAACGCGCAAGCGGTCGCCCAGAATATCCCGCGTTACCAAACCAACCTAAAAGCGTTGATTGACTCGGGAATGGCGATGTTGGGCGTCAAAAAACTGCCAGATTGGTCCACGATCGAGCAGACGATTGCTGGCAAGTTCGATATTTTGGGGTTTGTGCAGGGGACGCTTTCCACAGTGCAGGGTTTCGGGACGGTCATGTTGATGACAATCCTTTATATTGTGTTCATTCTGTCTGATCTGGACGATATGCCGGAAAAAGTTCGAAAGGCTTTGGGTGATGCCGAAACAGCTGACCGGTCGCTGCAAATCGTCGCCCAGATCAACCAGAAGATTGGCAGCTACCTAAGCGCAAAGACCCTGATCAACGTCATTTTGGCTGTGATCTCATATGTGATCATGTTGTTGCTTGGGATCGAGTTCGCAATGTTCTGGGCCATATTGATCGGGCTTTTGAACTATATTCCATACCTGGGTTCCATTGTTGGCGTTCTGTTTCCCGTCATGCTGAGCCTCGTGCAATTCGGCGGCATCTGGCACGCCGGTGTCGCGCTGATCGCGCTGATGGCCGCTCAGCTGTTTGTCGGAAACTTCCTTGAACCACGACTTGTCGGAAACTCGGTGAACCTGAGCGGATTTATGGTGCTGTTTTCGCTGACGATCTGGACCGCGATGTGGGGTCTGGCAGGCACCATATTGGCGATACCGTTGACTGCCGTGGTGATGATCATCTTGTCGCAAATCCATTCCACGCGACCGCTGGCGATTTTGATGTCAGAAAGCGGCGAACTTGACTGATTTCTTCAAAGCCCGGTTTTAGGTGCTCGAATAATTCGCCATCTTTGGTACACGACCGCCACCCGTTAGTTGGGGTGACGGTCGGCTTAAAAGCTCTGGCGTTTAAAGCTTGATACGGAACGCGGCGAAACCATCGGCGCCTTCGCCTGCGTCTTCGATCACCACTCCATTGACGTCGCTCATATAGTCGCGCGCCTTGGGGCCGGTTTCGAAAAGCACCGTGGTATCTGCAAGCGGGGCGAAGGACCAGTTGGCGTCCGCTTTTGGATCGATTGTGCCCTGCTCAACAATATAGCGCACGATGACGTCGCGATTGGTGTCCGGGGCCTCGAAAATAATCGTGTCGCCCAATGCGCCCGGGAAGGACCCGCCGCCAGACGCGCGGTAATTGTTAGTGGCGATGATGAACTCCATATCATCCGTAACCGGCGTGCCATTGAAGGACAGGTCCACAATCCGCGCCGCGTCTGGGTTTACTTCTTCGCCTTTTGGTCCAAATCGCGAGGGCTGCGACAGGTCGATCTGATAGGTCACGCCGTCCATTACATCAAAATTGTAGGATGGGAACTCTGGGTTCAGCAGGATTGCGTCGGCTGAGCCCGGCTCAATCTGATTGAACATGCCTGCCGAACGCTCCAGCCAGCTTCGAACCTGTGCCCCGTTTACGCGGACCGCCCGCACGGTGTTTGGATAGAGGTACAGGTCAGCCACGTTTTTGATAGCCACATCGCCCACTGGAACGTCGGTATAATACTCTGGCCCACCACGCCCACCGGCCTTGAAAGGGGCGGCGGCTGATAGGATGGGCAGCCCTTCGTGCTCGGTGCCCTTCATCATCTCTTCAACATACCATTTTTGCGCGATCGACACGATTTGCACCGATGGATCATCCGCGACGAGTGCGAAGTAGCTGTGCAAAGGCGCGGACGTCTTCCCAACGGCGCGGCGCACATATGCCAATGTTTCGTCGTGATCTTTGGCGACCGAATCCAGCACGGACTGGTCGTCGCCCACCAGCGCGGTGATTGAACGATCTTCGTTGCGTTTTGAGATCGGGCGCGCCTCGGACGTCGTTGTTACAACGCGCCATTCATTCCCGTCACGCTCCAGCAGCAGGTCCAGCAGACCCAGATGCGAGCCCCAGAAACCGCCCATGACCGCTGGTTTGCCCATCAAGGTACCTTTTTCGACGTCGATACCCGGGCGATCCGCGAATGTCGGCGAGGGGAAGACCAGGTGGTTGTGACCCGTGACCAGCGCGTCGATGCCCTCAACACCAGCCAGCACGACTGAGGCGTTCTCCATGCCGTCGGCGTGATCTGCCTCACCGATACCCGAATGCGACAGGGCGATGATCAGATCACAGCCTTGCTCTTGCATTTCTGGCACATAGGCTTGCGCCGTTTCAACGATGTCGCGGGCCTGAACGTTGCCTTCCAGATGCTTGCGGTCCCAATTCATGACTTGAGGTGGGGTAAAGCCAATGACGCCAACCTTGATCGGATGCTTGGTGCCGTCGCCCATTTCTATTTCGCGGTCGAGAATGGCGTAAGGCTTGACCAGGGTCTTATCGTCGCGTGGCCCCGCGCCTTGTTTCTTGGCGATATTGGCCAAAACGACCGGGAAATCCGCGCCGGCGAGTGACTTTTCCAGAAAATCCAAACCGTAATTGAACTCGTGGTTGCCCAGAGTAGCGGCGTCATAGCCCACGGTGTTGAATGCGGCGATGATTGGATGGCTGTCGCCTTCTTTCATGCCGCGCTCATAGGCGATGTAGTCACCCATTGGGTTGCCCTGTAAAAAGTCGCCATTGTCTACAAGCAACGAGTTGGTTGCCTCTGACCGAATGTCATTGATGATCGATGCCGTGCGCGACAGGCCCACCGTGTCGCGCGGCTTGTCTGCGTAGTAATCATAGGGGAAGACATGCACATGGATATCGGTGGTTTCCATGATCCGAAGGTGCGCCTGATTGTCGGCAGCGGCGGCCGAAAACGGATGCAGGGTGATTGCGGCGGCGCTGGCCGTGGTGGTGGCAAGGAACTGGCGGCGAGACATCGAAAAATGGCTGGAGGAGGTCATTCGGAACCTTTCAATATGTTGGTTAACGCGCCTTCTGCATGACTTACAAAACAATCGTGTGACACTGGTATCCAACGCGTTTGCAGCGGCGCGGCGCATGCGGGAATGTGTGGTACTGATGCCCATTGTGATCTGCTTGCCTAGTCATGGCAACATATGTCGATTTGAGACGGTGGATTATCGCGCGGCGCATATTGCGGAAATGGCGGCAGCCGCATTGGGGCAGAATGCTCCGCATCGTTTGCTAAAGCGGCGTTGGCACAGCGGACCATTGCAAGCATCCGCGTTTTTCCGCCTGAGTGACGCAGATGGTAGAATCTGGTTGTGATGACGATCTTTATCTATAAAAGAATGCGTAGCCATGAGAGTTTTCGAAAAGTATCTATAAAATGAAAAACACCGCCCCGCTATGGTCCCGCGACGCTGCTCAAGCTCTGTATGACCTTCCGCTGATGGATTTGTTGTTTCGCGCGCAGACAGTGCACCGCGAAAACTTTGATCCCAACAAGGTCCAGACATCGAAACTGCTGTCGATCAAAACGGGTGGCTGCGCCGAAGATTGCGCATATTGTTCGCAATCGGCACGGAACGGATCAAAGCTGTCGGCCTCAAAACTGATTGAGGTTCAGCGCGTTCTGACCGAAGCCCGCAAGGCCCGCGACGGTGGGGCAACCCGTTTCTGCATGGGCGCTGCATGGCGCGAACCCAAGGACCGCGACATGGATGCGCTTGTCGCCATGGTCGAAGGTGTGCGCGAGATGGGGATGGAAACCTGCATGACCCTTGGCATGCTGGACGATAATCAGGTGGTTCGTCTGCGCGATGCGGGGCTGGATTACTATAACCACAACATCGACACGTCCGAGCGGTACTATCCCGAAGTCATCACCACACGCACCTTTGCGGACCGCATTGACACGATGAACCGCGTGCAGGAAGCAGGCATCAAGGTCTGTTCCGGCGGCATCCTTGGGATGGGGGAAGAGGTTCAGGACCGTGTCGATATGCTGGTCACTTTGGCCAATATGAACCCGGCACCGGATTCGGTGCCGATCAACATGCTGATGCCGCAAGAAGACACGCCTTTGGCAGACGCCAAGCCGATCGATCCGATCGACTTTGTAAGGGTCATTGCCGTTGCGCGGATCATGATGCCACAATCTTATGTACGGCTTTCCGCCGGGCGCAGCGATATGAGTGAGGAATTGCAAGCCATGTGCTTCTTCGCCGGTGCGAACTCGATCTTTGTTGGCGAAACGCTTTTGACGGCAGAAAACCCCGAAGAAGACACTGATGCCATTCTGTTTGCCAAGCTTGGGCTGCAGGTGGAAACATCTGCGGAAAAATCCTGTTTGGATGCTGCTGAATGAAAGCACTGAGTCGGTTGAACTCGATGCTTGAACTGTTGGACACCCGGCACCGTCGCCGGGTGTTGGCGCAGCCGCGCGGTCTGGACTTTGCGTCCAATGATTACCTTGGATTGGCGCAATCGCCATTCCTGCGCAATGCCGCGCAAACGGCATTGGCGCAGGGCGTGCCGCTGGGATCTGGTGGTTCCCGTCTGTTGCGGGGCAATCATCCCGAACATGAGGCGCTTGAACACGAGGCCGCCGCCTTTTTTGATGCTGAGGCTGCTTTGTTCATGGGCGGAGGATTTCAGGCCAATCAGGCGATTTTCTCGACCCTTCCTGCCGCCGATGATCTGATCCTTTACGATGCTTTGGTTCACGCAAGCGCGCATGAAGGCATGCGGATGGGACGCGCCCAAACATGTGCTTTTTCTCATAATGATGTTGCCGCAGCGCGTCTGACCATTGAGGCGTGGTTGGCAGAAGGCGGGTCTGGTCAAATCTGGATCGCAGTAGAAAGCATCTATTCCATGGAGGGCAACATTGCGCCCTTGGCCGCGCTGTCTGATCTGGCCTGCGAACACGGTGCCATATTGGTCGTGGATGAGGCTCATGCGACCGGAGTATTTGGCCCGAACGGTAAGGGCCTGGCGCATGGCCTAAAGGCTGAGTTGCTAACTTTGCACACATGCGGCAAAGGGTTGGGGGTTTCGGGCGGATTGATTTGCGGCCCTCGGGTGTTGATCGAAACACTGATCAACCGCGCGCGTCCGTTTATCTTTGCCACAGCCCCATCGCCGTTCAACGCGGCCCTTGTTCGCGCGGTTCTGCAGCATCTTCAAACAGATAGTTTTATGGGCCAGAATGCCCTGTCCCGCATTCGCCACGCGCATGCCGTCGCACGTCAGATCGGAACACCCCAAGAGGCGCTGAACAGCCAGATTATCCCCATTATTCTGGGCGATGACGCCAAAACCATGGAAATGGCCGCAACGTTACAGGCCAAAGGTTTTGATGTCCGTGGTATCCGGCCGCCGACCGTGCCACGGGGCACGTCGCGCTTGCGCGTGTCGATCACCGGCAACGTGGACAAGGATGACATAAGCGCCCTGTTCGAAGCACTGGCGCATCAACAGGCGGAGGCGGCATGAGCGCTGTAATCGTCACAGGCACCGACACTGGTGTCGGAAAAACAGTTTTTGCTGCGGGCCTGACGGCCGCGCTTGGCGCAACCTATTGGAAGCCGGTGCAATCCGGGCTTGAGGATGCAACGGACACAGAAACCGTCGCGGCACTTTCCGGTGCTGAAATTTTGCCGGAAGCCTATCGCCTGAACATGCCAGCCTCACCCCATTTGTCAGCCGAAGACATGGGCGTCGAGATTTCGCCGGATCGGCTTGCGCTGCCGCAGGTCAATGGCCCCTTGGTCGTCGAGGGGGCAGGCGGGGTCATGGTGCCGCTGAACCGTAAGACCTTTTTCCTTGATGTCATCTCGGGGTGGCAGGTACCCGTGGTTCTTGTGGCCCGGACCGCGTTGGGGACGATCAACCACACAAGCCTGTCCCTGATGGCCTTGCGGGGTGCGGGTTGCAACGTCGTCGGTGTAGCGTTCGTAGGCGACGCCGAGCCGGAGGTTGAACAGACCATCGCTGAGATGTGTCAGGTTACCCATTTGGGACGCTTGCCGTATCTTGAAACCCTGACGCGGGAAACGCTGTCGGATGCTTTCGATGCGATTGACACAGCAACAATTCGGAGGGCTCTATGACCGCTCTGGAGTTTGACGCCCGCCACTTGTGGCATCCCTATACGAATGTTCTGAACCCCGGCCCGATGCATCTGATCACTGAGGCCGAAGGGGTGTGGCTGACCCGAGACGACGGCACACGGATGATCGACGCTATGTCGTCGTGGTGGTGTGCGGTGCACGGGCATCGTCATCCGGCCATTACTGCTGCGATGCAGGAACAGCTGCAGCAAATGCCCCATGTCATGTTCGGTGGCCTGACGCATCAACCCGCAATTGAACTGGGTCGCAAGCTGGTCGGGCTGTTGCCCGATGGGCTGGATCGCATTTTCTATAGCGACAGCGGATCGGTCGCGATTGAAGTCGCCTTGAAGATGGCCGTGCAGTATCAGATGGCGCTGGGTCACACGGGCCGCACGCAATTTGCGACCATTCGCGGCGGCTATCATGGGGACACATGGAAAGCGATGAGCGTCTGCGACCCCGAGAATGGGATGCATGGGCTGTTCAGTGGCGCGCTGTCGATCCAACATTTCCTGCCACGCCCACCGATATCGTTTGATCAGGAATGGACGGATGATCCAACCCTAAATGGGCTGGATGCATTAGCAGAGCTGCTGGAAACCAAAGCCGATCAAATCGCGGCCCTGATCCTTGAGCCAGTGGTCCAGGGCGCGGGTGGTATGTATTTCTATCACCCCAATTGGCTAAAAGGCGCGCAAGACCTGTGTAAAGAGCACGGAATTCTTGTGATTTTTGACGAAATCGCGACCGGGTTTGGCCGCACGGGCGAACTGTTCGCGATGCATCACGCTGAAGTGATTCCTGACATCATCTGCTTGGGCAAAGCGCTGACAGGTGGCCATATTACTCTGGCCGCGACCGCCACGACTGAGGATGTCGCGCGTCGAATTGGTGAAAGCGAAGCCAGCGTTCTGATGCATGGCCCGACCTATATGGCCAACCCGCTGGCCTGTTCTGCCGCGGTGGCCAGTCTGGACCAACTATCGGTCAGAGATTGGCGCGCCGAAGTGCACGCGATCGCCGACCAGATGAAGCAAGAGCTTGCGCCGGCACGTGAATTGCCCGGCGTTGCCGATGTGCGCGTACTTGGCGCGATCGGGGTCATCGAAATGGAGCAGTGGGTTGATCCCGCGGTTGCGCACGCACTGGCACCCGATACCGGCGTTTGGTTGCGCCCGTTTGCCCGCAACATCTATTGCATGCCGCCTTACATCATCTCTGCGAATGAATTGAGCCGTGTAACATCGGCCATGATCTCGCTCGTCAAAGGCATACCATGAAACAGCAGTGGTTATCGCGTTCGGGAACGGACGAGTTGATTCTGGTTTTTGGCGGTTGGGCGCTGGGGGCTGCGCCTTTTACTGGACTTACAGGGCGCGGCGATGTGCTATTCGTCGACGACTTCCGCCACTTTGACGATCCTCTGCCTGATATTGCGCAATATAACCGCGTCAATTTGATTGCCTTTTCTTTTGGCGTCGCATCTGCGGGCCACTGGCTGGCGCAAACTGGGTTTCGTCCCGATCGGCTGATTGCTGTCAGCGGTACGCTATGTCCGGCTGACCCCGAGCGTGGCATCGCGCCGGATATGATCCGCGCCACGGCGGATAATCTGACCGAAGCCAGTTTCGCAAAGTTCTGTCGCCGTGCTGGAATGAACGGGCCGGTTCCTGAAATTGATCTGGAGGCTGCGCAGGCAGAGCTTCACGCCGTGATCGACCGTGGTGGCGCACCCGAGGTGGCGTTTGACCGGATTTGGATCCCCCAGCGGGACCGTATTATCCCGACCCCCGCGCAAGAGGCGGCATGGGCGCACCAACAATCTGCCGTGCGTGGAATTGCCACCCCGCATGTCCCGTTTCGCGAAGGTCAGAACTGGCAGGAGTGGGTCGCATGAACGTACAGATCGCAGATCGCGTTCAGCGCAGTTTCAGCCGCAGTTTCCGCAGCTATCACGGCTCGGCCAGCCAGCAGGCCAAAATCGCGGATCGGCTGGTCCATGAGATGCGGGCCGGCGGTGCACCGCATCGATTCGCGACCGGATTGGAATTTGGGTGTGGCACAGGCCACCTCACGCATCGGGTATGTAGCGCATTCGATATTGGTCAGTTGACGGTCAATGACCTGTCGCCCGAAGCAGCTGAGACCGCAACGGCCGTCGGTGCGGACTTTTTGTGCGGCGACGCCAAAATCGTCGAATGGCCGTTTCAGCCAAAGCTAATCACGTCAGCGTCTATGGTCCAATGGTTGCATGACCCTGCAACCTTTCTGCAGCGCGCAGCCAAAGCATTGGCTCCTGGTGGGTGGTTGGCGGTTTCAGGCTTTGGACCGGAACAGTACCGGGAACTGGTGAAAGTCGGTTCCACTGCCAAAGCGCCGGGCTTGTGCCGATCTGAAGATTTGGCCGCGGCAGTCGAAGGCCAATTAGAGATTATCAGTTGCGGCGAAAACCTTTCTGCTCTGCACTTCGATACGCCCCGAGGCGTTCTCAATCATCTTCGAAGAACTGGGGTCAACGGGCGCGCGCAGAAGGTCTGGACCAAAACCAGTCTTGCCCAATTCACGGAACAATATGTCCGGCACTTTGGCGACGATGATGGCGTGTCCCTGACATATAACCCGACGTGGATCGTGGCCCGTAAACATGGCTGAGTCCCGCTACCAATCAATGCGCTCATAGGCTTCGGTCTCGATACACGAGATCTCAGAGCCCGGGTTGGTCAGTACCGCTTCGGCCATGACATCACCATCGTTGTCCCCGTCGCTTTGCGACTGATCCATGTGCCACGGCGCGGGCGGTTCAGCCTGTATTGTCGCGGCAAGCGTTTCGGACAAATCAGGGGCAACGTCTTTCGCAACTTCATCTGTCTGCCCGACGTCCAGTGTAAAGGGAATCTCCGAGGTCAATTGCGCCCCGTTAAATCCGGTGTCCGTCACCGAGATTTCCCCTTCGATTGCGCCTTCGAATCCGGGGGGCGGGGATATCTCAAGAAAGTCGAGATCCCAGCCAGACAGATCCGCCGAACCGCCATCTGTCATCAGTGAATTCTCACCGCTGATCAGCAGCGTATTTGGTGGCAGCCCTTCCAGAGATACGGCGGCCTGATCACTTGCTTGGTCCAGCTCGATAGCGACTTCGACCGTCCCGTTTTCTTCGACTATTGGTTGTGCGTCAGCCTGCAAAAGCTCGCGCCCCGTTGTGTCCGGCCCGTCCCATTCCAATTTCAGCCCCGCACGGCCGTAGTTCTCAAAATACCGAACTTCGATATCATAAGTGCCGGGTTCCAAGTCGATTTCTCCGGACCGCGTCCGGAACCCATGCAGACCATCATTGTCCACGATCCTAACCCCGTTGACGAAGACCGCTACGCCATCGTCCGCACCGGCAAAAAACGTGTAGGAACCGCCTTCTTCTATTGTGATTTTACCTTCGAGCTTTGCCCCAAACGTATCCCTTGAACCGCCTTCCCAGAACGAGCTGCGACTGTTTTCAAAATTGATTTCAGGCACAAATTCCTGATGCGTCGGGTCAGCGGACCAGTCGATGTCGTCCAGCTTTGACAACCTGTTGTCCATGTCAAAATAACTAGCACGGAAACCGCCCACCATTTTGGCATCTGGTGAGGGCAGGTCAGCCTCAGTTACTTCGAAAGTCAGGTATTGTACGCCGTCATGACTGCTGTTTTCACCGGTTGGCGTAGAATGATGCAGGGCTGCTTCGACCGTTCCCTCAAATTCTGGCGGCGATGTTACTGTGATCATCCCACCTTGCCAGCCTCCCATCTCTGCGGCCCCGTCCGCGTTTGCCGCGAATGCGGTTCCGCCAGTCTCGATAATTGTTCCGGTGGGCAGACCTGTCAGTTCGAACGTGGTTTCATCGGTCACGCTGAGCGTTCCCATATCCACATCAATGGCCAGCGGCATGCCCGAAACGGTTTGGGCCTCGGATATGTCCGGGGCTGTAACCAACTCTCGCCCATCAAGACCTGGCCCCTCCCATTCAAGCTTCAGTCCAGCCCGACCGTAATTTTCGAAGTATCGGATTTCGATCGAATGTGTTCCCGGTTCAAGCTCAATTTCACCTGTTCGAGTTCGAAACCCGTGCAGCCCGTCATTTTCAACAACGGGTTTGCCGTTGATTACCAACATCGCACCATCATCAGCGCCCAGAAAGAAAGTGAATGTTCCGCTTTGCTCAACCTCGATACTGCCATTGATCTGGACGCCGAACGTGTCTTTTGCGCCTCCATCCCAGAATGTGTCGTGACCGTTAGCGTAGTTGATTTCGGGCTTAACTTCTTCATGGGCTGGCTCTGCGGTCCAGTTGATGTCTTCCAGTTTGGAAAGACGATGATCAACGTCGAAGTATTTGGCGTGAAACCCTGACGAAAACGTCATCTCGTCCGTATCCGCCACATTGACCGTAAAGCTTTCGGTCTGACGTAACCCGCCTTCGTCAATCACCGTGACATCAATAGTGACCGAGGATGCCTCTTCATAGTCCAGTGCCACGCCGGGTTTCAGGCGCAGTTGATTGTCAATAACTTCGAACCGTTCATCCGAGATTTCGAACTTATGGGTATCGTACAGATCCGGATCCACGAAACTGAGCTGCCCCACGACGGCCTCATCGACATATTCGGCTACGGTCTGCTCTGCGGCGGTCAGTGTGATGTTATCAACCAAGGCGCCGTAGGTATCATTCTGGCCCTCAGGTTCGCGCAGTTCCAGCGTGTCTTGCCCGGTCCCAACAACCTGCAGCTGGAACGTTTCCCAATCTGCGGATTGCGGATCCAGCTCCGCCACCAGATTGCCGTTCCAAAAGACCTCGACTGTATCGGTTCCACCCGCGAGGCGCTCACGCAGGTCAATGCCAAGATCATAGAGATGACCATCCTCTGTCTGGACGACCTGGGAAATACTGTCGACGCCCCGACCATGATCCATCTCAAGCAGCTGATCGCCATCGGACGCTTTCGTACCACCTAGATGATCCCAAATTTCCAATCCATGCGCGTCTTGCCAGGACCCGCTTTCATCCGAGCCAAAGCCTTTCCACTTGCCCTTATCCAAATCAAATTCTTCGAAACTGCCATTCTGAATGAGGTTTTCAGCACTGTTGCCCAGCACCAGACTCGTCGGACCTTCGTTCACATCCCGAACGTCCACTGTGAAACGCTCGGTCAGGGTGGACCCGCCAGCGTCCGTGACGGTAACGTCGACCTCTATCTGCGCCGCTTCTTCATGATCCAGCGCAATGCCGGGCTTTAGCTGTAACTTGCCGTCCACGATTTCAAAACGGTCGTCCGAGATGTCAAAGCTGTGCATATCCAACGCATCCGGGTCTGCGATCAAGATGTTTCCGATCACCGCGCCATTGGCGTTCTCGGCAACAGAAGTGTTGTCCAGCACCAGATCTGTCGGACCCTCGTTCACATCCTGAACGTCCACGATGAAACGCTCGGTCAGGGTGGACCCGCCAGCGTCCGTGACGGTGACGTCGACCTCTATCTGCGCCGCTTCTTCATGATCCAACGCAATGCCGGGCTTTAGCTGCAACTTGCCGTCCACGATTTCAAAACGGTCGTCCGAAATGTCAAAGCTGTGCGTGTCCGATGCGTCCGGGTCTACGACCGAGATGTTCCCGATCACCGCGCCAATGGCGTTCTCTGCGACAGAGATGTTGTCTAGAGTGACCTCTTGCGGCGCGTTGTTTCCGGTCTGCGTGTCGGTTGGTATTGCTGGGACTGCATCCAGATTGGGTACGCTTGGCAGCTCCGGGCGAGAGGTCGGACCGCTTACATGAGTAATTCCCCCACCTTCGCTTGTTTGGGCCGCTGGACTTGCGACAATGAATGTTTCCACCCCGGCCGCGCTTTCGACAATTTTCATCGCCTCTGCCTTGGTGTTCTGTGCAATTGATCCAGCCAACGTGTTCGTTGAATGAAAGGTATGGGCGACAGGATCAGTGTTTGTGACGTTGCCGGGCTGTTGCGCATGCACGGTGCGAGGGTTCAACTCTTCCGGGGCACCCTCGTTCCGAGTGTTGCGTTCCATTGTCCCAGAGAACTTTTGGCCCGTGTGTAACGAACTGCGCGTCGGATCTTCGCTTGGTCCGACGACATTGCGGGAAAAATGAGAGGCGATCTCGTGTTGCTCGTCCATATCCGCCTGTGCGGATCTTGTGCGAAAATTCAAGTCGTTCTCTAGTTTACCCATCGCACAATTCCCCAACCAACAACTGATTCACCGTATTTGGTAACACGCGCCCGCCGAAAACGGGCAACTAAGCGACTAAATTTAAAAGTAAATCTTAGGAATGATGCGTCGGGGAATTTACGGGTCTTAAACGGAAACTGACCACTCCTGCTGAAATGACCAAGGGGGTGAAAAGCATCATGGAACCGCGTGGATTTGTTGGTCGCATTTCGGCACCTCACTTTGATATCCCGCTTTGGGTTGCCTGTTTGACTATGAATACTCTGTCGCTTTTGATGCCGATTTCCATCTTGCTGATATTCGATCGGGTCATCCCGTTCCAGTCTACCGACACGCTGCGCGTATTGACGGTGGCGCTGGTGATCGGTGCCGGTATGGAGCTGATGCTGAGACAGTGCCGTGCCGTCCTTTTGACAACCACGGCTGAGGGGGCAGCGGTCTGGAATTACCGCCGCTTTATGACCAAAGTTCTGAACGCGAATTCTTTGGACTTCTCCCGCGAACCCGCCAGCAATTATGCGGAACGCTACGCAGCTATCGGCCAGTTGCGGGACTACCATTCGGGGCAGGGGCAAACACTCTCGATTGATCTGCCCTTTACGGTCTTGTTTGCGATTCTGATCGGCTTGATCGGGGGGTGGCTGATTTTGGTGCCACTGGGCGCGTTTGGCGTCGTGATCGTCTTCGCGGCGGCCATGAAGCGCGCGCAGTGGGCCCTGTTCAAGCGCCGCAAGTCCCTGGACACACGCCGATACGCGTTTTTGTCCGAGATTTTGTCAAACATGCCCACGGTCAAGGCAAACCGGATGGAGCCACAAATGGCCCGCCGCTTTGAATTGCTTGAAGATCAGACCGTCGATCTCAGCAAAAAGCTGATCCATTTCTCGGGCTTTGCACAAAGCTTTGGAGCCTTTTTTTCGCAGATGACTGTTGCTGCGATGGGGTTGTTGGGGGCCTACCTGGTGATCATCAACCTGATCGGTATCGCCGAATTGGCTGCCTGCATGCTGTTGAATGGCCGAATTATCCAGCCGTTGACCAAACTCATGGCGATGTGGGTTCAGTCGGAAAATTCTGCCATTTCACAAACACGATTGAACGAAATGGATCAGCTTGAAACCGGGCAAAGTGTAGGGCTTTCCTACGATCACTTGGGGCAAATCAGGGTTTCCGGTTTGTCCATGCGCCGTTTGAAAGGAGAGGGAGGAGCTTTCTTGCCCCTCAACTTTCAGGTGGAGCAAGGGCAGGGCGTTTTGATTGAGCCCGAAGAAAGTTGGATGGTCGAAACTTTGTTTGACGCAATGACGGGGCAGCGAGAGCCGGATGAGGGCAGGTTGCTCATTGGCGGCATACCGGCCTCACAGCTGATCGGGTGGCGCGGGCAGGACGCGCTGGTTGCGCTCGAAGCCGAGCCCGCGATCTTGTCGGGAACACTGCTTGAAAACATCAGCGCTTTTGGTGATGCAGAGACCGTTGATCGCGCCAAGCAAGTTGCCGTCGCACTTGGGCTAGAGAAGCGCATTCACCGTTTGCCCATGGGTTATGCAACCCAACTTAGCACCGGAACCGGGTTTGAGGCCGACCCGGTGAACCGGCATCTCATTGCATTGACACGGGCCTTGGCGCTGCGGCCGCGGGTGCTTTTGATGAATGAACCAACAGCGGTTCTAGATACAACGGAACGCCAAGCTCTGGCGGATTACCTCCAATCCGTTTCACCGCGGCCCACGATACTTGTGGCAAGCCCGGACCCTCGGATGAGGCAGATAACGGGCAGGTGCGTTCGCTTAAGTTTGTCAAACACCCTGGATCTGGCGGCATGGGCGGTGGACGCAGATCTTGAACGGGCAGCCGCAGAAGCCTGGAAAAAGGGTGCCGCATGACCGTAATGAACACTCAGATTGCAAGCGGGTTGCTATTTAGACTGCTGTTGGCGGGTGGCTGGCGCAATAATGAAGACCGGCTGCTTGAGGCGTTTCCGCACGTGCTGGATCGGCTCCGCCCGGATGACATTTTCGAGACGTTGGAAAACCTCAATATCCCCTACACGCAGATCAGATGTCGTGAACGCGAGATCACGGATCACGAATGCCCGGCATTGATCATACCGGACAATGGTGCCTGCTACCTGGCGTTGGATCGGATGGGTGGCACGCTGCAAATCAGCGACGATCTGAACCCAGATCTGAACCACCTCAAGCCCGGCCGCCGATGGTGCACCGTCATCCGGATCGACCGCTTCACGCATCACCAGACAGACAGGCGGTTCACATCTGTCCGCTCGGCATTCGCAGAATTAGGCCCGATGTTGCCCTGGCTGCTGATCGCCTCGTTGTTATCCAACGTTCTGGGGCTTATGGCTCCCTTGCTGATCATGGGCATCTATGAGCGGGTCATCCCGTCGGGTTCTGTTAATTTGCTGGTTTCGCTGATGATCGGTGTGGTGATTGTGGGGGCGTCAGACCTTTGCTTCCGCCATGCACGCACGAGGGCGCTGGCATATGTTGGCTGGCGTGGAGAGCGTCAGTTGATGATTGCGCTGTTTCGCAAACTGATGTCACTGCCGCTGAGCCAGCTCGGGAAAACGGATGTAAACCAACAGCTATCGCGTTTTCGCCAATTCGAATCCTTGCGCGATGCATTTACCGGGCAGGTCATGACGACCCTTCTGGATCTGCCATTCGTGGTTATTTTCTTTGCGGTCCTTGCATATCTCGCACCGCAGGTCGGGCTGCTGACGCTCGGCTTGGCGGTCTTTCTTGTCTTGCTTGGCGCAATCATCATCCCACACCAAAAACGGTTGGATCAAAAAACGGCAGAGGCCGCCGCCGCTAGCCAGTCGGGCGTTCAGGACGCTATTCTTAACCAGCGGGCCATTGCAAATCTGGGGATGCAAAACCAATGGTTGGACCGCTGCATGCCTCTTGCACAGCGCGCAGAAGCGGCCGCGCGCCGCAGCCGTCAGTTTCAGGCGCTTGCGCAATCATTGGCTCAATCCGTCACGGCACTTGCGACGATGGGGGCAATCATCTTGTGTGCGCATGGCGCGTTGCGCGGTGATATCAGCTTTGGTGCGTTGATCGCTTCGATTGCGTTGGTGTCCAAAATTTTGGCGCCGATTCAGTCTCTGTATTCCAGCTTCCCCCAGATCCTGTCCTTCCGAAGCAGTCGAAATCAGGCGGATCGCGTCCTTGATCTTGGCGAGGAGATCGAAGTGGGGCTGGAACAAACGCACCAAAAAACTTTAAACGGCGCGATTGCGTTTTCCTCTGTCACGTACCGACCGGATCCTTTGAACGCGCCTGTCCTTTCGCAAGCCAGTTTCAACTGTGATCCGGGCGAAGTGGTTCTGGTCATGGGCAGCGATGCGGCCGGTCGCACAGCGGTGCTGGATCTGATCGACGGCCTTTTCGCGCCTCTGGCAGGTACGATTGAACATGACGGCATCGACGTTCGTCAGATTGCCAGGGACGAATTGCGTAAATCCATAACCTACGCCACTTACGACATGTCGATGTTCTACGGAACTGTTGCCCAGAACTTTCGATTGGCCTCGCCGTCTCTCACTGATGACAACATTATGGCTGCTTTGACCGATATGGATTTGCTGGATGACCAAGGCCTTCTGCCAAAGGGCATCGACACTCGTTTGACCGACGGTGACCTGGCGCAGATGCCATCGGCAACCTTAAAGTCGCTAGTCCTTGCACGCAGCATGGCGCGCCCTTCTTCGGTCTTTCTGTTTTCCGATCCAACCAACGGCCTTTCCGACCATCGACGGGCGTGTTTCAGGAACTGGATCCGCGCGCAGCAAGGGCGCAAGACAGTGGTCATAGCAACGGCGGATCGCTCATTCATGCAGATCGCCGACCGCTTCATCTTTCTGAATGGCGACAAGGTTGTCGTGAACAGCACAGGTGATGCAGGACGCAAGAAACTTCATGCCGTATTGAAAACGCTTGGGAGGGCACAGTGAAATCAGGTTCTAAGAAAAGTGACACGTCCGGTCCAATGGAACGCGCGAATTGGAGGCGTCGAATGCGGCGGCCAAGATTTGCGGCCTTCCTGTCGCTTGCGGTTTCGGCCATGGTTGGATGCCTGGTGGTTCTGGCGGGGCAAACTGCTGTTCCCCAGGTCACCCGCGCCCCAGGGACGATCCTGCCAGTTGGCGCGTATCCACAAATCGAAACGATGCCCGGCGGCATTGTTCGGGCTGTTCACGTTCGCGACGGCCAGTTGGTTGAGGCGGGGGATTTGCTGGTTGAACTGCATCACCCGGATCTGACGCGGGAAAGAGATGTCACGTCGGGCCAGCTTGCTGCGGTTCAGCGAGACTTGGCCACAGCGTCCGCTGTACTGGCGGTATTGGATCGCGAAGCAGTGCCTGACAAGGCGGAAATTGATGCGCTCAGAGGCAAGGGCCTGATTTCTGCAGCCGCAAGGTTGGACCTTTATGCTGAAAGCCAACGCATTCAGCTGGCCACGATCAAACAGCAAGAGGGGACATTGGATATCCTGACACAGGCCTCGCAGTTCGCGCAGGACCGCGTTCGAAAGAAAGAGGAAATTCTAGAGAGATACGCGCAACTGCGAATGCAGGGTCTAAAATCCCTGAGCGATTTCCTTGAGGAAGAGGATGAAGTGGACGCGGTTCGCGCGGCTGCATCGGACGCCCGGGTGCGCCTTGCCGAAGCACAGAGCGCATTGATGCTGGCCCGCGCAGCCAAAGCTGAAGAAACCCTGGCGTTGCGAGATGAGGTGCTGACCCGATGGGCCGAACTTGAGCAAAAGCGCGTGGAATTGGAGATATCGCTGGACGTCGTAGATTCAAAATTGTCGGCACTGCGTATTTCCGCCCCAGCACGTGGAATTATTCAGGCGGCAACATATCCTAACCCAGGGGAAGTCATCGCGCCGGGTGAAGTGATTTTTGAGATTTTGCCAACCCGTCGCGCCTTGGTCGTAGAAGCACGTATCGCAAATTCCGATGTCGGCCATGTTGAGGTGGATCAGCCGGTTTCAGTAAGCGTAGACACGTTTGATGCCCGGCGTTTCGGTAAGGTCGAAGGACGCCTGCAATCCATCTATCCTGTGCCTCTGACGGATGAACAAACCGGTGAAACCTATTTCAGGGCCTCGTTTAAACTGGCCGAAGCCAAGGTTGGCACGGGCCCGTGGGAGCGTCCGCTTCAGGCTGGGATGACTGTTGTTGCGGAAATGACGACGGGTGAACAGACGCTGCTTTCCTACCTGTTGAAGCCGGTGCAGATGACAATGGAACGCGCATTCAGCGAGCGGTAGTTTACAGCTGTAAGGCTTTGCAATCACGGGCCCATTCCTGCTTGCCGAAGCGGTCAGTACAGCAAATTGAGCATCAGGAGTGAAACAACAAGAAACAGGATCGTCATAACCCCCCCTGAGCGCACAAAGTCCATGACTTTATACCCTGCAGGACCCATAATCAGGGCGTTTACCTGATGGGTCGGGATTATGAAGCTGTTCGATGTTGATATGGCAACCGTCAGGGCAAATACGGCCGGATTTCCGCCAGCTGCCACCGCAATGGAAACGGCCAATGGCACAAGCAGAACAGTGGCTCCGACGTTGGACATCACCAATGAAAACGCCGTAGCCAGAACCGCAACGCCTGCCTGAAGGGACCAGATCGGCCAGCCGTCCAGAATGATCATGATCTGTTGTGCAATCCACGCAGCCGTGCCGGTATTCTGTACCGCCTGACCCAATGGAATAAGGCATGCGAGCAGAAAAACAGTATTCCATCCGACCGCACGGTAGGCTTCATCGACACTCAACACACGTGTCAGCATCATTCCCGCGGCTCCGGTTAATAGACAGAGCGAGAGCCGAATGTCGGTGAACAGGATCATCGACAAGGAAACGGCGAAAAACGCCAGCGCCCAACCGACCTTTTGCGGGCGCAGTTCGTCTTGCGGGAAGTCGGTGGTGACGACCACAAAATCGGGATCGCGCTTGATCCGCATCAAGTTGTCCCACCGTGTATGGGCCACTAGCATGTCGCCTGCGTGAAACTCCTCAAGCCCGATTTGAGTGGACTCGTGCGTTTCGGATTCAACATGGCTGAGCGTTTCCTCGCCGCGATGGATGGCAAGCAACGACATGCCGTATGTCTTGCGGAACAATAGCTCGCGTGGGCATTTCCCGATCAGCTTGCTGTCGGGTGTTATGACAACTTCAGCGATGCCTGCATTGGTTGGTGCGAATTCTTCGACAAAGATGTCTAACGCCGGCAGGACGGTTAGCCCGTATTTTTGCGCAAACTCCTCTACGACCCAGCGCCGGCCAATGATCGCCAATCGGCAAGGCGCGGCAATTTCGGCCGTCAGAACCTGAACCATCGAGGTTTTGCCGCGATAGAATGTCGAAATGATGTACAGGTGGTTTTCGTGATTTATGTCGGCCAGAATCTGCCCGACCAAAGGGCTTTCGGCTGGAACGATTACTTCGAAAACATCGGCTTTCAGGCCGTAGACACGTTGCAGATACTCCTGCGTTCCCTGTCCGGTTCCGGTGTTTTCCGATCCCTCATCACCGGGTAAAACCCACCGACCCAGCAGCAGAAAGTAGGCGATGCCGGTCAGGATCAGAACAATCCCGATTGGTGTCACAGAAAACAGGCCAAACTGCTCCATTTTCTGACCTTCGGGCAGGCCATTGTTGGCCGACTGGATCAGATCGTTCAGCAAGATAAGAGGCGAAGATCCGACCATCGTCATTGTGCCGCCAAGGATGGCGCAGAACCCCATAGGCATCAGCAAACGCGACAACGGGATGCCTGATCGGGAAGATATTCGGCTGACGACCGGAAGAAATAGCGCGGCGGCCCCAACGTTCTGCATGAACGAGGAAATGACCCCAACAGTGCCCGAAATAATCGGCAGAACGCGTTTCTCGGACGTACCGCCATATTTCAGAATAACGGCGGCGACTTTGTTCATTATGCCGGTCTTGTCGAGGCCAGCGCCGACGATCATGACCGCGATAATGGAAATCACCGCATTGGATGCAAATCCATCAAACAGGTGCGGCACGTCAGCGAGCTTTTCGAGCCCGGGCGCGTAACTGAGAAGGCCGATAAGGACCAGAACAAGTATGGCAGAAAGGTCAATTCTGACGATTTCGGATACAAAGAGAAATACGGTGAAGGCAAGAAGGGCGCAAACGACTCCCATCTCAAAATTGAAGGCCACCTGTTCCACAATCGTCACCAGGAATTTGTTCTTACATTAAGGAAACATCTAACCCATCAATGTTGGATTGTCATGATGTTTCAAAACCGCAAGCTCGGGCGAAACAAAATTACCACCACTGCCAAAACGCCACGTTTCAAACCGGTGCGGGGGCCCCTTTGATTGCTTGTCAGGCAGGGGCCTTCACCCCTCTCAAGTCATCGTGGTCAACCACGCCCACGGTAAGGCGGCACACCCTGATCCGGGATCCAGACGCCTTCGGGCGTTGGGCCAGTTTGCCAGAACACGTCGATCGGAATGCCCCCGCGCGGATACCAGTACCCTCCGATACGCAGCCACCGGGGTTCCAGAAACTCCTGCAGCCGGCGGGCAATCGAGATGGTGCAATCTTCGTGAAAGGCGCCATGATTGCGGAACGAGCCCAGAAACAGCTTGAGCGCCTTGCTTTCCACCAACCACTGATCGGGCACGTAATCTATCACCAGGTGGGCAAAATCCGGCTGGCCCGTCATCGGACAAAGCGAGGTGAATTCGGGCGCGGTAAAGCGCACGTTGTAATCCACATCAGCCTGCGGATTCTGCACGCGTTCCAGAACCGCCTCTTCCGGGCTGGCTGGCATTTTGGTGTCTCCGCCCAACTGGGTGAGGTTACTGTAGATACTATCGGTCATGTTATCTCTCCTGCACTCAGACGCCGCGTTTGTTGCCCCAGATCAGCACATGTAGCTGGGGCAGAATGCGAGGCGCGAACCAACCGGCATTCAAAGTCTTATCTATCAGCCATTCCACACGTCTGGTGGCATTGGTCAAATCAACCGGGCTGGCCGGATCGGTTTCCGGGTTACCGGGTTGAAGGTAAAGCGGAAGGTCCGGATACCGGTCGGCTACGCTGCGTGCCCAGTCAAAATCAGTGTCGTCAAAGATCACGATCTTGAGGACAGTTTGCGCAGGGCGCACGTTGAGGCAGGCGTCAAACGCCGTCCAATCCATATCCTCGCCACTGCTGGGGGGTTTCGGGCTGAGAACAAGCATAGCAAGGTCGGAAAACCACGGCTTTGCGATTGACCCTTGGGTTTCGCATACAAAGGCATAGCCTTCCGCTTTGCCCTGCCGGATCAGCGGGCCAAAATCCTGAATGGCGGGATTTCCGCCAGACAGAGACACGGTCAGTGGCCGCCCGCCTGACAAACGCTGGACCTCGGACCAAACGGCCTGCGTTTCCATTGCTGCCCAATCGTGGCGATAGGCGCTGTCGACCGCATGGAGGCTGTCGCACCAGCTGCACCGGAAATCGCACCCGCCCGAGCGTACAAATACCGTCGGCTGACCGATCAGCGCGCCTTCGCCCTGTACTGTGGGGCCAAAAATTTCTGATATTCTAAGGGTCATGGGCGATACTCGGCCCATGTCTTGGGCGTCTCGGACACTTTCACCGCAGCGGTTTCGGGCCAGCGGGCCGCGCACCAGTCAAAGAAGTGCCGCGCGAGGTTTTCGGCAGTCGACACGACGTTCAGCACATTGTTCAGGTGCCGGTGGTCAAATTCGTCGTCGATATAGGTCTTGAGCGATTTCAGCTCGTGGTAATCCCGCACGAACCCATCCGCGTTCAACTCGCGCCGGGCCAATTCGACCACGACGACATAGTTGTGTCCATGCATCCGGGCACACTGATGATCATCAGGCAGGTGGGTTAGCTGGTGCGAGGCGGAAAAGTGGAATTCCTTGGTGATCCGGTACATCAGACCTGTGCCCCCGCGATGGCCGACTTCCAGAATTCGGCGTCTTCGTATTGCGTTGGGTCCGGCACACCGGCCAGATCAAACGCCTCGCGCCGTTCAACGCATGTTCCGCAACGGCCACAATGCACGTCGCCGCCCTTGTAACAGGACCACGTCTGATCGAACGGGGTATCCAAGCGCGCGCCTTCGCGGACAATATCGGCTTTGCTGCGGTGGACGAATGGCACATGCAGCGCCACATCCGCGTAGCCGTCCAACGCGGCGCGCTGCATGGTGTCAAACGCATCTGTGAATGCCGGACGGCAATCGGGATAGATGAAATGGTCGCCGCCATGCACAGCTGTCGCGACTGCGTGGTCACCCTGCGCTGCTGCCACGCCATAAGCGATGGTCAGCATGATCGCATTGCGGTTGGGGACAACCGTGACCTTCATCGTTTCTTCCGCGTAATGCCCGTCAGGCACGTCGACATCGTCGGTCAAGGCCGAGCCTGTCAGCGACGCGCCGACAGAACGCAGATCAATCACGTGATGGGGCACGCTCAGCCGCTCTGAACAGAGGGCCGCGAAGGTCAGTTCCTTGGTGTGGCGCTGACCATAGTCGAAAGACACAAGCCGTGACAGGTTTCCTTCCGCGGCCAGCACATGCGCAAGCGACACGGAATCCAGTCCGCCGGAGCAGACCAATGTAGTTTTCATGTTTTCAGTCCTTGTTTTGATAACCGGGTAGGCTGCGACCGGCGGTCGGGACGCTTACGGTCTTTTTCCGGTAAGCGCAATGCACGAATTGGTGGACAAAAGAGACCTTAGGCCTGACCGCCGCGCCCTTTAGGGATTGGGAAAGCGCGGCGGCACAAGTCCAGCTTGAAACCAACTGACCAATGTCACAATGGAAAAGACGGGCAAACCGGTAGCGCGCTGAATATCTGCCGCGTATGGGCACATATTCGTGCATTCCAGCACAATCGCGCCAAGGTCCGGATTTTCGGACTGCAGCGCAATTGCGGCATCAACGTTATCGGCACGGGCCTTATCAACATCCAGGGCAAGTTCGTTCCCAAGTATCGCGCGTGTGAATTCGCGCCCGCCTTCGGTGGAACTGATGGGTGTATCGTCCGGCACCTGAGCGCTGCGCAGATGATCACGGGTCAAAGTGGAGGCGGAAATGGTCAGAACCCCCGTGCGTTTTCCGACCGGAAGGATGCCGTTCACCATCTGCACCTGCATCAAAGATGAAGTCACGACCGGAACCGGTACAGCCTCGGACAGCTCTTTCTGAAACAGGGACAGAAACCCGCAATTGGTGGTAATGCCGTCCGCGCCGTCCTTGACCAGTTCACGCGCGGCATCAATGAATGCGTCCAACATGCCCTCGGCCCGGTGCCGAACGACCAGGTCCGGCGAGGCATCCCGCACAATGCGATAGAGCACCGGAAAAGGCCATGTCAGCGCATTTCCCATATCACCGGGGATGCGTGGGAATTGGGCGTCCAGCATCAGAATGCCCACTGACGCTCCGTAAATGGATTTGCCACCTTGGGCGATCATCCGTGCGCCTCCTCGATAATGCGGGCCGAGATGTCTTCGGACCCTTCCATGTAGATGCTGGATATCCCGTGGCGCACGGCGTCCTGCACCTGATCTATTCGCTTGGAGATATGCGCGCCCAGTACGCGCGCGGCCTCATCCGCGTCGCGATCCAGCAAGGCCTGCATGACCCGTTTATGTTCGTCTTTCGAGCGTTGAACCCGATCCAAGCTCATGGAAACCCAGCGGATATATCGGATGCGTTCGTTGATCCGGGTCAGGGTTTGCACCAGTTCGTTGTTGCCCGATAGCCTGGCAATGCCCAGATGAAATTCTTCGTCCCTGCTGACGGCTTCTTCGACGGTCAGGCCGGTGATGTCGATGCCAGTCGCATAAAGCTCATCATGAAGTGTTTCTAGGTCTCTGTCAGACGCCTTTGCGCAAGCGTTGCGTGCAGCGGCGGATTCGATGATCTGGCGCAGCTCGAACAGATCAAACACGCTCTGCGGGTCCAGCGGGCGGCAGAAAAAGCCCAGGCCAGGGCGAAAGTCGAACAGGTGTTCGGCCACCAACCGGTTCAGGGCTTCGCGCAGAGGCGTGCGGCTGACGCCCAATTCCTTCGACAGCGCCACCTCGTTCAACCGATCACCTGGTCGAAGGTGAAACGAGACGGCCATCGCCTTTACCTGATCATAGATGTCGTCAACGCGTGGACCTGCCATAAGTGCCGCCTTTTTCCGTTTGCCAAGGCGTGCCACAGGTTGCTCTTGAAATCAATATACAAAACTGTATACAGGTCTGCATGCAGATTAAAATCAAAGGAAACCAGCGATGACCGGGACGAACTATCTGACAGGTGCTGAGGCAATGGTGCGCATGTTGGAAGCACACGGCGTGAAACACATGTTCGGCCTGTGCGGTGATACCACGTTGCCCTTCTATGACGCGTTGGCGCGGATGGATCATGGTATTCAGCACATTCTGACCCGGGATGAACGTCACGCGGCCTATATGGCGGATGGATACGCACGCGTCACTGGCAAGCCGGGCGTCTGCGAAGGCCCGTCCGGAGGCGGGGCGACTTACATACTGCCAGGGGTGATCGAGGCCAGCGAAAGTTCGGTTCCCATCCTGGCGATCACCTCTGACGTGGCGACGACCAGCCGCGGAAAATACCCGTTGACTGAGTTGGATCAGGCTGCGCTGTTCAAGCCGTTGGCAAAGTGGAATGCGTCTCTGGACGACGCCTCGCGTTTGCCTGCGATGGTGCGGGCTGCGTTTCGTGCTATGACGACCGGAACACCGGGCGCAACACATCTGGCGCTGCCCTTTGATACGCAGAAAGGACAGGTGGACGAAGCCGAGGTATGGGCAGATGCACGCCACCGCAGCTATCCCGCCGAACGGGCTGGACCGGATCTGGATGCCATTGAAGCGGCCGCGGATATCCTGGCCAAAGCTAAGTCAGCAGTCATCGTTTGTGGCGGCGGGCCGGTTCTTTCCGGGGCCGAGGAGGCGTTGCGCCAAGTTGCAACCCTGTTGGATATCCCAGTTGCCACAACAGTTTCCGGTCAGGGTTCCATTGCCGAAACGGATCCGCTGGCCTTGGGCGTCGTTGGCTCGAACGGTGGTGTTCCGGCCACGCGCGCCGTTGTGGATCAGGCAGATGTGGTCATGTTTGTCGGATGCCGCGCGGGGTCGGTCACGACTGAACGCTGGTGCAGCCCCGGGCGCGACGCCACTATTATCCATATAGACAGCGACCCGATGGTGATTGGCGCAAATTATCAGACCGAAGTCGCCATCTGTGCCGATGCCCGTTTGGCGCTGGAGGCCTTGGCGCGATCGCTGAAAACGCGGAACGATCTGCCAGGCCTTGGTGGAGCGGCCCAGGCCCGTTCCGCTTGGGAAGCCAAGTTGAATGCGTTCGCTCCGCTTGCGGCAAGTCGGGAAACTCCGATCCGGCCCGAAGCCGTAATGGCGGTTCTTGCAGACATCCTGGACGATGATGCGATTGTCGTGGCTGATCCGGGCACCCCGTGCCCTTACTTCAGCGCGCACTATCGCTGGCGCAAACCGGGGCGGCATTTTATCACCAATCGGGCGCATGGCGCGTTGGGGTATTCGCTGGGCGCCGCTATGGGCGCGCATGTGGGTCGGCCATCAGTCAAGACACTGTCCGTTATGGGGGATGGATCCTTCGGCTTCACCTGTGGCGAATTTGAAACGATGGTGCGGCACAAGATGCCGATTACCTCGATCGTATTCTCGAACTCGGTTTTTGGCTGGATCAAAGCGGGTCAGGATGCAGGCTTTGGGCAGCGTTACTACAACGTCGATTTCAATCGGACCGATCACGCCGCTGTTGCTTCGGCGTTTGGGGTCAAATCGTGGACGGTGAAGGACCCGGACGATTTGCGCAAAGTGTTGAAGCAGGCTGTTGAGCATGATGGCCCAACGCTGGTCGACATCCACTCACAACAGCTTCACGAAGCTGCGGCACCGGTGTCGGAATGGGTGGCATAAGACGCGATTGACGGGGTCAACTGGGCAAGAAACTCTTGTGCAATCATCGACAAAGGACGTCCTTTGGCAGTGATTATCGCAAGATCCAGCGTAACGGCTGGTCTGAAAGGGCGGGTTTGATATCCGCCCTCTTCATCGAAGGTCACTGTGAACGGATCAATCATCGCGACGCCCATGCCCTGTTTGACAAAGCTCAGCAGGTTTTCCGACAAATGCGTGTGAATTCTCGTCTGCCAAGTACGCTCTGCAGTCTGAAAAATGTCGCGGGTTCTGCGATGGGTTTGGTGTTCGGGGCCCATGACAATGAACGGCTCGTTCTCAAGCAGCTCCGGTGTCAGTTCGTCATAGGCCGCCAAATGGCTACCTTCGGGGAACGTGGCCATCGTTTCAAAATGGAAGACCTGATAGTTTAGCGTGTCGTGGAGTATTGGCATCTCGACGATGCCGATCTCGAACAAGCCCGAGGTTACCCACTCCTGTATTTTCGAAGAATACTGAGACTGAAAGCTGACGGACAGATTGGGGCGTGACTTGGCAAAGCGTGCAATCTCTCGCGGCATGAAACCGAACGACAACAAATGGGGCGCCGCGACCTGCAACTGCCCGGGATGCTTGTTCTGAAGATCCGAAACGGCCTGCGCGACGTGATCCAGCCCGCGGACCACGGTATCGACCTCTCGATACAAAAGCTCGGCCTCTGGCGTCGGCAAAAGACGTCCTTTGTTGCGTTCGAACAAGGGCAACCGGGCCTCACGTTCCAACTGAGCCAACAGATTGCTGATGCCCGGCTGGGAGATTCCCAGGACTGACGCGGCTCCTGTCACAGTGCCGGTTTCCATGATGGCGTGGAACGCCTGCAACTGACGAAAGCGCAGAGACATAGCTTACCCTATCATTTCTTATGATGGACTTACGAAAACATAGTATTTGAAATGATATGCCGGTCAAGGCAGGCTTCCACCTACCGCTGGGGAGGACGAATGGTCGATCTGACACAACAAATCATAGGTTACGACCTGTGGCATCTTGAACTGCCTGTCACATCTCGCCGGGACCACGGTATTGGATCTGTCGAAGGTGTGTGCGAGGTCGTTGTACTACGCCTGACGTCCGAGGATGGTAGCCACGGATATGGCGAAGCCTCGCCCTGGTCCGTATTCACCGGAACGCCCGAAGCAACTTACGCCGCATTAAATAGGTATCTGCGTCCGTTGGTCATGGGGGCGAGGGTTGCTGACAGAGCCGCCATCATGGCGCAGGCCGCATATGCGGTTGCGCATTGCACCGAGGCTAAAGCGGCGCTGGAAGCGGCTTTGCTTGATTTGACGGGCCGGATCAGCGCCGTTCCTGTTTGGGCCTTGTTGGGAGGGAAATGCCGCGACGCGATCCCGCTAAGCTGCTCTATCGCCAACCCCGATTTTGCGCAGGATATAGATCTTCTGGCCCGTTTGCAGGACGACGGTGTACGGATCGTGAAGCTGAAGACTGGGTTCAAGGATCATGCTTTCGATATCATGCGGTTTGAGTTTTTGGCGAAGCATTACCCACAGTTCTCGGTGCGCGTAGATTACAATCAAGGTCTGTCAATCGAGGACGCACCGGCGCGGGTACGGGACGTAGCATCGTTCAATCCCGATTTCATCGAACAACCGGTACGCGCACATCACTACGGCATGATGGCGAAGCTACGGCAAATGACGGATGTGCCGCTACTGGCCGATGAAAGCGTCTTTGGTCCCGAGGATATGGAACGCGCTGCACGCGAAGGGATCTGCGACGGTGTCTCGGTCAAAATCATGAAATCCGGCGGTCTGACGCGCGGGCAAACAGTCGCCCGCATAGCCGCCGCACATGGTCTCAGCGCGTATGGCGGAGATATGTTTGAGGCCGGTTTGGCACATCTTGCCGGGGCTCACATGATCGCCGCGACGCCGGAAATTACGCTGGGCTGCGAGTTTTATCAGGCCTCATACTTCCTTAACGAAGACATTCTTGAAAAACCTTTCGAGGTGAAACAGGGTCAAGTCGTTGTCCCCAACACACCGGGTCTTGGCGGGAAGCCGGACGAGGCAAAGCTGAACCACTATGCTGTTTCCAAAGCGGTGGCGGCATGAGCGAGAAAAAGACAATTGCCATTATCGGTGCCGGTATAGTTGGTGTCTCGACCGCCGTCTGGCTGCAACGTGACGGACATGATGTCATCCTTATCGACAAGGCTGGCCCCGGAGAGGGCACCTCGCATGGCAATGGCGGTGTGCTGGCTTCTTGCTCGATCATTCCGGTCACGGTGCCGGGGCTTTTGAAAAAAGCGCCCAGGATGTTGTTTGACCCGTCGCAACCTTTGTTCATGAAATGGGGATATGTACCCAAGCTATTGCCGTGGTTGACGCGCTATCTGAAACACGCAAACGCAGGTGATGTCGAACGTATCGCGGCCGCGCTAACCCCTATAGTAGGAGACAGCCTAAACGATCATCAGGCACTGGCTCAGGGTACGACGGCCGAGAAATGGATTGTGCCTTCCGACTACCTGTTCCTCTACGAAAACCGCCAGCATTTCGAAGGCGATGCCTTTGGTTGGGGTGTTCGGCGCAAGCACGGGTTCAAGTGGGAAGAACTAGAGGGTGCCGCGTTCCACGCCTACGACCCGATCTACAGCAAAGGTATCGGATTTGCTGCCAAACTTTCCGATCACGGACACATTACCGATCCCGGGCGGTACGTGAAAGACCTCGCCGCACATGTCGAGGCCAACGGCGGCAGGGTCATCCGTGCTGCTGTTGAGGATGTCGTACACGAGAACGGTAAAGTCTCAGGCGTTCGGGTGGCTGGTGAGACCATCCCGTGTGACACTGCAATTGTGACTGCGGGCGTCTGGTCGGGACCTTTGGCCAGCAAATTGGGCGTTTCTGTTCCACTGGAGACAGAACGTGGTTATCATCTTGAATTGGTGGAACCTTCCGCGATGCCGAAAAGTCCGGTTATGGTTGCTTCGGGCAAGTTCGTTGCCACGCCGATGGACGGCCGCATCCGGCTGGCTGGGATTGTCGAATTCGGCGGGCTGGATGCGCCGCCTTCGAGGGCACCGTTCGAACTGATGCGCAAGAATGCCCGGGCGGCCTTTCCGGGCGTGACATGGAAGGACGAAGTAGAATGGATGGGGCACAGGCCCGCGCCGGCAGACTCGATCCCGATCATCGGCGAGGTGCCGGGAATTGACGGAGCGTTTATGGGGTTTGGCCACCATCATATCGGCCTCACGGGCGGGCCGAAAACAGGGCGCCTGCTAGCGCAGATGATCGCGGGCAGGACCCCAAACGCAGACATGAGCGTCTATGCGCCGTCTCGCTACGCGACTTAAGAAATGCCCGGTAGCACAAGCCGGCAACACAAAATTAAACAGGGAGAAAAAGATGAAGAAATTGACAAGCCTTCTGGCGGCAACCGCTTTGACAGCCGCAGCAACCGCACCGGCGATGGCCGAGAAATGGGATATGCCAATGGCGTATTCGGCATCGAACTTCCATTCGGCCACGGGTGCGGAATTTGCCAAATGCGTGACCACAGGCACCGGTGGTGAGGTTGAAATCGTCACGCATCCGTCCGGGTCGCTGTTCAAAGGCGCCGACATCAAACGCGCCATTCAGACCGGGCAAGCACCAATTGGTGAGCGTCTGCTGTCCGGTCACCAGAACGAAAACGCACTGTTTGGGTTCGACTCGATCCCATTCCTGGCAACGTCGTTCGATGACAGCGCCAAGCTATGGGAGGCGGCAAGACCCTCGATCGAAAATCTGCTGGCTGAACAGAACTTGACGTTGCTCTATGCCGTGCCGTGGCCGCCGCAAGGGCTGTACTTCAAAGACGAGGTGAACTCGGTCGCCGACATGGAGGGCATCAAGTTCCGGTCCTATAACAATGCCACGTCGCGTTTGGCGGAACTGACCGGCATGTTGCCTGTGACAATCGAGGCTGCAGAAATCAGCCAGGCTTTTGCCACTGGTGTCGCAGACTCGATGGTGTCGTCGGGATCGACCGGGTATGATCGCAAGGTTTGGGAAAGCCTAAATTATTTCTACGAAGTGGACGCGTGGCTGCCGCGCAACTACGTCATGGTCAACTCAGACATCTGGGCTGGCGTTTCTGATGCTAACAAGAACGTCATCAAGGCCTGCGCCGAGCTTGCCGAATATGCTGGCAACTGGCGCGCCAAGGAATACACCGGCTTTACCCTACAAGGTCTGCGTGATGGCGGCATGACGGTTGGTCCGGCCTCCGAACAGATGACCAACGAGTTGAAAGAAATCGGTGTGACAATGACCAATGAGTGGCTTGAGGCCGCAGGTGACGAGGGCAAGGCCATCGTCGATGCGTTCAATTCGTCTCAGTAATTGGCCAAAGATGGGCGGCGGATCAACCTGCCGCCCGTTTCCATAGAATAACTAATAGTGGGGACAGCATGGCGGCACTACGAGGGCTCAGGTCCGTATTGGATTTCATCTATCAGGCGGCGGGGGTTCTGGCAGCGCTTAGCCTGATCGCCATTTTGCTGCTGATCGTTGTGCAAATGCTGGCTCGCTGGACCGGTGAGGTTTTTCCCGGCGCCCCTGATTACGCCGGCTATGCCATGGCCGCCGCGTCCTTTCTGGCATTTGCCAATGCGCTGAACCGAGGCAGCCACATTCGTGTGTCGATCCTGCTCAATGCGGTTCCCGATCGGGTTCGACGCATCCTTGAAATATGGTGTTTCTCCGTGGGTGCAGCGGTGATGTGGTACTTTTGCTGGTACGCTTATCGCTTTGTCTATTGGAGCTGGAAGTTCAACGACATCAGTCAGGGTCAGGACAAAACCGCGCTGTGGATTCCGCAGTCTGCGATGCTGATCGGCGGGGTCATTCTTGCAATCGCTCTGACCGATCATCTGGTCCACGTCCTCTTCCGTGGCAATCACCGTATCGTCCGCGATCTGGCCGATCAGAGCCACGGGGAATAAGCGCATGGAAAACCTGTCTGTCATCATCCTCTTCCTCTTTGTTCTTTTCACCCTGTTGGGCACCGGCGTCTGGGTCGGCCTGGCGCTTATGGGCGTTGCCTGGGTCGGGATGGAGCTGTTCACTACACGACCCGTAGGCGACGTGATGATCACCACCATCTGGTCGGCGTCCTCGTCCTGGACCCTGACAGCTCTGCCGATGTTCATCTGGATGGGCGAAATCCTGTATCGAACGCGATTATCCGAGGACATGTTCAAAGGTCTGTCGCCGTGGATGGCACCTTTGCCCGGTGGATTGGTGCATACCAATATCGTGGGCTGCACAGTCTTTGCTGCCGTATCCGGATCGTCGGCGGCGACACTGACGACCGTGGGCAAGATGTCGATCCCTGAACTGAGAAAACGCAACTACCCCGAGCGAATGATCATCGGCACATTGACCGGCGCGGCGACACTGGGTCTGATGATCCCACCATCGCTGACGCTGATCGTGTATGGCGTGACCATCAATGAATCGATCACCAAGCTGTTCTTTGCGGGCATCCTGCCCGGATTGGTACTGGCGACGATGTTTATGGGATACGTCGCGATTTATTCGAAATTCGGGAAAGACTGGAACCCAAACAGCGAAGATAAACTGAGCTTTTCTGAGAAGATCAAGAACTCACGCTTCCTGTTGCCGGTAATCCTGCTGATCATGGTGGTGATCGGGTCGATGTATCTGGGCTATGCAACTGCAACCGAAGCCGCTGCCTTTGGCGTGATCGGTGGTCTGTTGCTGGCCGCAGGGCAGGGGTCGCTGACCTGGAAGACGTTTACCGAAAGCCTGATGGGCGCCACCCGTACCAGTGCGATGATCGCTCTGATCCTGGCGGGGGCCGCGTTCCTGTCTTTGTCCATGGGATTTACGGGTTTGCCGCGCGGCCTGGCTGATCTGATCGCAGGGTGGGAGCTGACGCGGTTTGAGCTTTTGATGGTTTTGCTGGTCTTTTACATCATTCTGGGCTGTTTCCTTGATGGCATCTCCTCGGTTGTTTTGACCATGGCCGTGGTGGAACCGATGATCCGGGACGCGGGTATCGATTTGATCTGGTTTGGTATCTTTATCGTGGTTGTCGTTGAAATGGCGCAGATCACGCCGCCGATTGGCTTCAACCTGTTCGTGATGCAAGGCATGACGAACCATGAGATGAGCTATATTGCCCGCGCGGCAATTCCGATGTTTCTGATCATGGTGGTGATGGTCTTCGTCTTGATCTGGTTCCCGGAACTGGCCACATGGCTGCCGGAAAACCTTAGGCAAAGCCCGGGCGGGTAGGGGGCATTGAACCCACTTCATCTGGCGGCGCGTAACGGTCCTTATGTTCTGGTCGCAGGGCTGGCCGCCGGATTGCTGCTGCCCGCGCTGGCCGAGCCGATGCGGGCAGTATTGCCGCCGCTTGTCGCACTACTGCTGTTTCTGACGGTCCTTAGAATTGAGCCTTCTTTGTTGTTGGGGTCATTGGTCGATTTACGACAGGTGGCAAATACAGTGATCGCGTTCCAGCTGGTTTTGCCGCTATTAGTTGTGACTATTGGCATGATCGGTGGATGGACCGGCACGCCGGTCTTTTTGTCTCTGCTGATCATGGCCGCGGCTCCGTCCATCTCGGGAAGTGCCAACATGTGCCTGATGATGGGACATCCGGCAGAACACGCCATGCGCCTGATGGTGATCGGGACCGCCGTATTGCCGTTGACCGTGTTTCCCATCTTCGTTCTGATGCCCGAGTTGGGAGACTTTCAATCCGTTCTGATCGCCGTCTTGCGCCTGTTTTTGACAATTGCGGGGGCGACTGTTGCAGCCGTGTTGTTGCGCCTCGCGTTTCTGAGAAACCCGTCACAAACTACGCTAAAAAATCTGGAAGGGCTGGCAACGATCACGCTCGCTGTATTTGTGATCGGCTTGATGCCGTCCGTGACCGCGACAGCTCTTGTTGACCCCGGTCTTGCGATTTTTTGGGTCGGGATCGCATGTCTGGCTAATTTCGGCGCGCAACTGGTGATGTTTTTTCTGACACGCAACCGAGTGGCTGCCGACAAAGCCACCGCTTTATCCATTGTCGCCGGAAACCGGAATGTCGCGATTTTCCTGATTGCGTTACCACCCGAGGTGACAGCGCCACTTTTGGTGTTCATCGGGGCCTATCAGATCCCGATGTACCTGACCCCCATTGTAATGCGCCGTTTTTACCAAGCGTTGGGCAGGTTGGGGTAAAGCGGGCGCGGCACCATTCGCCACGCCCGCTATTGTATTAGAAATGCACCGAGCGGGCAGTGCCGGGAACTTCCATCGGTGGTGCAAATTTGGTCAGGTCAATGCCTTCGACTGCGACTTTATATTCCTCCAGCGTCGGCGTACGACCCAGAATGGCTGACAGAACAACAACCGGGGTCGAACCCAGAAGGGATTCACCCTTCTTTGTCTCACTGTCCGCTACAACACGGCCTTGGAACAGACGGGTGGACGTGGCCAATACGGTGTCGCCTTTGGCGGCTTTTTCCTGGTTGCCCATGCAAAGGTTACAGCCTGGGCGCTCAAGATAGAGGATATTCTCGTACTCGGTCCGTGCGGTTTGCTTGGGGAACAGGTCATCGAATTCAAAGCCCGAATACTTCTGCAAAATTGCCCAATCACCTTCTTCTTTCAGCTCATCAACGATGTTGTATGTCGGTGCGGCAACAACAAGCGGGGCCTTGAACTCAACCTTGCCATACTCGTCTTCGAGATTGCGCAACATCTGGGCCACAATCTTGATGTCGCCCTTATGCACCATGCAGGACCCCACAAAGCCCAGATCTACCTTCTTTTCCGCAGCGTAGTACGAGATCGGGCGGATCGTGTCGTGGGTATAACGCTTGGACACATCGGCATTGTTCACATCCGGATCGGCGATCATCGGTTCGACGATCTGATCCAGATCCACAACGACTTCGGCAAAGTACTTGGCGTTGTCATCAGGGCGCAGGGCCGGTTTTTCGCCCGAGCGGATTTGGTCGATACGTTTGTCCGCGATGTCGATCAGGCCCTGCAGCATATGAACATCGTTATCCATGCCCTTCTCGATCATGATCTTGATCCGCGACTTGGCGATTTCCAGCGATTCAATCAGCGTATCGTCGTTCGAGATACAGATCGACGCTTTGGCCTTCATCTCGGCCGTCCAGTCGGTGAAGGTAAAGGCTTGGTCCGCCAGCAGCGTACCGATATGAACTTCGATGATCCGGCCCTGGAAAACGTTGTCGCCGTGCTGCGCCAGCATCTGAGCTTGCGTCGCGTGCACCACGTCACGGAAATCCATGTGCGGTGCCATTTCGCCCTTGAACGTCACCTTGACGGATTCCGGGATAGGCATTGTCGCCTCACCCGTGGCCAGCGCCAGTGCAACCGTGCCCGAGTCCGCACCAAAGGCCACGCCTTTGGACATCCGCGTATGGCTGTCGCCGCCGATGATGATGGCCCAGTCATCCACGGTGATGTCGTTGAGCACCTTGTGAATGACGTCTGTCATCGCGTGGTACACGCCCTTGGGATCACGCGCAGTGATCAGACCGAACTTGTGCATGAACGCCATCAAGCGCGGGGTGTTGGCCTGCGCCTTGAGATCCCAAACCGAGGCAGTATGACAGCCAGATTGATAGGCGCCATTGACGCTGGGCGACAGGACGGTCGCCGCCATGGCCTCAAGCTCCTGACTGGTCATCAGACCGGTGGTGTCCTGAGAGCCCACGATATTGACTTTGGCGCGCACGTCTGAGCCGGCATGTAACACTTTGCCCGGGGTCGCTCCGCGCGCATTTGCATTAAAGATCTTTTCGACGGCTGTTAGCCCCTGACCTTCATGGCTGACTTCCTTCGCAGGGGCGAAGGCCGATTTCAGCTCGATGCCCAGCGTCTCACACGCAAATGTCTGCAGTTTCTTGCCAAAGACGATGGCATAAGAGCCGCCGGCTTTCATGAACTCCATCTTTTGCGGGGTGAATGAGCCGGCCATGTCGACCAGTTCTTCACTGCCATCCGCGCTATAGAGCTTTTTCTTTTTCGTGTTGATGGTCAGCACGGTGCCGGTCTCAACCGAATAGCGCTGTTCCAGAATCGGGTTGCCATCGTTGTTGAGGATCGCCTTGCCATCCTCGTCCACTTTCTTGACCCAGTTCTTCAGGTCGACACCGATACCGCCGGTCACGCCCACGGTTGTCAGAAAGATGGGCGATATGCCGTTTGTGCCAGCCACGACTGGTGCAAAATTGACGAAAGGCACGTACGGGCTGGCTTGCTTGCCGGTCCAAAGCGCCACGTTGTTGACGCCCGACATCCGCGACGAACCAACGCCCATTGTGCCTTTTTCCGCAACCAGCATCACGCGCTTGTCGGGGTGCTGCAACTTCAGCGCTTCAATCTCTTTTTGTGCGGCCTCGGAAATCAGGCATTTGCCATGCAGCTCGCGGTCGGAACGCGAATGCGCCTGATTGCCTGGCGACAGAAGGTCAGTGGAGATGTCACCCTCGGCTGCAATATATGTGACAACTTGGATTTCTTCGTCCACGTCGGGCAGCTTGGTGAAAAATTCGGCTTTGGAGTAGCTCTCAAGGAGATCCGCAGCGATCTTGTTGCCCGCCTCATAAGCGGCTTTCAGGCGGTCTGTGTCAGCCTCGTACAGGAATACCTGAGTTTTCAGAACCTCACCCGCCTGAACCGCTGTGTCCTGCTTGTCGCCCAATGCAACATCCAAAAGCACGTCAACCGACGGCCCGCCCTTCATGTGGGACAGCAGTTCGAACGCGAATTCGGGCGAGATTTCTTCGACTGCAACCTCGCCGACGATGATGGACTTCAGGAACGTTGCCTTCGCACCCGCAGCACTGGTTGTGCCGGGCAACGTGTTGTAAATCAGGTGGTGCAGCGAATCTGCGCGATGTGGATGACCGGTATCCTTGATTTGTTCGACGATTTCCTCGACCAGCGCACCATCATCGATGGGTTTTGGGCTAAGCCCTTGTTCTTTACGCGTTTCAATTTCATCCAAATAATCTGAATACTGGCTCATGGCTGTTTCCGCTTTGTGTGAATCTGCTGCTGTTGAGTGGCGTCGGACATCCCGCTCGATCGCATTTGTATGCACCGGTATACATTTGCCGCCAAGGTTTCAAGATACCGCTTAGGAAATTTGCCGTTTTTTGTTTGATTACAGTACACAGTTCAAATCCAGAACGCCGGACCAAACCTTCTTCAAGACAATTGAGGTCCAGTTTTGGTGCAACGATCCTCGCAGCCGCACCATAAAACCTAGATCGCCATAGCTGCATACATCAGCGGATTTTGTGATCCGCGACGGCGACACTCAGCTCTGGGACAGAACAGCCCCCGCCAGGCCTTCAAACGAAAGGCCACCAAAATGAGCACCAGGGCCGGTCTCGAGAATGGGTTCATTTGACAAATGTTGGGGCTGGAGACCCTCAAAAATGTTCTGGCGATCAACTCTTCTGCGGTCGAATATCCTGAAATTTTTGGTGTTTGCCTCTTCGAGAAATATCCCGATGATGCAGAGGCCGACTACCAAGTTGGCAACCTGTCGGCACCGGGATGAGTGACGGCCCAACAACCCCTTCCCTGAAAGCGACAGACACCAGCACATAGGTAAACCTGTCTGACGTCAGCGCTTACCGGTCCAAAAAAAATTTGATATGAGGGTGTTTCTGACTCATCGTAACCATTGAGGAGTAGGACATGAGAACGCCAACGAAGAGCTCTGGCGAGAAGATCGTCAAAGACACCCTTGGCGCCTTGTTTTATTGGTCGGAGTGAGAGGATTCGAACCTCCGACCCCTGCCTCCCGAAGGATCGGGTCGGAGCCTAACCCCCTGTATTTATTATGATGCGTTGTCATTTGACTGCTCCTTTGTTCACGGTTGTGATGGTCTATTTCCGGAAATGATCCGGATGTCAGATGGCATCCGCCGCCCCGCGCTGATGGTCTGGGTGGTGGTGCCCATAGTTCTTTTCGAGCGTCTCGAGGGTCATCCCCAGAAAGCCGCAGGCGTCCCACTTTGGTGCACCCTTCTGCATGAGCCAGGTTGCGCAAGTGTGCCTCAGAGTGTGCGGCACGACTTTCCGGTCTCCCTGACCCTCGAGGCCAGCCGCAACAACAGCGGATCGAAATGCACGCTTGATATTCTGCAGGGATTTGCCGCGATGGGTGACAACGAATTCGTCTTCCGGAAATCGCCTCCTCCTGCGCAACAAGTGTTTCTTCAGGCGCGCGGGCAACCTTGAGCTCGGGCGCTCCTTCTTGGTTCTCCGACGCCCGATTGGATTCCAGTAAATGACGTTACTGTCGAAATCGATATCCGACCAGCGCAAGGACAGGATCGCCTCCTTCCGCTGGCCGGTCAGAACGCCGATCCGGAGAAACAGGGTCAGGTGCTCGGTTTTGCTCTCCGTCGGAACACCATCTTCCATAGGGGTGTCGAAGCTTCGCGAGGCCCGGATCAACTTTATCGCCTCATCGCACGTCAGAAACCGGATACGTCCTTCGGGCTTTGGCGGGAGCCGAACTGAAACCTTGCGTGTGATCAACTGATCTTCTTCAGCACGGCGGATAGCTGTCGACAACAGGCTGAGTTCTCGTCTAAGCGTGCCGTCCTTGAGCCCTTTGTCGCCGCGACCCTTCCGCCGCTTCTGACAGTATTCCTTTATGAGCGTGTCGCTGATATCGCCAACGGAATAGCCGTCAAAAAATCGGATGATCGGCTTGGCTGCATTGGCTAGGCGCTCCGGGTCGGTGACGTCATCAAGCCGTTTCGCAAGGTAGTGCGAAATCGCGTCAGCAACATAGAATTCGTGCGGCTCGACCGCACGATCCGGCCTGAAGCGCCTCAGCTTCCACTCTGCGAAGTAGAGTTCAGCCTGGTCGCGATCCCCAGTGCCAGTCGAGTGCTCGCGGCTGCGTCCCCCCTCGGTCCAGTAGATGTACCAGTTACCCTCGGACGGACGCTTGCGGTCGCGCTCGAGGCGCGGCGGGATGATCTTCTTGGCATGCCTTCACCGTAAAATTGTCAACGTAACGCTCCCATGCGCCGGAAGGGATCTTCGGGTTTCGGCGCCCAGGGGCTGTATAGATGTGGTCCAACATGTCTTCGCGGATCAGGTAGCGTACGTTGGACACGGGAATGCCGACACGTTCAGCCAGCTCTTTGGGTGTCTCGAGATGCTTTGCCATGCTTCGCCTCCTCAAATCGTTTGCTCACAAACTGAGGCGAAAGAATTCGTTTTGCTTCCAGAATGAAACAAAACTACGCTGAAGGTATGTGAATCAAGCGTGTCGCCATCGTTCGTATCTTAATTTGATACAAATGACTACGAATGAGGTCAACACAAATACAAACGAAAGTTAAGTATGACTGTAGTTGGTCTTGGAAATCGCCTTGCGGCAGTTCGGAACATGGCCCGGCTCTCCCAAGAAGAGATGTCGCAGAAATTGGGTATTAGCCGAAGTGCGTACCAGAACTACGAACGTGGCCAACGAGACCTGACCGCCCAGTTAATGAAGCAAATCTATGAAGTTTTCGACATCGACCCGCTCTGGATGCTCGAAGGCGATACGGAAGATGGCAAGAACCGAAGGCACGAAGAGATCGCGGTTGCCTATCGCAAGATCGGAATCGCGGTCGAGCGACGGATCATTGAACGTGAGCTGACTGTGAACCCCGAGAAGAAATGGGATGCCATCGAATTTCTCTTCGATGAGTTCCTGAATACAGATGCTTTGGCTATTGAAGGCGGGGAGCCGGACACAACAAGGATCGACAGCGTATTGAGGTTAGTAAGCTGATGTTGAACGAAGAATTTCCCGATGAAGTACTGAAACTACGCCCACGAAAGTTGCGGCTTGGTCAGGATATCGAGCGCCTGCTAGAAGGCGTCTGCGGGGCTGAAGAAGCCCTCGATCGCGTAAGTCAGAAGAAACACCTGCGCCCGAAAGCGGATAGTATTAATGCGGTCCGCTGCGCAGCCTGCGGACAGGTTGAGTACGTCACACGCGATTATTGCCGTTGTGGCCACTACCTCGCTGGCCAAGTCATGGACGAATTCCTAGCATGGGAGCGCGATTTGGTCGAAAATCATGCCCGGTTGGCTGTGGATGCCGGGGAAAAGATGAAACCAGTCAAGTGGGCAGCCTTGGCTGCCATGCCATTCTTAGTTTGGCCTCTTCTCCAAACCTTGCTCTACAGCGGGCAAATGCCACTGGCGACGGGGCTGTGGTTTTTCCCGGGCATGGTAATTCTTGGCCTGTGTGCCTTGATCGAAAAGGTTATTACCCGGAAGCGCGATACCAGCGCCTATGCGGTCGAAAACGCCACCTTCGAACAATTTCTAACTGAGCGCATTCCCGTTGCGAATAGCTAATTTCACATGAGAAAAGCCTCACAGATCGACGAGTTCACAGCGCGCCGCATCGCTAATGCACCGCCGTCAGGTGCATCGCATTTCCGTAATGCAATCGATGGATGATCACGCTATGGATTGTCAAAAAGAACACAATTGATTTTATGGGTAAGGGGCGCATATGTCATCTGAACTTTCTGGCCTGATCCTGTCTCTCACGCCAGAGGATGGCTCTTCCATTGGCAACGGGGCAATGCTGGCGAGGCTGCGGGATCACATCCCGACACTGACCGATGAGGCCTATGAGTCCGCGCGGGATGCGCTCATTGACGACGGGACGCTGGGTCGAGGTAAAGGGCGTGGCGGGTCGGTCTATCGGGCGGATGTGGCTGATTTGGAATTGACAGCCCCAGTGGCGAAGGAACCCAAGGCCACCACGGGCACGCGCAAGAAGGCCCACCGCAAGTCGGACGAGCCGACCGAGGTGTTGTCGTATCGCCATGATGAGACCCGGGTGAACAACCCCGAGGTGGGGATGGTGCACGCCGACACCGACCCGGATGGCGAAAAGTCCACCTGGGCCTATGATCCGCATCTGGACCCGGTGCTGAACTTCGACAGCGCGCGGGGTGCGATTGAGACGCTGATCGACGATGCGCTGGCCAGTGATGATCCGGAGCGGATGAAGGACGCGCTGCAAGAACTCAAACGCTTGCAGGCCCCTTACCTGAACTGGACAGGCAAGGCGGAGAAGGCGTCGTTCGAAGTCGATACCGTCTCGCTCCATGTCCATGAACGGGTGGACCCGGCGACGATCCTGGCCAATGCGGCCAAGCGGCTGAAGGGCAAGGACGCGAGCGCGCAGTGGCGGCAGGCGGACCTGTTCGCGGCTCCGTTCGAGAACCTGCCGCTGCGCCAGGCGCTGGATTTCTACCACCACGAAAAGGGTTGGTCGAACCGGCTGGTGGCGGGGGACAGCCTGCTGGTGATGAACTCGCTCCTGACCAAAGAGAGCATGGGCGGCAAGGTGCAGATGATCTATATCGACCCGCCCTATGGCATCAAATACGGGTCGAACTTTCAGCCCTTTACCAACAAGCGCGACGTGAAGGACCGGTCAGACGCCGACCTGACGCAAGAGCCCGAGATGATCAAGGCGTTCCGGGACACCTGGGAACTGGGCATCCATTCCTACCTCACCTACCTACGCGACCGGCTGATGCTGGCGCGGGAGTTGCTGACCGAAAGCGGATCGGTGTTTGTGCAGATTTCGGATGAGAATTTGCATCACGTTCGCGAGTTGATGGAGGAAGTCTTTGGCGCTGAGAATTATGCTGGGCTGATTGCTTACAGCGCTACAACCGGACAAACCTCTGGGCTGTTGGCTCAAATCACGGATTACATTCTCTGGTATGGCAAAGACAAAAGCCAACTTAAGCACAATCGGTTGCTTACTGTTGGTCCGGCTATTGATAATCCGAAGGAACGGTATGTCTGTGTAGAGACCCCTGAAGGCCAGATCATTGACTTGTCCGTAAAGCAAAAAACTGGCGAAGAAGATTTCCCTGATGGCCGAATTCTAAAGCTGGAAAACCCGTCGTCACAGTCGGGCGACGAAAACAGCCGACGACAGTTCACCGCCTTCAAGAAGACATTCAAGCCGGGTGGAAGTCGCGGGTGGTCAACTAGCGTCGATGAAGGAATGCCGAGAGTTCTTCGAGCTGGCTATTTTCGCCAACAAGGCAATTCGCTCTGGTGGAAGTCTTATCGGGACAGCGGCCGTGTACGTCCACTCAACTCACTTTGGACAGACACAAGACAAAACGCCTTTGGCGATGGCAAAGTCTACGTTGTGCAGACCGCTCCCAACGCAATTGAACGCTGCCTCCTGATGACCACCGATCCCGGCGATCTAGTGCTCGACCCCACCTGCGGCTCCGGCACCACCGCTTTCGTCGCCGAGAAATGGGGGCGGCGCTGGATCACCTGCGACACCTCTCGCGTGGCGATCACGCTGGCCAAGCAGCGGCTGATGACCGCCAGTTTCGACTATTACGCCCTGCGCTATCCCCATGAGGGGCTGAAGGGCGGGTTCGACTATGAAACCGTGCCGCATATCACGCTGAAATCCATCGCCAACAACCCCGACATCGATACGATCTATGACGAGGATCACCCCAAGATCGTCGCGGCGCTGGACGATCTGAACGCCGCGCTCAAATCCGCGCCCCCGCTGCCGACCAAGCCCACCCAAGGCTATCGCAAGGGCAAACAGGTCTCCTTCCGCGATGGCGACGTGCTGGAAGAATGGGAGGTGCCCTTTGACCTCCCCACCGACTGGCCCGAGGCGGCCAAGGCTCCGTTCGAGGTGTTCCACAAGGCCCGCCAGGCCATGCAGCGCCGCATGGACCAGTCCATCGCGGATCACGCCGATCAGGAAACGCTCTACGACAAGCCCCGCATCGACAAGAACAAGCTGCGCATCACCGGCCCGTTCAGCGTCGAGGCCGTGCCCGCGCCCACTGTCCTGTCACTGGACGAAAGCCTGCCCGCGGAAGAGGCCAACAGTACCGTCGCCCGCTCTGGCGAAACCTCGCGCCAATCGCTCTGGCGCGACGAGTTGTTGAAAACCGGCGTGCGCGGAAAAGGCGGCAACATGTTGCGCTTTGCCGAATTCGAGGTGATCCCCGGCACCAAGTTCCTGCATGCCAGCGGCTCCGTCGCTGATACTGGCGAGCGCGTGGTGGTCAGCTTCGGCCCCGAACATGCCGCGTTGGAGCAGCGCCAGGTCGAAGAGGCGATGAATGAAGCCTACACGCTGATGCCGAAGCCGAATTTCCTACTGTTCTGCGCCTTCACTTTTGACCCGGAGGCGGCCAAGGACATCGACGAGATGAATGTGCCGGGCATGACCTTCCTCAAGGTGCAGATGAACACGGACCTGCTGACCGAGGATCTGAAGAAGAAGCGCACGAGCAATGAAAGCTTCTGGCTTATGGGTCAACCCGAGGTCGATGTGCGCAAGCGCGGGGACGGGATGTGGGAGGTCGAGGTGCATGGCTTCGACTACTTCAACCCGAAAACCGGCGAGATCGAGGGAGGCGGCACCAAGCAGATCGCCATGTGGTCGCTCGATCAGGATTACGATCAGCGGTCCTTGATGCCGCATCAGGTGTTCTTCCCCATGGCCGATGCCAAGGGCGGCTGGAACCGGCTGAAGAAGACGATCCGGGCGGAGTTGGACGAAGACCTGCTGGAGCAGTTCCACGGCACTGTGTCGCTGCCGTTCGAGGCCGGTGACAACAAGCGGGTTGCGGTGAAGATAGTGGATGATAGAGGGATCGAGTCCCTCAAGATCGTCGCGCTGGAGGGATAATCATGCCAATCAAGAAGAGAAAAAAACGCACTTCGATACGTCTTGAGAATGTTGGACCAATTTCTGAAGCGAAAGTGGACTTGGGCGACCTGACGGTTCTCGTTGGGCCTCAAGCCAGCGGAAAGAGCGTTTTTTTACAGACACTGAAACTTGCGATAGATCGAAACCATATTCTCGGCATGTTTGATCAACAAAACGTTGTTTTCAACGGCGACTCTGCCGCAGTGCTCAATGGGTTTTATGGACGCGGCATGGCAGGGATGTTGAGCAACAATCCGTATGTTACGTGGGGCGGACAGCGCTACGAGCTTCAGGCGCTCACCAAATTTAAGAAGCCGAAGTCTTCACAAATCGAGAGCCTTTTTTACATTCCAGCACAACGTGTTGTAAGTTTGCCTTCCGGAGTGTCTCAGACCTTTGGGAGTTTCAACTTCGGCGACCCATATGTACTTCGGTACTTTGCACACCAGGTACATATTCTACTTCAAAACGAATTTGGATCGTCAGCGCAGCTGTTCCCAGCGAAAGGCCGACTCAACGAAAGCCTCAAAGGACCAATTGCAGACAACCTGTTTGGCGGAGCACACCTGACGGTAGAGCCAAAGGATTTCACCAAAACCCTTGCGCTCGAAATCGATGGCTTGTCTGAGGGGCTGCCCTTCTTAGCTTGGTCAGCTGGCCAGAGGGAGTTTGTACCTCTTCTGCTCGGGCTGTACTGGCTTTGTCCGGCAGGGAAGGTTTCTAAACGTGACAATATCGATTGGGTTGTAATCGAAGAACCCGAAATGGGGCTGCACCCAAGGGCAGTGTCTACCTTCTTGCTACTGGTTCTGGAGCTATTGAAGCGTGGATACAAAGTAGTGATTTCGACGCATTCCACGGTGGTCCTCGATTTGATTTGGGCACTTCGCCAGATTCAAGAATGCGGTGGAACTGAGTCGGACGTGCGGGAGCTTTTTGAACTAAATTCCAATCCCACCACTAAACAAATTGCAGAGACTTCACTCAGCAAGGATTACTGCGTGTACTTTTTTGAGCGAGGTAAAGCGGCTCAAGAGATTTCGTCTCTAGACCCTGGATCAGAAGATGAAGCAGTTGCGAACTGGGGGGATCTAAATGGGTTTGCTGGGCGCTCAGCGGATGTTGTAGCGAAGGCTGTCACAAGAGCAAATGCAAGGGTGACAAGGAAATGACAAAGTTTTTGGATGCCGCTACTACAGCCGGGCTCGATGGCAAAACGGGAAAAAAAGCAATCAAAGCAGAATATCGGGGGCAAGTAGTTGCCAGGGGCGCGGCAAATTTTTCGGGCAGTGTTGATCTTGACGAGCATTTCAAGGCCGATGAACCCCAAGACAACCGTTGGGACTATGGTGTCGGCTTCACAGTGGGATATGAATTTGCATTGTGGATCGAGCCACATCCAGCCAGTGGCTCTGGTGAAGTCGATGTGATGATTAGAAAACTGGATTGGCTGAAGGCCAAATTGCAGACGCCCGACTTTAAGGATTTGGCAAAATTGACGCAAGCCGCCGAAGCAAAAGGAGAGATACCATTTCGATGGCTTTACAAGGGTAAGACGAGCTATCGGACGGGAGGCAAAGAAGCCAAGCAACTCGCCCAAAAGGGTTTAAGATTACCAGAGCGAAGCATCCAGGTTGATTGAAAAATGTCTTTGATCATTAATCGACCTTGGGAGCGGCCTGCGCAGTATTGGGTCGAGGGCAAAGGCGGCAAGCTGGAGATCAAGCCGGAGCGGCGACCTGCGAGCTATGAGGTCTTTGACGCACGCAACAACACCAAGCGGACCGAAGTGCTGGCCATGGTCAACACGATCCGCGACCGGGTGGATCAGTGGCGCGAGGATGGCTATCCCGGCGTGACCATCGTGACGCGCAAGCTGCTGGAGCACTGGCATGATGAGGATGCGCGCCAGCACCCGTTCTACTTCTGCCAATTGGAGGCGATTGAGACGCTGATCTGGTGGGTCGAAAGCGCGGAGGCTTACAAGCAGGGCATTCATGTGCCTGGCGATGGCGGTGCGTGGGAGCGGCTGTGCAACAAGATGGCCACCGGAGCGGGCAAGACCACAGTGATGGCCATGATCATCACTTGGCAGGTGTTGAACGCGCTGACCTACCCGAAGCGAAACAAGGACTTCAGCCGCGCGGTGTTCATCGTCGCGCCGGGCCTGACCGTGAAGGGCCGGTTGCAGGTGCTGATGCCGAGCGAGGGCAGCTACTACGACGAATTCAACCTCTGCCCGTCTGAGTCGATGCGCCAGAAGCTGAACCAGGCCGAAGTGCTGATCGAGAACTGGCACACGCTGATGCCGCTGAAGGAGCAGGACCGTTCCGTCGTCAAGAAGGGCAAGGAAACCGACGAAGCCTTCACCCGCCGTGTCCTGGGAAAACTGGCGACGCACAAGGACATCATCGTCATCAACGATGAAGCGCATCATGCCTACCGCAAACCGCCAGAGGTAAAAATTTCCAAGAAACAGGCGGCGGATCAGGGGATCGATCTGGATGAGGCGACCCGCTGGATCGAGGGGCTGGACCGCATCCACAAGACCCGTCGCATTCAGCGCTGCTTTGACCTCTCGGCCACGCCCTTCGCTCCCACCGGTAAGGCCAGCACCGACACAGCGCTTTTCGACTGGATCATTTCTGATTTTGGGCTGAACGACGCGATTGAGGCAGGGCTTGTAAAGACCCCGCGGGTTGTCGTGCGGGATGATGCGTTGCCTGACTCCCGAACACTGCAATCGAAGCTCTACCACATCTATCGCGACAAGTCGGTCTCGGAAGACCTGAACCGGGCCAAGGCAGAACCTCACGAAGCGCTGCCAAAGCTGGTGCAGGACGCTTACACTTTGCTTGGGGCGGACTGGCGAGAGACGGCAAAGGACTGGGCCGAAGCCGGGCATCACTCCCCGCCGGTCATGCTGACGGTCTGCAACCGGACAGAGACAGCGGCCCGGATCGAGCACTACTTCAACCAAGGCGACGCGCATTGGTCGGAGCTTCAGGCTCCGAGCAAGACCTTGCGCGTGGACTCAAAGGTGCTGGACAAGGCGGAGATTGGCGAGGCAGCCACTTCCGACAAAGCCTACGATCAGAGGCTCCAGGACATCGTCGAAGCATCTGACCTTCCGGAAACCCGCAAGCGGCACTTGGGTGGCCTCAAAAAGGAAGAGCTGCTTCGCGAGATCATCGACAATGTCGGCAAACGCGGTCAGGCCGGCCAAGACCTGCAGAACGTGATCTCCGTGGCAATGCTGTCCGAAGGATGGGATGCAAAAAATGTCACCCATATCATGGGCCTACGCGCTTTCACATCGCAGTTGCTGTGCGAACAGGTTGTCGGTAGGGGCCTGCGGCGGGTTTCCTACGACACTGACGAGAAAGGCCTGTTTTTACCCGAGTACGTGAACGTCTTTGGCGTTCCCCTTTCAATCTCCGAAGCTGGAGAAGTCGGTGAAGCCCCACCTCCGCCTAAGCCAACAACACAGATTGAAGTCATTCCTGAACGCGCCAATCTGGAGATCAAATGGCCGAACGTGGCTCGTGTAGAATCCGTTGTTCGGCGCGAACTCGCTGTCGATTGGTCGAACGTTGACACGCTAACGCTTGATCCCGCCTCCACGCCCATCAGTGCCGACTTGGCCCCTGCTCTTGGCGGTGCAACAGACTTAGGCAAAGTCTCTTCAATTGAATTGGAAAAGCTCCCGGACGGCTTCAGGCTTCAACGCCTCCTGTTTCAAGCGGCCCGAAAGGGATTTGCAGGTTTGAGCCATAGCTTCAAAGGTACGGAGGAATTGCTTGCCGCACAACTTGTCCGGATCGTCGAGGAATTCATTGATTCTGGATCGCTGGAGATTCCGTCGCTTTTTCATTCCGACCCTCTGAGGCGTCGCATACTGATCGCGTTGAACATCGACCTGGTAGTTCAACACCTGATGCAAAGCGTTTTCGAACAGAACAGAACCAAGCTGACGCCGATCTTCGACGAGGAAAACCCGATTGGTGCCACGGGTCAGATGCGAACATGGTATACGACCAAACCCAATTTTCCTGCCGTGAAGTCGCACATTAGCCATTTGGTCGGCGATTCTTCATGGGAAGGGTATGCGGCCAACGTATTCGAGAAATCCCGCGATGTTTTCGCTTATGCAAAGAACGACCATCTCGGGTTTCAAATCCAATACCTTTGGTTGGGTTCACGCAGGCGTTATGTGCCGGATTTTCTGGTGAAATACGTAAGCGGCAAAATGTTAGCCTTGGAGATCAAAGGCACTGACAGCCCGCAAAACAAGGCGAAACGCGATGCATTGGCCGAGTGGGTCAACGCTGTGAACGAAGTTGGTGGCTTTGGGCAATGGGCTTGCGACGTAGCTTTTGAACCTAGCGAGATAGAAGACATAATTCGGCGCAATGGCTAGAACATTTTCGAATGCGTGCGATACGATGGACGGCTGATCGTTAACAAACAAACAAATTTTATTTTTCAACAGCTTCTTGAGCGAAAACGTTGTTCGCGCGAGCTCTTCGTCTACTAACGAATGCGATAAAGCGTCCCAATCCTCGTTGGTTCAAATCGGGTTGGCGAGTTTTTTAACAAATTCTGTCAGCGGCTCAAGCTCATACCGATCCGCCGCCCGCAGTGCCGCGATGTAACGCATGCGGTGGTCGCCGTCAGCGGTGAGTGTTCCGCCACCTGACCAATCGAGGAAGATATCTGGGTCAATTGTTGCCAAGTAGGTATCCGCCATGATCCTCGCCCAGCGTCCGTTACCATTGGCAAAGGGGTGGACCCAGACCAGCTTATGGTGGAAGTGTGCGGTGGCTTCTAACGGCTCGTAGGTGTCGTTCTCGCGCCAGTAGCGGGCATCGTCGAGGCAGGTGCGCATCTCAGTCGAGATGTGCCAGACTGGCACGCCGATGTTCTTCTCGGTCAAGCGGTAGACACCTGCCCAATCCCAAATTTGACCGAACAACCGCTTGTGGAGCTCACGAGCAGCATCGTCGGTCAGGACATCGAAGGATTTGGGCCGTCTACCCAGCCAAGTCAGGCCTTCGATGATGTTCTCGCCCTCCAACTCGTTCAACTCACCGCGCGTGGTGATGTGCTTGGCCTTGAGGCCAAGCAGTTCGTCGGGTGTCAGAGGTGTCGCGCCGGTAGGTTCGTGCAATTCAAGGGTCACTTCCAGAAATCCCTTGGCATCTCGCGTGCAATTTCTTTCGCGAGGTCCTCGATCATTTCTTCCTGGCTGCGCAAACCTTCGATCTGCTCTTCCAGGGCCATGTGCGCGCGGGTGCGCTGTATGATGCGTTTGGCCTTCTTGCGTGCCTGAGCCATGACGATCTCCTCGACCGCTCCCTTGCGCGGAATGATCGCGTAGACCAGTTTGCCGCCCATCGCCTCAGCCATCTTGTTCAGCTGGTTAAGGGAGATTGTTCCAGCTTTTTCCTTCTGGATAGAGCTGTAGACGCTGTTCCTGGACACGCCGAGCCGTTCGGCTAGCGTTGGTGCGCTCATGCCAATGGCTTCCTGGAAGGTTGCGATCCAACCTCCAAGTGGCTTGGCGAATGCCTGAGCCACCTGTCTAGCCTGATTTATCCTGCCTTCGGCTTGCCGCTGTTTTGCGCTTGAAACGGACATCTGCCAACCTATAGTTTTGCATATTTGTGCCTATTGTAATACTTTAGTATGTCATATTCACAAAACTTGCAATACTATAATATGACAAGTAGTTTGATTTTGCCATGCCGTAGTATTGCAGAATTACCAAAAATTTTCGTAGTCGGAAACACTCAAATTCATTGATGTGCTGGGAAGGCCGAGTAGAAATCACTAAGTTTCCGCCAGGAGAAATTGTTGTCCAACGGCAATTTCCTTCGCGTTGATACCCAACTCCTTGATCGGATAACCTTTATCGCCCCGCCAACGGATGTTTCGCATGTAGCCATTTCCAGCAACGTCCACAAACAAGCAGCGGATGTTCTGGTAGTCGCCCCAGACACCCGCTACGGCAATAAGCGGAACCCCTTCTGGAAGGCAGGCCACCTTTTCAAAACCGCGATAGTCGATGCCGTGTTCGCGGGCTTGATGGTAGCTCATGGTGAAGTGGTCGTGTGCAAAACTCATTGGTTTCCCTTCCTCGCTAAAGTTCCAGACCATGGCTGTGGCCTCGTTCGATCTGCAATTCGTTCAGCTCTGCTTCAGCTTTTCTTCGGCGGCCTTCACTAAGCTCAAGCTTTCGTTCAACTTCGTGTCCAGCGCGTTGTAAGTGGCCTCTTCGTTCAGCAAGCCACGCAACGCCCTCATTGACGCGATCTGCGAGCGTATGAGCAACGTCGTGCAAGCCGCGATACCATCCAATTGGGCTTGCAGCCTCTTCGTTGAGCGTGCCTCTAATCCGCTCAATTCCTCGGCTGAGGTTTCGCAGGCCGTCACCAACCGCTCGACGCAGGCGAGCAAGTCGCGCTCCAAGGCTGTCAGGGGCGTCGTCATTCATCTCTCCTCGATCTTGATGCAAATGACCGGTGTCCCAGCCATCGTGCAGGTCTTCAGCTCGGTCCTGTCCGGGTCCAACGTCAGCCAGGTCTGTTCCCCCTGGTCGATCCGCGTCAGGCCCAGTTCCGTCAGCTCCGAGCGCGTCAGCAAAGCCATCCAAAACCAGCTCGCGACCATCATCGAGGCGATCCCCGTCAAGATCAGCCCTGAGATCATCCAAGGAGAGATCGTCAGCCAGCGCCTGATCTGCGCGGTTCGTGTCTCGAACAAGCTCCTGTTCTCGTTCAGGAAGCGGCGCGTATCGCTCTCGATGGTACGCCGCGCGTTGCTCGCAATAGCCGTCAAATCGGTCCTGAAGCTCTCCAGCTGGGATGCCATCGAGGCGGCGTATGCGTGGCGTATCGTGTCCAGCTCCGCGTTCAGTTTCTCGCTCAACCGGATCGGCTTGCCAGTCTTCATGGAAAATCACTCCTTTCAGGCGCCAGCGTTCGCCGGTCTCGGGGTCCTGGGCGGTCAGGTAGGCCTTGCCGACGCGGGGCAGATCGAAGCCAGCATCGGCCAGCGCATCGATCATGCTGGCGCGGTCCTCGATCAGACCCATTGAAATCTGATCGAGGATCCACGCATGCAGCTCATCGCGGCCATGGGCGCGGGTCGGGGCCTCAATGGTGTCACGCACCTCTTGGGCACGCTCCAGTTCCATCGGATCGGCCCAGTTGTGGCGCTGGTTCATCAGGTCGCGCAGGCTGTCGAAGGCATCCTGGTAGCCCGGCGGTGCGATGTTGAGGCTGCGCCCGCTGGTCAGCTCCAGGCGCGGGGTGCAGAAGTGCAGCTCGACGCGATCCTCGTGGCTGTGACGGACCCAGAGCATGTCGTATTGCTCGCCATCCAGCCCGGCAAAGGCTAGCTGCTCGAAGGCATCCATGACCTCGGCCTGCTGTTCCTCGCCGGGCGCGTCACCGGCGGCAAAGCTGATCACGCCCGCCCGGTAGGTCCATTGGTGGCGACTGGCGTCGATCAACGCCTCGGTGCGGCTTGGATCGCCGCGCAGCACTTCGGGCAAGGGATCGCGCGTGACGGTCAGGGGCTGGCCATCGGCATCGCGGACCAGGTCGCGGTTGCCGTCATAGGCCAGCACGCGCTCGGCCACCAGGTAGCCGACCGGCCCAGCACCTGCGCCCTTGCCATTGGGGAAGAACTTGATCAGCACCGCCGCGCCTCTTCGAGGAGCTGGGCGAGCTGGCGTTCGATCACCAGTATGCGACGAGCGACGGTAAGGCTGTCGAGGTCGGTGCGGCCCACCAGCATCGCGCGGTTCAGCCAGCGGGCGATCTGGTTGAGGTTGCCGCCGATGCGCCCGACCGCCAGCACCAGCGCAGGGTCAATGCGTGGCACGGGCTTGCGGCGGCGCGCCTCGGTCAGGCTAAGCGCCTCACGCAGGAGCGTTGCGGCAGGCAGGCCTGCGGCCTCGGCCTTGGCGCGCAACTCGGCCTTCTCGGACGCGGTACAGCGGAAGACGAAGGTCTCAGTCAACGGCTCTTTGGCGGGGGTTTTGCCCGCGCCGGTGGGGTTCGAAGGGGAGGCTTGCCGCCCCTCGCAAGGTCCTGTGTCATCCGCGCCAGCGTATGACACGGGTCGCCTTGCTGTTTGCTCAGATCGCATGGCGGTGCTCCGCGTTTTCTGACGTATCGCGGATCAAATCTCTGAGCAACTGGAGCTGGTCCTGCCACTCAGCGCTGCCCAACGGGGCAGGTGTCCGTGCCGGAAGCCAGTATCCCAGGTGATGTTCGTGCGGTGACATGGACAGGCTGCGTTCCAGCGTTGTCATGCCCTCTCGGGCCAGCCTCTCGTTCCAGTCCCGGACAAAGCAGATGCCCCTCGGGACGAAGACCAGGTGCTTGCCGTCCGGGGCTCGTTTTGTGCATGGCCCGCCGGATTGCCCTTCATTGGGCAAATCCGGCGCGGACGCGCGCCCGTGTTCTTTTCTAAGTTCTTGTTCTCTATTCGGGGGGCGATCCTGTCCCCCTTTACCGGACAGGTCTGTCCCGCTTTGCGGACAGTATTGTCCCCCTTTGGAGCAACTAAGCGGGACAACCTTGTCCCCCTCCCGGCGGCGCTCAGTTGCCCGTTTCAGGGCCGCTCCGGTCGGGCGGTAGCGCGACGATTTCCCCTTGTTGGTCCCGCGCTCCACGGTCATGTAGCCCGCCGCCTCGACCTTGTTCAGCGCCCGCTTGACCGACTTGGCGTGTTTGCCAATGGCTGCGCCGATGGTCTCAAAAGATGGGCGGCTTTCCCCGGTCTCATGGTCGGCATGCGCCAGCGCCAGGTAGAGCGCCACGCGCAGGGCGTTGTCGTCCAGCTCATGGTCGGTGACCATCTCCAGCAGGTATTGCAGCTTAATCTTGCAGAAGGGCAGGAGCTCAGACATCGGTCCCTCCCGCGATTGCGATCACGCCTGCGATCTGGTATCCATTCCGTATAGACTTTTCGATTTGGCCGTTGATGCGGGTGCCAGCCCGGTCAGCGGCTTTTCGGTTTCTAAAGGCTTGTTCTCCAAAGAACCCCGCCCGAATAGCCGTATAATCCGGATCAAATCCGGAACGACCCTGAATAGGGGGCAACGTAACATGGGCTAAGTGTCTGGATTTATTGGTCGGAGTGAGAGGATTCGAACCTCCGACCCCTGCCTCCCGAAGGCGAGTTCCCAGGGTGAAAGTAAACAAAATAAGGGCTTTGAATGCCAACCATTGCACTTCAGTGGCGGATAGCGCTGCGATAACGTTGCGGTTTCATTGCGAGCAGACCCGGCCCACTTATGCACGGTGAAGAGTTCTGCCATGGGTCAGGCCATTCACTTTCTCCAGGATAGCGTCTGCGTCAATGCAGTGGTGGCGATATAAATCGCCGATCGTTCCGGTCTGGCCAAAATGCTCGACGCCCATTGGGATAGTCTGATGTCCCAGCACTGCCCCAAGCCAGGATAGAGTTGCAGGATGACCATCGATAACGGTGACAAGCTTGCAGTGTGGCGGAAGGTCGGACATCAGGGTTTCGATGTGGGAGCGTGCCGCTCGATTGCCACGAGAACGCGCTCGTTGAGCGGCGGTCCATCCAGCATTCAGGCGATCTGCGGATGTCACGGCCAATACACCTATGTCGCGACGGCCTTCACCAATCATACCGGCGGCCTTGATTGCCTCCGGCGCGACGGCTCCTTGATAGGCGACTACAACTTCGCAATTGGGCCCGGGTTTTCGTAACCAATAGGCCCCATCAATGGCACCTTGGCGGAACTCCTGGTCGACACGTTTGCCGGGCTGTTCAATCGGGTTGGTGGTCAGGCGCAGGTAGACAGACCCTCCGGTTTCATCGCGCAGCCATGTGCGCTCGTCGGGCTGCCCTTCGCCATCGCGCTGCAGGTAGTCGAAGGCCCATTCCATAATCACCGCTAGCTCGTCGGCAAAGGCGGGCTCAAAAGCGGCCAACCCATCTTGGCTCATACCGATGAGTGGTGTTCCAACGGACTGATGTGCTCCACCTTCAGGTGCGAGTGTGACGCCGGAAGGTGTGCCAACCAGCATGAAACGCGCGTCCTGATAGCAAGCGTAATTTAACGCATCTAGGCCGCGGCTCACGAATGGATCATAAACGGTGCCAACAGGGATCAGCCTCTTACCGAACAGGGAATGCGACAGACCCGCCGCTCCCAGAAGCAACATGAGGTTCATTTCGGCGATACCAAGCTCGATATGCTGCCCGTCCGGCGTGAATTCCCATTTCGCCGTCGAAGGGATCCGGTGTTCTATGAAGGCGTCGGCTTGCTCGGATCGGGCGAACAGTTTGCGGCGGTTCACCCAAGGACCAAGGCTTGTTGTGCCTGTCACATCTGGGGAGGTCGTCACTATGCGCTCCGCCAATGGGCTGTTGCCTTTTGAAAGATCGTCAAGGATCTTGCCAAACGCCAGCTGGGTCGAGATTTCGCGACTGGTGTCGATTTCGATTGGCGGCACATCCAATTTGTCATCAAAATAGCGGCGCGGACCTTTGGCAAAGAACGGGGTGCTGGCCAGAAAATCTTTGAATGCGTCTGGATCTTGCACCGTCGCGAGCGGCTCCCATTCTTCGCCCTTCGGCACACCCATATGCGACTGCCATGCGACGAATTGGCTGTTGTTCATCAGCCCGCCGTGATTGTCCTTGTGGCCTGCAATAGGGGTGCCCCATCCTTTGACGGTGTAGGCCAGGAAGCATGTCGGGCGATCATGATCGATGGCGGCAAATGTCTGAGCCATGGTCTCGACGCAGTTGCCGCCGAGGTTCTCCATAAGGGCTGCAAGCTCTGCATCCGTCCGCCTTTCAATCAAGGCAGTCACATCCCCCTGATCCCCCAGATCGTCCATGAGACGCTGTCGCCAATTCGCACCACCCATGAATGTCAACGCCGAGTAGTCCTGGTTGGGGCAAGCGTCGATCCAATCACGCAGGCGGTTGCCGCCGGGCTCTTCAAAGGCCGCGCGTTGAAGAACTCCGTATTTTACGCGCACGACATCCCAACTGAATGCATCGAAGATTTTCTCGATCCGTTCGAACAGTCCTTCTCGGACGATACCGTCCAGCGACTGTCGGTTGTAATCGATGATCCACCACGTGTTTCGTAGGTCGTTTTTCCAGCCTTCCTGCAACGCCTCATAGACGTTGCCTTCGTCCAGTTCGGCATCGCCAACAAGTGCCACCATACGCCCCATCGGGGCGTCTGAACCCCAGCTTTTGGCCTTGATGTAGTCCTGAATGATCGAGGCAAACGAGGTGATCGCGACACCTAAACCTACAGACCCGGTCGAGAAATCAACATCGTCAATGTCCTTGGTCCGGCTGGGATAACTTTGCACACCGCCAAATCCGCGGAAATTCACCATCTTCTCGCGGGTCTGATTACCCATGAGATACTGCATCGCATGAAACACCGGCGACGCATGCGGTTTTACTGCAACCCGGTCCTCAGGGCGTAAGGCTGAGAAGTAGAGCGCGGTCATGATCGATACCATCGACGCAGACGAAGCCTGATGGCCACCAATCTTGATCCCATCCACCTTTGGTCGGACATGGTTGGCATGGTGGATCATCCAATGAGACAACCACAGCAGGCGCTGTTCGACGATCTTTAGTTGGGTGGGATCAATGTGCATGGTGGTCTCCGGGTTTAGGCGGCGCTGCGAGCAGGGTAGGGCAAAGCCTGCTCTAGGTCTGCAAGGATATCTTCGACATCCTCTAGCCCGACAGACAGACGGATCAGGCCATCGCTTATCCCATGCTCGGCACGCTCTTCTGGGGTATACGTCGAATGAGTCATGGACGCTGGGTGTTGGATCAGTGTTTCCGCGTCGCCCAATGACACCGCACGCTGGATCATATTCAAGCGGTTCATGAATTCAATTCCTCCGGACAGACCGGATTTGATCTCGAACGCTATCATAGCGCCCGGTTGGGACATCTGTCGCTGCGCTACATCGTGCTGTGCGAAGCTCTCAAGACCGGGGAAATAAACCTCACCGACGGCAGGATGCGCTTCAAGGAAGTCCGCGACGACCTTGGCAGAATCACAATGACGATCCAGACGCAGGTTCAGTGTTTTCAGACCACGCAGGATCAGCATCGCGTTGAAAGGCGCCATTACCGCGCCGGTCATGTCCTTCATCCCAACAAGGCGGATCTCAGCAATCTGTTCGGCGGACCCGACAACCAGACCGGCAACCACATCGCCATGCCCACCGAGGTATTTGGTGGCGGAGTGCAGAACGATATCTGCCCCGTGCTCGATCGGGCGGGTCAAATACGGGCTAGCGTAGGTATTATCGACGACGACCGTTGCACCGACCGAATGCGCAATTTCGGCGCTCGCGGAGATGTCCACCAATCGCATATTCGGATTGGCAGGAGTTTCGAAATAGACAACGCGGGTTTTGTCAGAAACGGTAGCTTTCAGATTCTCAGGGTCTGTCATGTCGACGTGTGTGATCGTGACTCCCCATTTTGCCAAACCGTGACGCATGAAGGCGAAGGTGCAGCCATAGAGCGTTTTGTCCACGATGACTTCGTCACCTGGCGACAGCAGGGTCCAAAGCGCTGCCGTAATCGCCCCCATGCCGCTTGAGAGAGCTAGCCCGGCCTCGGCTCCTTCAAGCACGGCAATACGTTGTTCAAGAAGGTCGCATGTGGGGTTTGAAATACGGCTGTAGATATGACCTTCACGCTCTCCAGCGAACATCTCTCCGCCAGCCTCTGCGGTTTCAAAGGTAAACGTGGACGTCAAATGTAGCGGTGGTGTCAGAGCACCGTCATTTTCCAGAGGGTTATATGCGTGGTGAATAGCGCGCGTGGCAAATCCGGTTGAACGAGTCATTGCAAGCTCCTGATTCATGTTGAAGCCAGTTTGCGCCTTTACTTTGGGCCAATGTTTGCAAATTATACCAACTAGAGCATACATATTGGCAGATTCTGCTAAGGATGAGGGCGAAGTGGACGCTAAGGACAGGCAAATCATTCGAGCGCTGCAACGTGACGGGCGCATGACGAACCAGGATCTTGCCGATGAGGTGAACTTGTCTCCCTCACCGTGTTTGCGCCGGGTCAAAAACCTAGAAGCCAATGGAGTGATAAAGGGATACAGCGCCGACGTTGACGCTGCCGCGTATGGGATGGCCATTACCGTCTTCGTGCGTATCAGGTTGGAGCGACACAACGAAACGGACGTTCAGAACTTCGAGAAACGCGTTCGGATGATCGATGAAGTTCTTGAATGCCACGTGCTGACCGGGGCAATGGACTACCAATTGCGGGTTTTGGTATCGGATCTGGAAGCCTACGAGGAATTTATTCGTCACCGAATTCATCCTATCGGTGGGATAGCCTCGATCGATACCAGCTTTGTCTATGGAACGGTAAAAAAGACCGCAATTTTTCCGCCCGGATAGATGGACCCAGTTAGAATGAGTTGTTGCCAATCAGCTAAACATTTTAGTTGATTAATTTTTTCCCTCCGCAATTTCCCATTCTCATCGTCGCTATATCAAAGACATGCAGCGCGTGCTGCATCACTTCTGAGAGGATAGCGATGACAAATAGACCGTATGGAGACACCCGGATGGCGACGTATGTCGAACGGAGGGTGCTCGAACTGAAACCTACCAAGAGCCAAGCCGAGATCGCGGCGCAGGTGGGATACGTCAATCCGAACATGATCACGATGATCAAGCAGGGTAGTTCCAAGGTGGCATTGGATCGCGTCCCGGCTTTGGCGAAAGCTTTGGAATGCGACGCCGCCTACCTTATGCGCCTCGCAATTGAGCAGTCGATCGGCCTGACCGCAGCCGAGGCAGTTGTCGAGGTGTTCGGAGAACCCGTCACGTCGAATGAACTTGGCTGGCTGAAAGCAATTCGCAAGGCCTCTAACAACACGGATCCTCGGCTGACCAGTCGGTCAGCGACGGCGATCAAGACTATCTTCGGGAGGTAGGAGCCATGTGTGACCAGAAAGACGTCCTGACATTGAATGAGCGCGCCTGGTTGCGGTTCCTCCGTGACGTGAGCAACGGAAGTGATCCTGAGCCGACCCTACGGCGAGTGCAGCTGTTGCGGCGCTTATGCGAGCCTCGGAGAGCTTGATGAAAATGCGTAGCATTACTGTGGTGGGGATGGGTGAAGTGCTGGGCTTCGTCGGATCCCTCTGGAAACAAAAAAAATTGTAAGTGATGTCCTAGTTGACGGACACGAAAACGAGCTCTGGCAAAACCACCTCCCATGCATCGCGGCGGAGAGTGTGCTGGAAGGCTTCACCTGAGTCTTCCTTCCGCCATGTAAGGATAGCGGCGACTTCACCCCGATCAAACCTGGTATTTGGCGGTGGTGCGAAGGATTTGGACATCCGGCTCAGCACTTGCCCTTTTTCATTGTGTAGCAACCAGCGGTCGCCGTCCTTTACCAATAACACTGCATCACCGACGCGTGCCGCATTAACTGCACTCAGAGAAGAATGGCCTGGATGCAGGCGTCCAGCATAGGAAAGATCAACCATCCGCGCCTCAGCCGCCTGAAAAAAGCGACGGGGACCAGGCAACGCGTTCATGTCAGGCTTCACGCTACGGGTGAGAACTGAAGGTGCTCCTGTTGGTAGGTATTCATGGTTGTCGTTGCTCATTACTACAAGGCTGCGGCGGGCACGTGTCATAGCGACATAGAACAGTCGACGGGGTGCGTCCTGATCTTCGGATCGCGAGGGCCGCTCCCACCCGCCATCGAGTATAACTACATCGTCAAATTCCAGGCCTTTTGCGCGGTGGGCCGTCAGCAGCTTTAACCCTCTTTGTTCATCCCAGCTATCACGGGACCATTCCGCGAACCATTCGACTATGTCTGGGACGGGCAGGCTGCGCGACCCAACCTCGCGTGCCAGTAGGCCCAGTCCTTCACCAATACGATCGGTCCAGCGCGAATGCGAAAGTGTGTTCAGCACTTCGGTCAACTGATTGATCGAGTAAAGCTTTGAGGGTGTCTCGCGTAGGGCTTTGACAAACGTCTGCATCTCGCGCATCCGCCATAGGCTAGGTATGTTTTCGTTAGCCATTTCAACCGGTATTCCGAGGTTTTCGGCAAAATCGCGCACCGGTATCAGCTTTCGCCAATCGCGCGAGATAATCGCGGCGCGTGACCATGTCCAATCGGGGTCGAGACGAGAGAGGCGGATCAACTCGTCTAGTGCGGCCATAGCTTGCTCTTCATTACCAGCGGGGCACTCAAGGATCTGCACACGGCCTTGTGCTACTGGATCCAATTTGGCCAGAGATCCACCGGCGTCAGCCTTCGTCCGGGCCTGATCTACGGCAATATCATGGCCAAGTTTCATACGCGCAGCTGCCCCAGCGATCACGGCATTGGCGGTGGCGACGATATGACCGGTAGAGCGGTAGTTCTCGGTTAAGAAAACCGGTTTTGCTGCGTAGTCCTGTTCAAACTGGCGGATGTAGCGGATCGATGCACCGGAGAAGGCATAAATGTTCTGGTCGTCATCACCCACGGCAAAGAGACTGAGTCGCAGATCGGGATCATCCAGAGTTCTCCCTGCCACAGCAGCGATCAGCGCGTATTCATCTGGACCGATATCCTGATATTCATCCACTAAAATCCAGCGATACCCCTGTATCAGTGTTTCACGCAGCGCTTCGGCCTCTTGCTTGCTTAGACCGTCACCCCGAAGCAGTGCCGCAGCCTTTTGCAATAGACCTTTGAAATCGGGGATGTCGGCTGTTTGAATGCCCGCGAAACTAGCTCCGACCAGGCGCATAGCCAGTGAATGCACCGTTGAGACGGTTACTAAGGTTGAGTCATCTCCAACTAACCGGCGAACGCGTTCACGTATTTCAGCGGCTGCGTGACGGTTGTAGGCCAGCACGAGGATACCGCGGGGATCCTCGCGTTTGATGCGCAGCAGATAAGCGATGCGATGAACCAGGACTCGTGTTTTGCCCGAGCCTGGTCCTGCCAGCACAAGGACGTTGGTTTGTCCCCGGTTGTCACGCACAATTTTTTGCTGCACCGGATTGCCCAGGTTGTCGACAATTGCCTTATAGGTGGCGCCAGTGGCCTGACGCCGGAATTCGGTCCCGCGCCCCGGCATCCATCGGCGCATGAAGGCGTCTTGCTCCAGCACGAAATAGTCGTCGGACAAGCGCTGCGCTGTCTCAATGTTTTCCAGTCCTTTTTCCGCGTAGGCTGCCATCACATGGGTTTGAATGGTTTGTTCGTCATAGTGTTCCTCGAGTGGTGCGAAATGCTGGACGGTGAAACCACCTCCTTTGGAGCCAAGATGCACCGTTATGGCAGGGCGAAAGATGGACAGTCCGCGTCCCAGCGTAACCACCTGCTGTTCATGCATCCACAAAAGTGATCGGTCCATTAAGCGGTTTGGGTCTTTGATACTGGTGCGCAAAAGCGTATCGCCGGTAATCGTGGACAGCATCGCTCCCAGAGTGGTCTCGACCTGAATGTCCTTGCCGTGTGTGCCTTTCGGCACGAGGGTCAGAAGATGCGCCAGCAGGCGTTGTGCACCCTGATGGCGCAACTCGGCGGTTTGAGCGACAAAGCGCCAAGACTGTTGAAGTCGCACAAGGATGCTACCGCGCACTGATTTACGCAGAGAAAGGTTGCCACGCCCTCCCTCCGTATCACGTCCATCCTGTGCCATACCGCGCAGAAGGGTCTCCACCAGATACGGACGCACCTCGCCATGGCCGCGCTGTTGCAACTCCTGACAGGCAATGGAAAGGTTGAACGGAATCGGTTCAGCCTGATCGGCATCTGGGGCCATTTCGCGCATCACGGCGATTAGGTCTTCTTCTAGTCGCGCTGCCCGATCCAGCCGGGCTTGCGATGCGTCGGTCACGCCATAGTGCACAAAAATGGTTATATTGGTGTCGTCGCTGGCAATTCCAATCGCCTCCAGATCGGTCAGCGCCTTGCGCAATTCAGCGGAGGAGAGCCCGCTAGTTCCTGCTAATTCGTCGGTGGAAACACCTTCTCCCACTGGTGTGTTTACGATATGGCGCACTATCGCCAGCAGTTGCTTGCGCCGAGCGCCCGTGATGTCTGCCTTATCCAACAAGGTGGCGGCGGTATCCACATCGCGCACGAGTAGGGAGGCGGGGAAGACCTGCACGCTGTTTTCTTCACGCCGCAACAGACTCGCTTCCTCCAGCCAAGCAACGGCGGTCTTTACGCGCGTGTCTTCAGTGTTGTTGTCACGCTGGAATTCAAAGTCTTTTTCTTCTCTCACGATCTCGCCCGGAGTGGCGACGATCTTACCTTCGTCTCGAGTGCGCATATCCAAGCGACGTAGCGCTTTAAGGATGGCACCTATTTCATGCCGTGCAAGGCGGGAGCGGGCCGAAAGGCTGAATTGGCGTTCAACGTCCTCTATGTTGAACAATAACACGCAGCTAGCGGGGTCGCGGTCGCGTCCCGCGCGTCCTGCCTCTTGTAAGTAGTTCTCCAACGAGCCTGGCACGTCGCCGTGGACTACTAGGCGGATGTCAGGTTTGTCGATGCCCATGCCAAAGGCGTTGGTCGCAGCAATCACGCGCAATTCGCCGGTCCGGAATTGTTCTTGAATCTCGTGCTTTTCTTCGGGAGGTAGGCCAGCGTGGAAACGTTCGGCGCTGACACCCTGTTGTTTCAGGAATTCGGCCACGCGTTCTGTCGCACCTCGGGTCGCGCAATAGACAACGGCTCCGGAGACGCCAGAGGCGGGCAAGCCCTGCTCGATCGCGTTCAGAATATCTGCGAGTTTCGTCGCGCGCTGGGTTTCACGCACCGAAAAAGAAAGGTTCGTGCGCGACGCACCACCGTCCAGCAGGATCAGATCCTGATCCAGTCGTGTTTTGAAATGCTCTCTTATATCGCGCACTACCTCGGGTTTGGCAGTGGCGGTAAGGCAAAGTATCGGAGCGGGGGCATCGCCGGAGTTTTCTTTGATGAAGCGGCTGACGTAGCGGTAGTCGGGCCTAAAATCATGGCCCCATTTTGAGATGCAATGTGCTTCGTCTAGCACCCAAAGGCCAATTTCGCGTTGTGCCAGAGCGCTGCGAACTGACTTGTTGCGAAGCTGTTCGGGTGAAATCATCAAGATCGCAGCATCACCCATGCGCACTTTGTCCAGAGCGTCGTGACGTTCAGGCAGCGACAGAAGGCCGTTGATCGTGACGGCGGAAGATATACCGGCTCTCGCCAGGCCCTGCACCTGATCGGCCATGAGTGCGACTAGCGGTGAGATAACGACGGTTAGCGCACCGGTCTTGTCGAACCGTGAAAGGGCTGGAATCTGATAGCAGACTGACTTGCCAGTTCCGGTTGGAAGGATGCCCAGAACGCTTTTGCCTGCCATCGCCTCAGCTACAATGCGTTCCTGCAAGGGTTGACCGAATTCGTCCACGGGTTCGGGTCGGAAGGACGGAAAGCCGAACCAGCGATCTAGCGCCCTTTTAGGATCGTTGTGTTCGACACACCATTGGCAAGAGTCATCGTTACAAGCAGCCTCTCGCAAGTGACGCACAATCAGAGAAGCTTCGCGAAATTGCATGCGAACCCAGGGAGGCATGACGCTGTCGCCGCCAGCAACAGAAATCCACGACAAGGCATAGGCCAAAGGCCAGGCAAGGTTCGGGTTTTCCATCCGGCTAAGAGTCTGTTCGAGCCGATGCAAGCAGACTTGTCCAGCCAAAAGGTGGCGAACGGCGTCAAAAGCTTCTTGTTTATTGGGTCTGCTAGTGCATCGCACAGCAGTAAAAAGAGCGTCAAACCCTCCGCTGCGTGGGGGGCGTGTGGCAAGGAAATGATAGGCTGTCAGCGCATCTGGGGTCGTGGTGTTTAGCTTGGCGAACGCCTCGATCTGGTTTTGCAGAACCTCGAAGACCAGACGTGCATCCTTTTCGGGATCGTTGACATGACCCGTTTGCAACCGTCCGTCTTGATAGTGTTTGACTAAATGGTGATAGGGGTTGCGCGGGAAGGCCAAAGGATTGAGCCAGAGTGTGTCGATTGGTGCCTCTGCCAAGGCGGCAAAGCGGGGCGCAGCAGCGGCCAGGTGGGGCAGGTCGTGGTGCAAGATGTTGTGGCCGATGACACTGTCGAAACCTTTACAATATGTGTCGAGTTGCGACAGTGCTGAGGCGGAGCTGCTTTTTTCGACGAGGGCTGGTCGGGAGTCATCGTTCGTTGTGGCAGCCAATGCGAATATCCGAGCGGATTTAGGATCCACTTCCAGGTCAATCGATACACAGCGCTCAAGAAAGCGCGAAATGTCCACCTGACCGTTCGTTATCATTGCTCGCCAAATTTTCTCTTTTAGTGTCTCCTTGATAGCTACCGGATTACAGACAAAAGAGAAGGTGCGTTTCAAATTGCTCTTCGCAATGTGGATTCCTCGCACTCCTCAATGGTTGCATAAGGTTGACAAAGGTTTACATCCACCCTCCCGGGATCAACGGAATGTAAACCTTTCACCTCTCAAAACACCCCAAAATCAGGCCAAAGGTTTACACTAAGTTTACCTTAAGTTGACAGATTTCACCCGAAAACCAGTTTTTCAGAGCAAAATGTAAACCTTTGAACCAGACAAACCCATAAAAACAACGGTTCTCGGAAAACACACATCCGAACCAAGGCCAGAAAAGCGCACAGAGCGACGAAACACAGGCCAGACGACACCTGACACACGTAAGAGAACGGATGCAACTCAGGCCAGCGTAGAGAGCGCCTGAGCATAAACCTCATAGAGAGCAAACACACCCGATCAGGCCAGCAAAGCTATTGAGCTACTCCGGAGATCGAATACCGACGATTGCTCATAGACAGGAAATAGATGCACCTAGAGAGAACACACCTAAGAGAGCGTATGTGCCTAGAGAGAAGAGGTGTGAGAGAAAGCCCCTATAGAGAGCACGCACAGGTAAGGTGATAGATCGATCGCAAGGGAAACGTAGGAGGGAGTATCCAGGGGCGGAGCCCAATTTGCGCTTGTGTTTACCAGACCTTTTGTATGCTCCGTTGCTTCTAAGTGCTCATTGGGAAGCTTGTAACTTGCGGTGAAGCGTATTGAAGGCTGCACTTTGATTGTATGTGCTGTTATTCCGTTGGAAGTTCGCATTGCGACTTCAAGAGAGTAGCTTCATTGAACCCTTGAGGCGTCGTTCCGCATCTTTTGCAATCGCCATAAGTCTTTCCTGTCGAGTTGGCTCACTAACAGCGTCGCTAACCGGTATAAGCCTGCTCTCGACAGGGCGATCCGACTTTTCATTGTTCGACCGGCTTGGAACGTTTTTCGGTTTATGCGGATTCTTAGATTTTGCCATTGCCCCTAACTCCTACCCTGATCGAAAATAGAGTGATGATTGTTTTCTGGCAACCGCCCGGAAATCAACACCAGCAACCCAGGCGTGTCGCCCCTTCGCACCAGTGGCGCGGTCGAATAACTTGCTGTTCGTTACGCCCAACTGGGCGGCTCAAAAAACTGATCGGGGGCCTGAAGTTGGACAAACTGTCAGTCATGCAAGCTTTTCGCCGTATCGTTGAACGCGGCAGCTTTGCTCGTGCGGCGGAAGACCTTGGTGTTTCTCCTGCGCTTCTCAGTAGAGAAATCAAGCTTCTGGAGGAAAGTCTGGGAACCGTTCTTCTCACCAGAACGACCCGATCTATGTCACTGACTGACACCGGCAGTCTCTACTACCAAGATGCGATTGGAATTCTCGACGCGGTCGAAAAAACGGAGCAGACCATCAGAGATGGTTCCAAAGCGGTGCGTGGGCACCTTCGGGTGAATGCGTCAAGTTCCTTCGGCCAAACCGTTATTGCACCGATGCTTCCAGAGTTCTTAGAAACCTATCCAGATCTGCGATTTACCCTTTCGATGGACGATAAGGTGATCGATATGGTCGAGGGCGGGTTCGATCTGTCGATACGAATCCGAGCCGCGATGCCGGATTCGGCCCTTGTTGCGCGACGGATCGGCGTGATGCGACAGCGGATTTTTGCGTCTCCTGACTATTTGGAGCGATGCGGGACGCCGACCCAGCCGGCGGATCTGAAAAACCACGCTATCATCGGCTTTTTGCTTGCTGATCATTTGACGAGCTGGAAGCTTTCGGCCACCAACGGTGTCACAGCACTAGAGCTTGATCCGCGCGTGCGTGTCGGCAACAGCCTCGTTTTGCGGGATCTGCTGATAGCGGGGCAAGGTATCGGAACTCTGCCCGAGTTCGTCTCTGATGCTCCTGAAGCCAGCGGAACCTTAGTGAGAGTTCTTCCTGACCACGAATTGCCCGCGCCGGAAGTATTCGCCGTTACAGCATCTCGCTTGGGAATGGACGCAAAGGTTACAGCCTTTCTTGATCATCTGCGTCTGGCTCTCAGGTCCTGACATTATTCAATACAGGTAAAGAGTGATGTCAAAGAGCGTGACTTAATTGGCGGCGCCACAAATTCCATTCTCTCAGGGAACAAGTCACAGCCCTGAGAGGTATCCTATGTCACGTATTCTCGTTCTCTATTATTCAAGCTATGGCCACGTCCGCACATTGGCCGATGCCGAAGCTGAAGGCGCCAGAAGTGTTCCCGGCAACAAAGTTGACGTTCGGCGTGTGCCCGAAACTGTCCCTGAGGAAGTCCGCCAACAGGCTGGCTATGTAGTGGATGATACGCCAATCGCCTTGCCGGCAGATCTGGAAAACTATGATGCAATAATTTTAGGAACACCGACCCGATTTGGCATGATGGCTGGCCAAATGAAGTCCTTCCTTGACCAGACCGGAGGGCTTTGGGCCAGGAATGCTCTGGTTGGAAAAGTCGGGGCGGTCTTTGCATCAACAGGTTCGCAACACGGTGGGCACGAGGCGACCCTTCTGACAACGCAAGTCCCGCTTCAACACTTTGGGATGCTGATTGCCGGAATGCCCTACACATTTTCTGGCCAGACTACATCAGAAGAAATCATTGGCGGCGCACCATATGGTGCCGGAACGATCGCCGGTGCTGATGGTTCCCGCACACCTACCGAAACTGACCTAGCGGGAGCGCGGTTCCAGGGCGCTCATGTTGCAAGGATTGCCGCGTGCCTCGCTGGATCAAACCTGCAAGCGGAAGCAGCTTAACCCGCGCTGCTCTGTCGTCTCACTCAAATTCTCAAACGCTTCAGCCGGGAGACATACAATGTCACGCTTAACCGATATTCTTCTCACCTCACTCGCCCCAGCGGTATGGGGAAGCACCTACCTGGTAACTACGGAAGCGCTCCCGGCTGGCTATCCGATTACCCTGGCTGCGTTACGAGCTTTGCCTGCTGGCTTGTTGTTGCTTGCAGTGACGCGCTGCGTTCCACCACGCGAATGGCTCGGTCGAACTTTCGTCTTAGGCAGCCTCAATTTCGCTCTGTTCTGGGTGCTCCTCTTCGTTGCTGCGTATAGGTTACCCGGTGGTGTGGCCGCCACCCTAGGATCGTTGCAAACAATGATCGTGATTTTGATGGCGTGGGGATGGCTGGGAACCCCAATACGACTTGGTGCACTCGGTGCCGCCGCGACTGGCGTAATGGGTGTGTCTCTGCTGCTGAGCGGGCCAGAAGCACAACTTGATTGGATCGGTATAGCAGCGGGTTTGGGAGGAGCCGCGTCAATGGCTGCTGGGACTGTTCTCAGTAGGAAATGGCAACCTCCGGTCTCGGCGCTTAGTTTCACAGCGTGGCAATTAACAGCCGGTGGTTTGATACTGCTGCCAATTGCATTGTTCGTTGAGCCACCTCTCCATGCGCTCAGCGCGACAAATGTCGCCGGCCTTATCTGGCTTGGTTTGATAGGTGCTGCAGCAACCTATGCTCTTTGGTTTCGTGGCATAGCGCGCCTGGACCCCAGTGCAGTTTCGATGCTCGGCATGATGAGTCCTGTTACAGCTGTCGTGCTCGGCTGGGTATACTTGGGACAAACGCTTAGCCTCACCCAGTCCATAGGAGCAGTCATAGTTATTGGCTCTGTTGTGGTCGGCCAAAGCGTGGGTCGAAGAGACAATTCGGGTTTGAAAAAATGGAGACCAGCAACAGCTGGACCTGTCTGATGGGTGCAGAGCTGCAAACAGCGAACCCAATCACGCAAGTGGGCGAGGAATGGCTCAGCGCTTCGCTCAAGCCCGTTCGCCAGATCCCTACAATATCGAAGTCCTAGGTTTCCCTCCGAATAATGAAGGGGATGCATTCTGGCGCCCCCACGTTCGGGTGTTCCAAAACTCCTGTAGCCATGGTGGAATGGTGGTCGAGCAACCAAGCGCTGAGAGCGCTCAGGGCGAGCGTTTCTACTTAAGTGCTGTCGCATATCGAAAACCGCGTTGGACGCTGCCAGTGAGCGCCCGATGCAGTCTGGTATTGCGCGTAGGTTTCAAGCGGTCACAGTGTGGTTCATTTCAAAGTAGCGGCGGACCAACCGGTTATTTTGGAGACCAACCATCGTTCTTGCGCTTCTTGTTTCATAGCAACATCTTATGCGGGATTAGACATGTTCACAATTGAGCGAAACTTACGAAAGATGCTTCGGCATTTTTCGCGCATTATCAGAAACATGTCCGAAGCAAAGTTGGGCAGATCAAGGCAGGGGTAAACCGTGGCAAATTACAACACTCAAGAAGACGCGGATTTCTATTTCGACATTATCCAAAGGGTAGGAGGGGAAAAGATCAACGATCTCGCATTCGGTGTGCTTTGGCGTATGCGGAAAGTGCCGTTTCAAGATCTCACAGGAGACTATTTCCCTTGGCCTTACTCAGGCGAGAAGAAAGAATTTTCCGTTGTGGACGAGCTGATCTGGGTTATGAACGAGGACGCTCATAGGCTTTTTGAAGACAATTACCGACCTGTTATTCGCCCACATTGTAAGAACGTGGTGTCAACTCTGCGCGACGGTGAAGAGGATCTCCTAATTGTTGCCACCTCAGACGGGGGCGACGATGGCCTGACACACTTCGAGCGCCTTGAGCGAGTTGAACTCGAAATTGAAGATGCAGTTTTCAGGATAGCTAAAAACCACGATCCAGCCACTCTTAAAGAGGAGTTTGAAGCCCTAGGATATCAGTCGTGACGTCGAACGTTTAATGCTATTAGAAACCAAAACTAAGAAGAAAAAGGACATATGAGCAATAAACGCATTGGCCCAAAGCGCCGCAAGGGCGGCAGTGGTATGATCGGGATGGGCAGAGGAGATCTGTTTCAAACTGGCGGCTCCATATCGCGGAAGATGCCACCTACTGAGGTTGTCCAAGGCACTGGAGGTAGAGTTGGGTTCAAAACCGTCAAAGTTGATCGGGCGGCTGCATCATTTGCATCCAGGCTATGGGGGAATGAAGTCCTAGGGTTTTACGATGAACTCAAGGGGGATGCATTCTGGCGCCGCGGATACTTCGGCTTCGGAAGCTCCTAGGGAGGTTTCGGCCTATTTTCCTGACGAAAAAATTCACTCGTAGTCGACTGAGTTCCTACATTTGCTCGTTGCCAATAAAGAAATCCTGGACGTTCCTTCTTTTCCGTTTGGGAGCATCTATCACCTCGCCTCGGGTGATCCATTCGGGCAAGTCCAGATCAGAATGGGATAGGCCCCAAGCAACCATTAGTCGACCGCAACTTCGCCCATTGGCCAGAGACACATCTAGCTCTTCATCCAAGTCCAAGTCTTGCTTGGCAAATGTGGTATTGAACACGGCATTCTTTATGAGCCTCTGCGCTTCTGAAAACGTTCCTTGGAATTCGGAGCAGTGTCTTCCTCCACCAATGACAAACAGGGGCATCGTTCCTCCCCATGCGGATGCATTGTATCCCGTCTTCTTGTAAGAATCCCGGAGGGGATCGCAAACAAAGCTGCCGATGGCTGTTGCCAGCTTATTGGCCGGAACTCCCTCGCTGACAGCGATCCTTGCGACTTCTGCCCCAAACGGTTTGACCGCGCTCCCGTAAATCTTCACCAGCGAACTACCGTCATCACGCTGGTAAAAACCAAAGCTGACAGCGTCAATGGTGAGACCTCCAAAGTCACAGATCATGAACTGGCCGTTATGTTTTTGGGCAGAATGAAAATACCCCATGACTGCGCCAATGAACTCTGGAACGATCAAGGTCGGGACGCTCACTTTTCGATTTGAAAGGCTGGAATCTTCAAGCTCCCTTTCGACGACGGCTCTACAAATTGGCGCCTCCGAAAGTGCGACCCTAAGAGCGGCACCAACGCAATTCTGAAATCTTTCTAACTGCGGTGAACTACCTCCAGATTCTGTCGGAAATCCAAAGTTCGCGGTCAAACCGATGCTTTTTTCGCTGAGACTACGCCCCAGTTTTTCCCACAACCACCCCAACGCATGACGTATCATCAAGGCAAGATATGCGGATACGTCGACCTCTTCGGCAACCAATCCTGAAGTCTCTTTTTTGGTCTTGTTCAGGAATGCCACTTTCAAGTGGTTTCGCCTTTCAGACTCAGTCGATGCACACAAGCTGAAGTGGCCGTTAGGTCTCTCCCAAAGCTGAGTGGTCCAGTAATAAGGGTGATTGTCGGATTGTAGTTCTCCTGGTGCAGGAACTGCGTAAGCACCTAAACCTTCCTCGTAAGGAAACCTTAACACGACCTTGCTGCTGGTCGATCCTAGATCGAAGCCACCCTCATCCTAGACGGCGAAGGCGAACAAGAAGCTTTTTCAGGTGACGTAGGCGTCGTTCCGTTGAAAAAAGTGCACACCGCTCGCTCAGGGGACGAAGGGGCAACCATTTTGGTGTTCCGTGTCCATGAGGAGGGCCAGCCAGGCAGAGTTTTGGTCAGCGACTGATTTTCAAGACAAAGGCGAAATATCCTTTACCGAATGCATGGTTGTCGGAACCGGGGGGGTGCCGTTTGCCTTCACACTTGCAACCCTGCTTTTTTCCACCCGCTGCGCCAGCGATCAGCGCAGGTTGGAATAGAGAATAATGGTAAACGTGTTGTCTCGGTTATCGAAGCCGCATTCGGAGCGATTTCGTTCAATTTGACAGCCGCTGTTTTTGCCGCATCTATGTCATCGAGCTCAGCGAGCGAGGCAATCAGCATCAGGTGGCTCATCAGGAAGGTTGCACGCACAGACAAGGCTTCGCGACAGGCCTGCGCGGCTTCCTCATAACGTCCCAAGTGAAACAAGGCGGCACCCTGTCCCATGAAAGCGGCGTGCCGCAATGGATCACCCGGGCTGAGTTCGACAGACCGGACTGCATGTTCCAGCGCCTTGTCAGGGCGATTCAGCAAATAAAGATTTGCAGCGGCGAGCATGTGGACCGTCGCCGCGTTGGGATTTTCCGACAATGCTTCCTTAAAGGCTGTCCGCGCGCGGGACAGGTCTTGTGCCAGCATAGAGATTGAATGCGCGGCATAAGCCTTTGCAATGCCGTCCGCGCGATCGCTCCGCAGCACCTGCTCTGCGGCCGCGACAGCTGACTTGGGTCCCTGATCTACAGGTTCCAAACCTTGCACAAGACGTTGGATATGAAGCCATGCTAGCAAGCCCGCTGCGGAGGCGTATTCCGGATCTCGATCCAAAGCCAGTTTTGTCAGTCGTATTGCCTCTATGTTGTCTTGGTCAGTCAGCAAGTGGAAATGTGATAAAGCTCGGAGGTAGAGCTCGTATGCCTGTAAGTCCTTGGTGGGTTTTGCACGCGCACGATTTGTTTCAGCGTGCCGCACCGATGGTTCAATAGCTGTAACTACGTCTTCGGTGACTTGATCTTGAAGATCAAAGATGTCGTCGAGCACACCGTCAAAGCGGTCCGCCCACAAATGACTCCCATTTTCGGTATCTATGAGCTGTCCCGTGATGCGGACGCGCTGCCCGGAACGCCGAACGGAGCCTTCCAGTACATACCGAACCCCTAAGTCGCGGCCCACGTCGCGGATGTCCGTGCTTTTCCCCTTATAAGCAAAAGAAGAGTTTCGTGCGACGACCATCAACCAACGAAACCGAGATAGCTCAGTTATGATGTCTTCCGTTATGCCATCGGCAAAGAACTCCTGCTCCGGATCACCCGACATATTGTCGAATGGGAGCACTGCGATTCCCGGCCTCACATCCGCTTTGATCGCGAGATTGGCTTTCGTACCCTTTGGCCAACACCAGATTCCAACATGCCGCGTGATGTTTTTCAGTTCGGTTTGCTCTCCGCCGTCGAATAATCCCGCATCGTTACGGTCAAGGCTGTTATGTGACATATCTGAAAAGAGCACTTGTCCCGGCTTCGCGAGAGCCTCCAGACGCGCCGCAACATTGATGCCGTCGCCGAAAATGTCATCGCCATCGGTTACCACTTCCCCTGTGTGAACCCCGATGCGCAGTTTGATGTGGTCAGGTTTGTGGGCGGACTGAACTGCAATCGCGCAAGCTGCTGCTTCAGATGGTGATTGAAACTCGACGATCCAGCCGTCGCCCATGCTTTTGATCAGTGAACCATTGGTATCTTCCACGATCGGGAGAAACGTGTCCTCGCGGAAGGTCTTTAATGCAGCGACTGTGCCAGTACGGTCCTGATCCATCAGCGCGGAATACCCCACAATGTCGGCGGCCAATACCGTCGTGAGACGTCTTCCCATTCACCCCTCCTCTTTGCAATGAAGTTAGCTCGGTGGGTTGCTTCTGTCAGCCCATTCGTCAGATTTTGAAAAGCCTTAATGAATAGAAAGCACAGGTACAGGCATACACGCACAACTAAAAAGGTAATGCTCAAATACCTGTCGCGCATTCAGCAAACGGTCACCTTCATATCCGCGGAGTTAGTCACTTGCGTTTCTTTAGCTGCCAATGTTCGTGGCAAAGCAATTCCGCTTTGGGCTCGTTCCGGACCTCGGAGGCGGCGCAGCATCTGCGAGGGCTAGGCAGGAAGGACCGGCGAGGACGGCCCAAACTGGTCACTCGACCGAGGGTCGAAATGCCGCGTTCGCAGCCCGCATTCCAGACCTTCGCTGCGGGAGCATATCCGTGTCTTAGGTTATGACGGGAATGCGGGGCTTTGCAGCCATTCGGTTGCCCTCGCTGAATGCTCGCTACTCAAAAATAGACCCGACGCTTGGCCGGGTCAGTTGGTGACGACGGGGATCGTCACTCCGTAATGTGGTGATCAAAGGTGTTCCCAAAGGCGCCTCATTCTGTTTGTTGGGACTTGCGCCTGACAAAGCGGGAAAAAAGCCGACCGTCGGTTACAGCAAAGCCGAGGGCAATGATGGCGAACCCGACCCAAGCCATTGGCTCCATCTTTTCACCCAGGAATGAAACGCCAAGGCCGATAGCGAACGGTGGGATCAGCAGTGTAACCAAAAGCAGGTTGGCGGCACCGGCGCGCGCAAGGATTGCGAAATACAGAACGTAGGCCAGTGCTGTTGATAATGCGGCCATCCCAATGAGCGCCGCCCATACACCAGCAGACAGAGCAAAGCTTGGGGGACCATCCATCACGAGAACAATAGGGATCATAAGCACTGTGCTACCGATCAGCATGCCAAGGGCATTCACAAGTGGTGGTTGGCCTGAAAGAGCAGTTCTGCCCCATACACCGGCAAACGCATAGGAGAGCGTTGCCCCAAGGATAGCTAGCTGAGCCAGATTGCTCGGATTGAACTCGGTCAATGCACTTGGCCCCATAATGAAGGCCACCCCCAGAATTCCTAGGGCAGCACCTGCTATCTTCTTCGGAGTCAACGGCTCGTCCTTAAGAAGCAAGCCAGCCACGACTGCAGCAAACATTGCAGTTGTTGCATTAAGGATAGAAGCCAGCCCGCTGTCGATTTGCGTTTGCCCCCAGAAGATCAATGAGAATGGGATTGCGTTGTTGAGCGCTCCCATAACGAGATAAGCGCCCCATACCTGAGGGGCACGTGGAACACTCAATCCTTTGAATAGGACGATGAGTGCCAGTATTGGGACGGCCCAGATCACCCTATGCAGCGTTATTGTCAGCGGGGGCACTTCAGTCAGTGCAACCTCGCCGAAGAAGAACGACCCGCCCCAAACCGCAGCGAGCAGAAGCAGCATGACGCTGGCTGTAAAATCCATTGCTGGCATGGGTTGGTTTGTCATATCTTCTGGTTTCGTCACTAACTATTACCTAACGGATTAGCCTGGGCGATCCTGACACCGCGACCCGTTTCTTGCGGAAAACCAATACAAAGCCAACTTTCATCTATCCAATTGTGAACTGCTGCATTCGCCTATCGGCGGAGCGCCTCAGCAATCATTTCTGCAAGACTTTCGGGCTGATCAACGCTCGCCCAGTGTGTGGCATTTTCGAGAACGATCCGATCCATCTTGTTTTCTTCTAACCAACGGACGGTGCTATCCGGACAGTTATCGGGGTTGTAGAGATAAATCACATTTGCCGCGTTCTGCAAAAGCTCGCCGGGCACGCAGCTTGCTGAAAAATGCCGTGCGTCGGTGCCGAGTTGCCACAGCGCCAGAGTATCGGCCTTCGAAACTTCATTACGATACCGTCGGATGATTGGTGCCGTTTTCGCCATTTCATCAAGCCGCTCAAGAAACGCTGCACGAAACGCAACCGGATCACCGTAGTCGGCGGCAGTTCCCGAAAAATAGGCATCCTCGGCAGTGATGTTACCTTCTAAAGAAATAATGGTTGTCAAAGGACAACTCGCCCTTTTCGCAGCCAGTGAAGCTATGATTGAAGCAACCGAATGAGCGACAATGATCTCGGCTCTGTGCTTGTTCGCTTCGTCGGCGACGGTTTGCGCAAGTGCTCCGAGAGTTGTTTCTTTTGCCAAAGGCTGAGCGCCAAATCCCGGAAGATTGATGGGTAGCACACGATAGCTGTTGGCGAGGTGGGTGTCAGCCAAACCGTCATACATGCTCGTATTGTCACCAAAGCCTGCAACACAGAGAATGGCGGGTCTTTCATCGTTCACTTGACTGGGGTGTTTGGTCATTTCGGCTTCCAGAGCATCGTATGCAGACATTAACACGGCGCTGCAGCATTCGACAATTTGGGCTCGTTCGTTGAATCTGCCGCGCTCTGGATGAACGGCGGCTTAGCCTGAGCCCCTTAGAGTGTCATTTCGCCCCGAACTGCAAAGGACTCCAAATAGCGCGCAGCGGCCTTTGGACCCGCATCATTGGCACATGGCCGCGGCGCTTTGAATTGCAGTTTCGTGTTTCCTTCGCGTGTCCCCATTTCTAGTCATCGTCACCGCAAAAAAAGCTGGTAAAGCACCGAGATCAAACTCGATACTTTTTCATCTTCTATCCTGTAGTAGATCGATTTGCCTTCGCGTCGCGCTGCGATCAGACCCTCCAGGCGCAGCCTGGCCAATTGCTGCGACGCCGCAGATTGCCGAATAGAAACCAACTTCTGCAATTCAGAGACTGATTTCTCTCCCGACAAGAGAAGGCACAGATTTGTAAGGCGGTGCTCATGCGCAATCGCCTTCAGAAAGTTGGTGGCCTCCAGGGCTTTTTCGTCTAGCTCTTCTTGCAATTTCCGGGCCGCCTCACTTTTGATCCCTGAACCTGTGTATCACGTATACCGCGATGAACTTGAGACGTTCGTACTCGGTTTCGACTTCGGCAATCACATCCTGGAATGTCCCGGCTGCCAGCATTTCGGTCGCCAGCGTCTAAGCCACGGCCTGAGCCTGTTCATCTATATCGGCGGCTAGTGTTTTTGCTACAGAAGACGGTGGCCAGACTTGGGAGCGGCGCAATTTCTTCGCACGAGTCAATATTCGAGGAGTATCATTACACTTGGCCAGCGACCTGTCGTTCGTAATCCACGGCATCGAACCAGCCTAGTGAATTGGTGATACGACAGTTTTCGTCCAGTTCCCATTCTTCCCAGCCGCTGGCCTTGACCAGGTTACCCGTATCCGAATGATGCCCTTCAAGCGTCCAACCAAAGATGGCGTGATCTCCGGCAAAACGAACAAAGTCCCTTGTAAGTTTCAAATCGGGAAAAGAAGACATGAAACCACCCGCCATGGCAATTATCGCGTCGCGCCCAAATTGGTTTTCCCCTCGGTTGATCGTGATACCCTTGTCAGGAGCATAGTGATCGGCGACCGCCTCGGGATTTCCCGAGTTCCATGCCGTAGTATAAGCCTCGGTCATTCTTTCGAACTCATTTTTATTCAGTCGCATGCCAGCCTTCCCGTCTCCAAACCCCAAGCCAACTTAGTTGGCGCCCCACTCTTATGTCCACAAGCCAAATATGGCGTTATTCTGTAGCGATTTGAGCAAATTCGCAGTCTGAGGAATACTCGTTGCCCAAACTGACTTAATCGGGAACACTACGATTCTCAAACCCTCTTAGAAGACCAATTACCCTATGTACGATCTCATTGAATGGCTGACACGAAGGAAGCTCCTTAATCTGGAAGCGGTTCTGGTCGAGAATGAGATCGATCTTGATGTCCTTTATGACCTAACGGATGAGGAAATGCGTGAGATCGGCCTTTCACTGGGTTCGCGCAAGCGGTTGCGAGCGGCTATTGAAGCAGTTGAACCTAATCAATCCCAGTCTGACGCGACAAGTACAACGGATATCAAGCGCGAAGCCGAGCGTCGCCATTTGACGACGCTGTTCGTAGATCTTGCCGGATCAACAGCAATGTCAGCGCGGTTGGATCCCGAAGACATGAGCGACGTGATCAAGCGCTATCAAAATACCGTTGCCGGTATCATCACCCGCTATGAGGGGAATGTCGCTAAATATATGGGTGACGGTGTACTGTGCTATTTTGGTTGGCCGGTGGCGCATGAAGACGACGCCAAACGCGCTGCGCGCTCTGCGCTGGAAATTATCGGGGCGATCGCCGAATTGCGTTCGCCTGATGAACAGGCACTATCTGTTCGGGCCGGAGTAGCGACCGGCATGGTCGTCGTCGGCGACCTCATAGGGGAAGGAGCATCAAGGGAAGAAACCGTTGTTGGCGACACGCCAAACCTTGCAGCGCGTCTTCAGACATTGGCTGAGCCGGGGCAGGTTCTGGTTCCAGAATCGACGAAGCAATTGATCCAAGACTCGTTCGAGCTAGAAGAGTTAGGCCGTTTCGACATTAAGGGATTGGACTCGCCAGTACCGGCGTGGAGGATCGGAACCGAGCGCAGCTTGGAAAGCCGGTTCGAGACCGAAGATATCAGTCCTGTTCTGCCGATGATCGGGCGCAACCATGAACTGGGACTGATCATGGAGCGCTGGCATCGCGCAATTTCCGGGGAAGGCCAAGTCGCTGTTCTGATCGGTGAGGCAGGCATCGGCAAGTCCAGACTGACGCGTGCCGTCATTGATGCGGTCTCGACGCAGGATCACTTCCGGATGAACTATCACTGCTCGCCCTACCACACGGATTCGAGTTTCTTTCCTGTTATCCGGCAGCTTTCACATGCCATGGGCCATCTGGAAACTGACACTGCCAGCAAAAAAATTGCAAAGCTTCGCAAGCAACTCCGGGCCGCTGACCCAAAGATCATTGCTGAACTCCTGCAGATTGAAACTGGTCCATCTGCCGAAAATCCCGATCTGACACCACAACAACTCAGAGTTCGGATCATGGAAGAAACCTCGGCAGAATTGCAGGCGCTTTCACGGGAAAAGCCAGTTCTCCTTGTCGTAGAGGACGCACATTGGTGCGATGCCTCGACGCTCGCGATGCTCGAGGCGTGTCTGGATCGAATTGCTACCGAGCGGGTAATGATCTTGATTACCGGTAGACCGACTTTCCAGCACGCGTTCGGAGGTCATCCAATCGTATCCAAGCTTACCCTAAACCGATTGGGGTCCGAGCAGATCGAGGCTGTTCTCGCAAAGATATCAGGTGGGAAAACCCTTCCCGACGAACTGACTAAAGAAATCATCCACCGAACCGACGGCGTTCCCCTGTTTGTCGAGGAACTGACAAAAACCATTTTGGAATCCGGCGACCTGATTGAAGCCGAAAACAGCTTCCAACTTGCCGGTCCTATTGATCGGGTGACTATCCCAGCGACCCTGCATGATTCCCTAATGGCCCGGATCGACCGGCTTCAACCCGTGAAGGAAATCGCCCAGATGGCCGCCTGCATCGGGCGAAGTTTCGACCGTGCGTCGTTGACAAAAATCGCCCGGGTCGATGATTTGGCGCTTGACGATGCGCTTGGGCAGCTTGAACGCAGCGAGCTCGTGTTTCGACGGGGGATACCTCCGGACGCGACATATGTCTTCAAGCATGCTCTGGTTCGGGATGTAGCCTATGAAAGCTTGCTGAAACGTCGACGTTTGGAAATCCACCACAGGCTCACGGATCTGTTTGAGGCCGACCCGAACGCGCCCTCGGAGTTGATCGCACATCATGCGACTGAGGCTGGGTTGGCGGAAAAGGCTATTACGTTATGGGGCGACGCTGCCAGAAAAGCTCAGGCCCGACCGGCTTATGTCGAAGCAGGAAATCATCTGCACAATGCCTTGACGCTGGTTGCAGGCTTGCTGGACAAACCGGAATGGCGCGAACGGGAACTGGCGCTTCTGGTGCAGCTTGCTCAGGTACATATCGCCAAGGATGGCTACGCCTCAGCCGAAGCCAGCAACGCTTTCTCACAGGCGTTGGAAAGGATAGAGGCAACCACGGACCCAGAACTCAAGGTTGCAATCTACTATGGGACGTGGATCGCACCTTATATCGGCAACGATCTGCATAAAGCGTTCGGTCTGGTTTCGAGACTTGTAGAAGACATGGCGAACGAGCGCGCTCCGATCCCGAAGCTGATCTCGCGCCGGATGCGGGCTGCGACCCTGATCGCCAAGGGCCGCTCTGCTGAAGCACTTCAAGATCTCGAAGTCGCTTATGAACTCTATCAGTCGGCCGAGATCATAGATTTTTCGACGAAATTCGCCCAGGATCCAGGAGTGCAGATCTGGTGCTATATGCTCCTTGCGCAGTGGATGTGCGGCGACGAAGACACGGCGCAACAGACCTGCGTCAAGGCCCTCGCTCGAGCCCGCGAGCTCAAACACGCCAACACAATCTGTTACGCTGGTCTGCACGCTGTCACCTTATCGATCTGGATTGGCGACTTGGAAAGTGCAACCGAGATCAACGAGGAAATGCGACAGGTCTCAAACGAGTACGACATGGCGTTGTGGAAGAATTTTGTTGCCATTCATGACGCTGTCCTGGCTTGCATGACGGATGCGCCTGGCGCCGTCCATCAATTGGACAAGGCCTTGGAAGAGTATCGTGCAAAAGGATGCTGGCTTTGGGTAACGCTCTATTTGGCTGAACACGCGAAAGCCCTACTCAGGGCCGGTGATCCCAGCGCGGCCCTACAAACAGTGGTTCGCGCTTTGCGAGAACAGGATACCACAGGAGAACACTGGGCAGAGGCTGAGTTGCTGCGTATCAAAGGAGAAATCAGAGCAGCACAAGGAGATACCGATTCAGCGAGTGCCGCCTTTGACCAGGCTATCTCGGTTGCCCAGACTCAAAAGGCCCAAATATTGATCGAGCGCGCGTTTCGTTCAAAACAGGTTCTCCTCGACGCAAACGGCTGAGCATTCGGGTTTCTCGCTCGCATCTTGGAGCATAACCCTTCTATGCAAACGTTTAAGGTCGTCATTTCCATTAGATGCAACTTCGATCATACTGAGCCCTCTGCCACCAATAGATCAGCTGCAACATTTGCTACGATTGGTGAACAACGCGTTACAGGGTCGGCCCAGAGCCGACCTTGAACCTGGTCAAAGGATGCTGCAGCCGTAGCCCGCATTGCCGCCATTCGCCGCAAACGCGAAACTCAAAGCAGTTGAGGGTCAGGAGTTCGGTACGAAGCCGCCTTTGTCTCTTGCCACTATTGTTGAGGCAGAAAACCCTCGCTCTCGCGGTGCGAGATTTTGGAAGCGCAGCGTGCTACCCGTCTTCGGATGGCAATTGCAGCGTCAAGTTTTGGGATGGTTGTTAGCTTGGAACCGTTCATGGCCAAACTGAACTTCCGAAAGTGGTACAGCCCATCGATCACGACTGGTTGCGATGCGAAGGACCAATGCTACCATGGGCGCTTCAGTCTTCGCAGGGTACGCGCGTGAATACGAACGCTCCGAGATCGGCGGGTATTGGCTCGGGTCTCTTGGTGCGCAAAACGCAAATTTTCGCGGCCTGTCCATCGATATGTCTGTATCCGACTATGCTCTCATAGAAAAAATCGCCATTGATCACCAGACACTGCATGGGCGCGACTCCGACGCACGGCACTCTATCGGCGGCAATCTCAAACACCAGTTTTTCCTCGTCATAGCCTGCAAACAGGACCAGTACCGGTGGTGTGTATTGAATGCCCGAGTCCCTGAATACCTCGCCCCATATAACTTCGGTGTCTGCAAGGACGACGGCCACAAACTCCTCTGTTTCATCGTTAATCTGAACAGGCGCATTTGCTTGCGGAGGAGCAACCTGACCCCCGCCACTCAGAAACGGCGTGATATCTACACCAAAAAACAGGCCGATCACCAGGACCACAATCAATCCGGCGCCGCCCATACCGGCACGAGACACCCCACGTGACGTGTGGCGTCGGTCGTCGATGTTTTTGCTTGTGCGTCGTCCTTTCCAGAGCATGTGGCCTCCAACCCATTCGGGAGTTTAAAACTAACTTCTGACGGCTCCCCGATCTACGAGGTTTGAACGGGGAACCGATCCGGAGTTCCAAAGTCTGAAGCAGTGACCGCCGATCCTAATGGACGATATCGGGTGTCACTTCGCCACCACTCACGTTTTGATCAAAGCTTTGGAGGGTCCGAATTTCTTAGCCGTCGATACCTGCGGTATCGCGTGCTGTTTCAGCGGGAGTGCACCGGTTGCTGACACCGATCGTTGCCTGCTGAACCTGACGTTTCGCGGCCTTTTCCGGTGTGCAGTCCGGGTCCACCACGTCGCAGCCGGTCAGCGCGACCATGGCGAGCAGCATCATGCCTCCAAGTGCTTTCATCATTGTCCATTCTCCTTCCTTTTTTGTTCAAAATCCGGCCAGCCGCTCGGCCAACCAGAACGCGGCGACACATCCGATGGGATATCCGAGGAATTGGCGCGACGGCACTTGTGCTACCGACCACCCCCAGACAATTTGCAGTGTTTTTTTCAGTGTCAGGAACACGCCCAATACCGCAAAGATGAAGGCCAGTTGCCCTGCCTCAACGCCGAGGTTGAAGGCCAGTAAAGCCGCTGGGATGTCCTGTTCAGGCAGACCAATCTCGGCCAGCGCTCCAGCAAATCCCAGACCGTGCAGCAGGCCGAACCCAAAGGAAATCACCCAGGGGAAACGGCTGGCCAGCGTCTTTGGTTTGTCCTCCGACCGTAGCACTTCGGTCGCGAGAAAGACGATCGACAGCGCGATTATAGCCTCAACGGGCGGGCCCGGTACGTTCAACACGCCAAAAGTGGCCAAGCCCAGCGTGATCGAATGCGCGACGGCAAATGCGGTCACGGCCCAGATCAGCTGGCGCAGATTGCGGATCAGCACCAGCAGAGCAAAGACAAACAGCAGATGATCCCAGCCTTCGAGGATATGTTCAAACCCCAACACGCCGTATTGCCACAACGTCTGCGCCAACCCTTGCTGCGCGGGCAGCGCGACGGCGGGCGCATCTGGCGTCAGGCGGAAGGTGGCCATGTTCACCGTGTCCAGATAACCCACCCGCACCAAAACATCCGTTCTTTGCGTCTCCAGCCTGTCAATCCGGATCGTATTGCCGCGCAGGTCTTCGGCGCAGGCCATGCGCCAGACCTGCGTCCAGGCGCGGCCGTCAAAGACCGGAGCGTCGAATGCGGGCGATGAGCAGCTCTGGGGCAGCGCAACGTCGATATCCATCGGTGCCCCCCGAACATCGGGCATGCGCCAGAAGACGTACCAATCGCTTTCGGTCTCCTGCGAGATTTCCAGATAGCCGGGCTCCAATGCATGGGCTTGCACAAAGGCGGGCACCAGCAGCCCCGCCATCATCGCAATCAAGAGCAGAAGACGCTTCATGACTCACCCGCAGGCAGGTCAGCTTCTCCGAGGTCTTGGATCACATAGGTGGATCGCAGATTTTCTAAAAAAGTCTCTGTCGCCCGTTCAGCGTGCTTTTCGCGCCAAGCAGCCAAAACGCGATCTCGGATCGCGCCAAACGGCGGCAAGACGGCGTCCCACCTGTTGTCGAGCCGAACCATGTGAAGCCCGAAGGAAGACTGAACAGGACCGCTCCATTCACCCAGTGGCAGGGGGTGCAACTGGTCGAAGAAACCCGTTCCGAAGTTTCCATCAACCGAAGCTCGGATGCTCAGATCAAATCCTGTCGGAAGCAGTGACGCCTGACCCAACTGGCGGTGATCTTCCCCTGCAGCCAAACGCGCCTGCGTCTGGTCGATAAACCTGTCGCTGGGGTATTGCCCGAGATAAACAAGGCTGACTGCAAGCTGCGCGGGGGTCGTGAATGTCTCGGCATTGTCGGACAGGTAAGTTTGCAGCACCTCATCTTCAGGTCGGGCCGCGCCTGCCTCCGAGGTCAGAAGAAAGTTCATCTTCTGTACTAGGCGGTTGCGAATGATCTCATCATTACCATCCAACCCCAGCGCTAACGCTTCGCGCACCAGCACTTCGCGGTTCAGCCAATCCTCTTTCAGCTTTCCCAACTCGTCAGCTGTCGGAGGGCGCCGCCACGTGTCTTCGAACTGACCAGCCAGAACATCGACCTGCCTTTGATCGATGATGATAACCCGCGCGTCAGGATCAATGGACCACTCGTCTGGTTGGACAAGTTTGAACCAGCTAAAGATCGCTATGCTGAGAAGCGCAAAAAGGACAAAGGGTTCCGTGACAATCCGGCGGAACAGGCTCTTTTTGCGTGTCGAAGATTCCATCATTTGTGGAGGATCTGTCGTTCGCCAGCTCACATTCATCAGCTCTTCGCCCATTTCCTTAACCGCCCTTGGGCACCAACAATTTCAGCGTAAAGCTCACCGTGTCGGCCGCCGAAACCACGTCATCGTAAAAATTGTGCTCGTAGGACAAGGACCACTGCCACGGTAATCCGTTGCCGCGGACCAACTTGGACACCTTGACCCCCAGCGGCAGACTGCTGAAATCGCTGGTCTCCCAGTCGTAGACAAAAACCATCTCGGATGTCCCTGCCGACCAACCATTGCCGAGGTTGTAGTTGAAGACAGGCTGGGCCGTAGACAAGTTGACATCGGGCCGGTCGTCATCCCCGGCAAAAGTGAACAAGTTCTGGTTGAATAGGCCCCAAAGCCCCCACTTTTCCTGCTTTGCAAAACCGGCCGCTGGACCCAATGCCCATTTCTCCGCACTCAGCCCGTCCTCACCTGTTGGTAACAGGGCTACGGCACCCACACCGAAACGACCCCATTGTCGATCAAACGTCACAAGGTCAAACAGTGTGGTGTCACTCAGTCCCGACTGCCCGGTGGCACTGTCCGTCACATAAGGCAGCGTAAGCCGCGCAATGTGGTTGGTTTGTCCCAGCGTGAACGGGATCGCGGCGCGAAATTGCAACAGACTGCTGTCTTCGGGCGAGTTGTGCAGATTGAACGAATGAAATCCCTGAAGCTGGAATGACATGATCGAAGCAGTCGGGTCATTGGCAGCCGATTGCAGCGATTCCGAATTGTCCTGCGCCTGAACACCTGAAGGGACCAAAAGAACAGCCACCAAACACGACAGGTAAATTTTCTTTGACACGTTTAACACCGTGATTTCAATTTCAGAAAGACAGAGAGATCACGGCCGTCAGGATATCGCTTTCGAACCGCCGTTTTGCTGCAAACTCATGCGTATATTTGAGCTTTAGGGAGGCGTCGGCTCCCAGCAAAGTTCCGCCATCATAGGTGACAAGCGGGCCAATACCGCTGACCTGAGCCCGCAGGCTGCTGGCCCCCAGGGCGATCCGGGTGAGCTCGGCGCCTGCACCACTGTCATCTTCAAGCTGATGGTAAGTGTACCCGGCAAGGCCAACCCCCCAGCCCGAGCGGAAACGTTGCACAACGGCTCCTTCTAATTGAAATGCAGGAGCAGTCTGATAATCGGTCGCATCGTTTTCTTCGCTGAACAACAGGCTGGCCGCGCCTGAAACCTCAAAACCACGTTCCGGAACGAACCAGGTCGCGGCAATGAAGGGCTGGAAAGACCAGACATTCTTGCCTGCATTCAATACTTGGACGCTGCGCTGCTGAATGTTAATAGATGCGGTATTGTATTCGCCAGTCGGGGCATAAACGGTCAGGCCCGTACTGTAATGCAGATTGCCGCGGTGCCAACCCACCAAACCGGTCAGGCTGATGTCTCCGAAGCTGGAGAGCGTGTCGTCGATCATAGCGCCCTGCAGAGGAGGGCGGATCGCTGTGAACGTGAGTTCAGCAACAGGAAATGGAACAGTGAGGTTTATGGCAGGGGTCCCGCCAAATAGCTGCGCGTCGAAAACCTGAGTTACACCCAGTCGCCAGAGATTGAGCTCGAGGTCTGCGTCTGCTGCAATCGGAAGCCCTGCAAGCGAAACGCCGTCCACGCTGCCGTCCAGATGGTCGAATGTCAGGCTTGTGTAAGTTCCTGGCTCGGGCACGAAACCGGCAAACGTATCTCTGGTTCCCAGAAAATAGGCGCCCAACCCTCCTTCAACCGCAATCGCTGGTTTTACCGGCAGAACTATAAGCGCAGCAATGGCCGTGGCACCCATCGCTGAGCACATCTCGCGCAAAAACATCTTCATTTGTCACCTCGTTCTAACTTCTTGACGCGTTTGCCGCGCTGTTTGCTCTGTCGGATCACGGCGTGTACCAGATGGGCGATGTATAGGCCCGATCCTGAATTGACTCGGGCGCACCTTCCGGGAGTTCGACGCCAAAGAACTTGCGGTCATAGGTCGTCCAGCGCGGGGTTGGAATTTCCAGAACCCGAACATAGTAGAACGCACTTTGCTCAGGATCGAAATCCGGGTCTTCCCAAAAGCCACCCAATATGGCCTGACCGATATCGTTGGTATAAGTGGCTTCTCTGGCATTGACGGTATTGCCGACCGAACCGTCGCAGATGCCTTCAATCACCTCGCGGCCTCCGCAAGAGACGTCATAGACTTTCTCGGATGTGGTCCCATCTGCGTTCAGCCAACCCTTGATGATCTGAACGCGGTCTAAATTGGCCCCGTCTGGGTCACGCAAGGCCCGCACAAGGAATCGCGGCGCGCGACTTTCGCTCTTACCCAGATCACCCCCCATAGGTACGCCATTGGCGTAGCCATGCGCCGCGAAGTCTGACCGAGGGAGGTCAGATTCTTCAAAATCGTAACCCGCAAATACACGTACGCGGATGCGCGTGCCCGAAGTTGCATAGACTTCTTTGCGCTGCATCGCATCAAAAATGGCTTCGCGCGTATTCTCGCGCGCCCATACGGCGGCCAATCCAGACGCTGAGGTTTGCCAGGCCTTAATTGCGTTTTCAGGAGCGCCCAGCCGTCCTGCGATGGTCTCTTCAAAGCGGACCGGGTCAGCCGTTGGCTCAAGCTGGGCCACTTTGCCAAAAAAATTGTCTTCGCGCGTTGTCGGCAGTGACGTGTGTGCGTCGGTTGATCCAATCATGCCGAATTTGAATGGGTTCGCACCCAACTGCGCTTCATAAGCCAAACCGCGTCGCAACGCCGGACGTACATACTCATTCGGCAACATCTCGGGCGTTTTGGCATCAGCTCCAAAGTTGGCCGTATCCCAAGTTTCAAAATCAGCAAATGGATCATCTGGTGAAAGCATTGGATGCGCTTCGCCATCCCCCTTCATCTGGGTTACTTCGTACAACGGTTCCCATCGCGCCCGACGCTCGGCATAGGCTTTGTCGATGGGTTCATCCGAGTCATACCGGGTGTCATCGAACATCAGCCCGTTAGAAAGATTGCCGTTGTGCGGAATTGCTAAAACCCGCCCACCGGTTTCCACCTCCAGAGCCTCCATCCAGTCCCACAGAGCTTCGGGGTTTACTCCTGAGTCTGACGAAAGCGGAACGCGGCTGTTAGCGACATCCTTGCCATCCCTGTAGACAACCACGCGGTGCATATTGTTGCCGTTTGGTGTCGATGACCATTCGAACCCAATGATCGCAGAAAAAAGTCCCGGCTCATTTGCGGCATCGGCCGCATCAATGGTTTCTTCCCAAGGCCCTCGGGAAAATTCAGGGTTGTTCGAATATGGATTCTTGCCTTCGAACCGGGACCCGGCCCAAAGGTTCCATGCTTCTCCGGCGGCCTCGGCAGATCCATCCTGGACATACCCATGCAAAGTCCGACCAAATTCGGTATCCAGAACAGCGGGGTCGTCTCGTTTCAGCATCGGTGCTACGCCAAGTCCCTCAGCGTGGTCCGAAATCACAAGCCAGTCCAAAGGGCGCACGAGACGAACAGGTACACCCATCGAAGACACCACCTCTTCTCCTTTGGCGAATTTGAACGCCTCGGCGGGACCCAGGTTGTTTCCGATCATGCCCGCATCCGGCGAGTAGGAGGTGTGCAGATGGGTATCGCCAAACAGCACCTGATTGGGAAAATCCTGTTGAGGATAAGGTGAATACTCACGGTCGCCCGGATTCCACGGCGGCGCATCCTGAGCGAAGGCCGCAGAAGACACCGCCATGGCCGATATAGTTAGTACTTTCAAATACATGGTGAATTCCTCAGGATGGCGTGTACCAGATGGGCGAAGTGTAGGCGCGTTCCTGGATCGAAACCGGAGCACCCTCGGGCAGTTCGGTCCCAAAGAACTTGGCGTCAAAGGTCGTCCAGCGCGGCGATGGAATCTCAAGCACGCGAACGTAATAGAACGCCGATTGCGCGAGATCGAAATCCGGGTCTTCCCAGAAGCCTGCAAGAATGGCCTGACCGATATCGTTGGTCCAGGTGGCTGTTTCCTGATCCACCGTATCACCGACAGGACCATCGCAGTCCCCGTCAACCAACTCGCGCCCGCCGCAGGCAATGTCGAACACCCGCTCGGTGGTTGTGCCGTCAGCATTCATCCAACCTTTGACGATCTGGATGCGGTCCAGATTAGCCCCATCTGGATCACGCAGGGCCCGCACCAAAAAACGCGGCGCACGATCATCGCCCGAGGCGACTAAATCCGCGCCCATCGGAACTCCGTTTTCATAGCCGTGAACATCGAAATCGGAACGCTGCAGGTCGGACTCTTCAAAATCGTATCCCGCAAAGACCCGGACCCGCATGCGTGTTCCGGTGGTCGCAAAGACTTCACGCCGCATCATCGCGTCAAAGATGGCCTCGCGCGTGTTTTCACGAGCCCAGACAGCGGCGAGGCCCGAGGCAGAGGTTTCCCATGCTTTGATCTGGTTGGCCTCATCGCCAAGCCGGCCGGTGATGGCCTCGTTAAACCGCATCTCATGGGCCGAAGGCTCAAGAGCCGTGATCTTGCCAAAGAAGTTCTCTTCCCGCGAAGTGGACAGAGACGTGTGCGCATCCGTGGACCCGATCATCCCAAACTTAAACGGGTTCGCGCCAAGCGCGGCCTGATGTTGGAGACCCAAACGATAGGCGGAGCGCGCATATTCGCGGGGCAGCATTTCCGGTGTTTTGACTTCGGTTCCGAAACTGCCTTTGTCCCATGTTTCGAAATCAGCGAAGGCGTCATCAGGGGACAAGGCTGGGTGGGTTTCTCCGTCCCCTTTCATTTGAGTTACTTCATAAAGAGGCTCCAGACGCTGCCGACGCTCGGCATATCCGGCAGACAGGGGCTCTCCAGAGAACCGTTTATCGTCGAACATCAACCCGTTGGACAGGTTTCCATTATGTGGGATGGCCAGAAGCTGGCCACCGGTTTCCGACTGGTATTCCTCCATCCAGTCCCACAGCGCCTCGGGATCATTGCTGAGCTCATTGGACAGCGGGATACGGGTGTTGGCCTCTTCCTTGCCGTCCCGATAGACAACTACTCGGTGCAGGTTGTTGCCGTCCGGGGCCGAACTCCATTCATATCCAATGAAGGCGGTAAAATGACCGGGTACGTAGGCCTCTTCAGCGGCATCGATGATCTCTTCCCACGGAACCTTGGGCACATTTTGATCCGAAGCCAGATGGTTCGTGCCTTCATACGCGCGGCCGAGCCAAAGGTTGTACGCAGCCTGGGTGCTCTCAATCGTCTTCTGACTGACCAGTTCGTAAAGTTCTGCGCCCAGGGGGTCTTCCAACAATGTCGGATCAGCGCGTGTCAGCAGCGGCGCGATGCCAAGACCGTCGGAATGATCGGATACCACCAACCAGTCGAGTGGTCTCTGCAATCTGGCGGGAATCCCAGTGGACGCAACCACCGTTTCGCCCTTAGCGAACTTATAGGCGTCCGCGGGCGACAGTTTGTTAAAAACCAGCCCGGCATCCCAAGAATAGGACGTGTGCAGGTGGGTGTCGCCAAAGAAGACCTGATTGGGAAAACTCTGTTCCGGGTATGGTGAATATTCAGCCCGATCTGGCGCAACATTGGGCGCATCCTGCGCCATAGCCGAATGTGCTATTATGCCTGCAATGCAAGTTACAGCAACGCAACTGATCGCAGAAGTCGAGAATAGAAGCCCACGAGAATTCTGAGCGGAATACATGCCTAATGCCCCCATAATATCGTTTATTATCAGGTAACTATGTCATTGTAACGTGAACGTTATTGGGCAAAGCTAACAGAACAGTTTTCAAAATACTTTCCCAAATGGGGTAATTGCGATGAAGAAGAAATCTAAAGATGCATTTTACCCTATCTTTTCTTCAGCGTGGCTAGCAGGCGTATCTCAAGGAAGCTTAGAAAAACTCGAGCAGATTTCGGAAATCGTTGCGTACAAGGATAAGGAAACGATTTACGCAATTGGCGGGCCCCAGAATTCGCTTTACGGAACTGTTTCGGGAAAGGTTCAGGTCCGTCTCACACTGACAGAAATGGAGCCGGTCCTGGGTCATATCCACCACCCTGGTGCCTGGTTTGGTGAATCAGAGTTGTTGCTTGATGTTGACGGTTTGGTTGAGATGAAGGCAGCAGGCGATGTCAGACTGGTCAGGATCGCGTATTCCCGATTTCGGCCACTGGCAAATGCGCGCCCTGATCTGTGGGAGGCATTTGCCCGCCTCAGTTCGATGAACCAACTGCTGGCCATGTCCGCGGCCAACGACCTTGCACAACGAAATACCCGAAAACGCATCGCTGCCGCGCTTTTGCGATTGGGCGGATGGCGTGGCGTTTTGCAGGGCGCTGAACCGACAGACACCGTTGTTGCCAGCCAGCAGGAACTTGCGGACCTGTCGAACATCGCCCTGTCCAAGATCTCTGTTTATTTGGGGGAAATGGCAACCGAAGGCCTGATACGTCTGGAATATGGTCGCACCGTCTTAGTCGATTTGGACGGGTTGCGGCGCGTGGTCGAGGAATAGAGTGATGCGTGCTGCTGCATGTCATAACCGTAGCCAATCTTGGAATAAGCTGCCCCCGGCCTTTTCTCGGGTTTTCATACTTATTTCGATCTTCTGTTTTGGACTATTTGATCCGCGTTCGGCTTTGGCGTGCCAAGTGTGCGTCACGCTGCCCGAGGCCTCACTTGCGGATCATTTGATCACGGCCGACGTCGTCGTCATGGCAGGACCAGCGCAGGACAATCCATTCAAGTTTGCCCCGCGTCAGATCATTAAAGGCACATCGGACGATCTGGAGAGATTTCCTGAAATTCCATTCTTGATCGACAGCACAACCCGCGCTGCCTTCCGCGCTGACCCCGAGATGTCAGTTCTGCTGACTTACGGAACCGTTGCCAAGGATGGTGCCGGACGCGGCTTGTCACGCAAGTGGACAAGGATATTCACGCTGACCCCCGAGCGCGAAAAATTCTTGGAAGCGCTTTGGACCGAAGCCGAGCTGTGGCAGGGCCGCACTACGGCATCCAATGCGCGCGTTGCGTTTTTTGCCCGATACCTTTCGCAAGAAGATCGGGTGCTCAGAGATACTGCCCTGATCGAAATCGACCGAGCGCCGTACGGAAGTATCCAAATGTTGCACAACACGGTTGCTACAGAAGAGTTATTGCGTGAGTTCGACAGCCTCGCTCGCATGAGCTTCGTTCCGGTTGCGATCCGATTGCTGGGCCTCCAGGCCGACGATAACAAGGCCAGACAAATTGTCCGATCACGATATCCCAGGTCGGCTTTGGAGATTGCGATTGCCATGCACAATTGGAATGAAACGCGCTTGGATACCCAATTTGCGTATTTGCTTCAAAACGATGAAATTGACCCGGTAACCAAGTTCGTCATCCAAACCAAACTTGCCTCAATTAAGTGACAACTGACGGTTTCGATCTGCGCCGAAACTGCTTCATTGATTGGCCGCACATACTAAAGCAGCTGATCTTTGTTGCGTATTAAAATTGCACTCCTGCCAGACGCCCGTCTAAAATTCTCTCATGGTTGGTTGATCCGAACGTCCGGTTTCTGGGAATCGACGATCCATTTGGCAAGCGCGGCGAGTGTCAGCTTTCCGCCCGTCGGATATCAGCGATGTCCTAGAATTAGCCTTTGGAGGCGAAGGGGATGCATTCTGGCGCCAACACGACTGTGAGGCCCAATGCTCCCATTATATAGAGTCAGATGGCGTATTCGGATTGTGCCCAAATTCCAGCTTCGGTCTTCGGTAGGTGCTGCGTCTCGAGCTGAGGCGAGTTCGCAACGGGTTCAGATCCGACAGTATCATGACTGCTAGGCCGCGAGTCAGATTGGACCGCTTCACTCTTCTGATCCCAGGATGGGAGGGCCAGCAAGCTGATCCCGAAGAGAAGCAAGGGCCCGCGAAAGACCTGAAGTCCCGCTGTTAATAATTGCTCGAAGGCGCTTGACCAAGGAGCGCCGAATAGAGACGAAAACTTTATCATTGGGCAGAGAAACCCTGCCCAATGACGCCTTTAGTATGGAAATATCCTAGAGGCGTGTAACCAGAGTCACGCATTCAGAAGCCCGTGTAACTGCGGTATAGAGCCAATTCCTCGCATATTTGTCGAAGATGTGACTTTCGTCCTCTATAATCACGTGGTCCCACTGGCTGCCTTGGGCTTTATGAACTGTCAAAGCGTAGCCATACTTAAACTGCTGAGAATTTTTCCGTTCCTTGTCCGCCAATCTCTCTTCGTCGTCAGTAAAAAACTCCGGATGCACACGTACGCGGTAGTTTTCATGATCCGGGAAGTCGCACGATTTCAGTTCCAACGACAAAGTCCCCGAAAACCGGGACTTCTTCGGCTCAGAGACGACCGTGAACATGCCTCCATTGACGATACCAAGGCCATGGTCATTGTGCTGACACACAAGGCGGTCGCCAATCTCAGGCAGGTCGCTGGTGCGTCCCAAGGCCCTGCGGATTTCTTCGTTGTAGTGGGAACGAGTGACGTTCCTACCGGCAAGGAGCTGGTCCGCATTCAGTATCTCATCAATCTCAAGACTCCCGTCCGGCACCACACGGCTGTTCCCATAGGCACCATATTTCAACGGTTTCCCTTCACGAATGTCTGTCGCCAGTTGTAAGACCGGGCTGTCTTTGGCCTGACGGTGGATTTCGGTCAGTATGGCGTCAGGCTTGGCGTTGGTGAAAAAATAGCCCTCTCCGGCCACCGGCGGCAGTTGGGCAGGATCACCAAGTGCGAGGATAGGAGTTCCGAATGACATAATGTCACTGGCTAAGTTCACATCAACCATTGAGCACTCATCGAGCACAATTAAGTCCGCATCCGCTGCTGCACTATCCGGATCGAGGTGGAAACTGAATTTGCCATCCGGTCCCTGAACAAACTTGTAGATCAGACTGTGGATGGTGGAAGCACCCTCGCAGCCGTTGCGCTGCATCATCATAGCCGCTTTGCCAGTGAAGGCTGCGTAAACAACCCTTCCATTCAAACCGCTGGCCAGATGTCGCGCGATTGTCGTCTTGCCGGTGCCAGCATATCCGAAGAGCCGGAAGATCTTATTTGTCTTGGCATCGTTCTTCAGCCAGGAGCCAACGCAGTCAAGCGCTGAGAGCTGTTGGCCGGACATAGTGAAATTGATAGCATTCATGAGGTTAGGTCTTCTGCAGGTTTGGGGTTGAGAATCCTGGCCAACGGGCGAGTCTGGCCGAGCGTATCTTGGGCGTCTTAGGGACAAACCAACCAGACGATTGATGGTCGGCTCTGCGTTCATGGAAATTAAGGTGTAATGCCCCCCTTGTGACAGGTTACACTTCAGGAGGAATGTTCCGGAGAAAGTAATTAATTAGGGGGGCATTACATACCCGGAGGAGTTTCTTGATCTCCGGAAGGTGTAACGCTCCCCTAATATTTAACTTCATTTCTCTTACACTATGTCTGACGCAAGGGGGCCATTACACCGCAACCTCCAACTTCGGGGCAGCGTTGGCTTCTAACTTCAGTGCACGCTGGCGAGCGCGATATTCGTTCACGCGCCTCCGGTTTGCCCGCCTATCGGCCTCGGCAATCGGATCCGCGAAGCCCGTTTCTGAAAGGGTTTTCGAGATGACCGCCTGGCGCGCCAGCTCACAATTTCCACGTTGCGTACAGAATGAGCAAATAGGATTGTCAGACGTGACTACCCCAGGCACACCAAAACAACTCTGGTAGAACTCCTCGCTTTTAGGCGTCTTGAGCTCAACGGGTTTAAGGAAGCCGTTGGCTACGTCTTCTCGTGCTTTGCGTTCAGCACTCTCGACGGCTTTTTCCCCAAGGAAGTTACAGTCAACGGCACGGAAGTACTGGCGCTCGATCACGTGCTTGGCAACAAACCCTTCTATCGAAAATACGCCGCGACTGACCAAATCGAGCATTTCTTTACGAAATTGATGCTGCGCCGGAAGGCTTTGGTGGGAAAAATATGCGTACTGGGGCATACCCTTCATCCGGTTCAATTCGAGGCCATGGCGGTCATCACTCCAGAACTCCACTATCTTGGTCAGATAGGCATCGCGTTTCTTCTCGCCAGGCCAAAGCTGATTTGGCTGCGGTGGATATTTGCGTTTACGCGCCGACGCGAACTTGAATGCGAACTCCAAGTAAGCAGGATACGGCAATCCGATCCGATCGGCCTTCAGACGTGCATCATTGAGCTGAGTCAGATCGGAGCTCCGTTTGAAAAAGTTCAACTTGAAACCGACCTTAATGTCGGATGCAGCGGTCGCGTCGATGTTCTCGCGATAGTAATTCCTGTACGCTTCGATGTAGGCACGATGGAACTGCTTCGTGGCATCAAAAGGTGTAAGAAAACGATACTCCGGCCATTTGGTCGGCATCACTTCGGCCTCGAGCGCGCGGTATTTTGTCGGTATAAGCGTGAGCATGCGATGAAGCTTGTTTAGCCTCAGTTTGTGTTGATCCATTGTCATTTGACATATCTCTTTCGTGCCGGGACCGACCTTGCGGTCGAAATCCCGGTCATGTCTTTGTGCTTGGGTTGGGTGGGAGGTGGCTTGCGCCAGATCAGACGAGGTGGGTCTCTTCAGAACCTGCGTTCCAGCGTCCATCAGTCCAGTGACCCAGCTTCATGGCGGTGTCGCGCAACTTGCGAAATCGGCGACGAGCCTGCTCGATCATTCGATAGGCCTGCCGGTAATCCGGTGCCTCATAGTAACCTAAACGCAGACCTTCAATTTCGCGCATTAAATCACTGGCACGCTTGTCGAGAAAGCGAACCTGATCTTCACGAGAAAGCTGACGCAGTGCGGTAAGCGGGGGCAAAGGCGGAATCTGCGGCGGAAACAACGGGATTTCGGTAACGGATTTTGTTCCGTCGATTTTGGTGGGCGTTACATGAATTGACTCATGGTTTTCAAGCACCTGGAGCAACTCATTGGTTATACCCAGAAGGCAACTGACAAGCTCCGGTGCATCCTTGTCGCCATTAAGCTCATCGGCCATCGATTTCAGCAAGAAAAACACTGTGCCCTTGTCGATGAAATCGTGATTTTCTCCAGAGATATTCTCTTTGAGATCGATGTTGAGAGCAGTCAGTTTGCCAACATCTATTGTTCCGCCAAGGCGGTTGGGTGCGGCGTCCATATAGGATTCCTTTCAACTTTATTTATTGTGTGCGACTAAGTTCGCGCGCATCTCCTTTATAGCGCTGCGGCTGTCGACTTGCGGCTTGTTGCGAAATTTTTTTGACTTAAACTTTGTGACATGTCGAAGTGAACATCCAGTGGTGGGTGCTCTTTCTTAACAAAACGGTTCTCTGCCGTGTTCTAAGACTACCCTTCTATTGGAATGGAAAATAATGAGGCCTTGATCGCTGCTGTTCACCTCATCAATTCAATCGACCCTACCTTCCGTGCCAAATTGTTCATCGTGACGGCCAACATCGCGTGGACATATCTAGTCCGCACTTACTAAAAAAGGAGGGCATCGACTACCGGCGACCGCTGGATCGAACTTGTTCTCGAAGAGTGTGCAGAAAAACAGGATAGCTATTGTTGATGATGATCAGTAGCCGCGTAGTCCAAGCAGCGTGGATTGAAACATCGGCTAGAGGATCATCTTAGTTGCGCAGCCTTGTTTTAGTCGGACGCAGAGGTCGGAGCGGGAAGCCCGCTAGGGAGCGGCGGCCTGAACATGTAGTTGGCCCGTGGTTGTCGAAATCACTATCGGAAATAGTGGAGTGCGGCACTATCTAGAAATTTCTTTCGAAATATATCAATAGCTTATGATTTTTCTCCGATCTACAATGCGCATCCGACGTTGTGCTTGCTATAGGCTTATTGATCACACGAAAAAGGAACCTCCCGGCAATGCGTACGCAGATCATGAAATTGGCGCCCGTGTCCGAAACTTCGATGGCTGAATACCACCCTTGCATCTGGGTTGTGGATACAACCCTCCGGGCGGTTACGTATTGAGTAGTGACGAAGCACTCCTCACGATCGAGGAATTCGCGGCCGCCTTACATCGCACGATCACCCTGAGAACGGTTCGGACCATGATTCACCAGGGCGAGATCCACGCGGTTCGCCTCGGCAAGCGCTACTACATGACCCGCGAGGAATTGAAGAGGTTCACAAAGACATGCCACGTAAGCGCAAACCTGCCCGGCTCTTCCAACGCAAAGACGATGGCGCTTGGGTCATCCTGGACGGAGGACAGCAGATCCGGACAGGCTTTGGTGATGGATTTCATGAGGCAGCGGAAGAAGTCCTGAGCAATTACATCGCCAGTAAGAAGCGGCAAGATAATCGCGTCCGCGACCCGAGCGAGATCACCGTCGGCGAGATCTTGGTGCACTACGGCGAGGCTAAGGTAAAGGTGGTCCGCGACAGGGACCGCCTGCTCTACACGATACAGGCACTGTCGCCCTACTGGAGCGACCTCAAGGTGTCCCAGATCGACATCGACAGGTGCCGGGGCTATACTGCCTGGAGGCGGTGCGCCGCATGGACCGTCCGGCGCGAGATGAACACACTGAACGCCGCTGTCAAATACGCCCTGGCGTCGCGCAGGATCAGCCATGCACCGATCGTAACCCTGCCTGAGAAGGGAGTCGCCAATGACCGCTGGCTGACCGAGGAGGAGATCCAGCGCCTGCTGGAAGCCTCTGCTTCTCACGTCCAGCGGTTCATCAAGATCGCGCTATACACCGGACGTCGGAAGACCGCGATCACACGGCTGAAGTGGATGCCCTCCCTTGATAGCGGCTGGGTCGATCTTGACAGCGGGGTGATCCATTTCCTTGGCAAGGCCGAGGCCGAGACCAAGAAGCGCAAGGGAATGGTCAAGATGCCTGGCACGCTCCACACGGAGATGAAGACTTGGGCCCAGGAGGGGAGCCACGTAGTGTCGTTTAACGGGGCGCCGTTAGATCGGATCGACAAGGCCTTTCGAGCGGCCGTCCAGCGGGCCGGTCTAAAGGATGTGACGCCGCACACCCTAAAGCACACAGCGGTTACCTGGGCGTTCATGCACGGCATGACACTGGAGGACGCCACGGCCTATTTTGCGACCTCGCGCGAAACCCTGGAAAACGTCTATCGGTCCTACAGCCCAGATGCGCTTAAGAACGCAGCGGGAATAATGGACTGGAAGATATGAAGCGCTAATTCGATAGTTGGTGGATGCCGGTAGTGAACGAACTGGGCACATCTATCGAACGAAACGTTGCGGATATCGTTGCGGCCGATCCCAAGAAAACAAAAAAGGCGCCATTGGGCGCCTTGTTTTATTGGTCGGAGTGAGAGGATTCGAACCTCCGACCCCTGCCTCCCGAAGACAGTGCTCTACCAGGCTGAGCTACACTCCGACCGTGGCGCGTGATTTATACTCGCATTTTTGGATGTGCAAGGGGCTTTCCGTGTCGTTTGTGCGAATTGCGTTCGTCGTTTCCGAACATCAGGTCAGGTCAGAACACCAGTTTGATACAGTCGGATTTTGGTGCCACCATGGTCCACAATTGGCCCGGGCGGCAACAGTGGCAGACGGGTGGATCGAGCCAAGCCTGCGTTGCTGGTCACGATGCCGACACGCCAGCCCTTGAACTTGGTTTGCAGTACCTTGCCCAAGCTGCCGTAAACGGATCGCAGGCGTTTTTCATCCCCGATCCGGGCACCATAAGGTGGATTGACAATAACAAGACCTGCGGCATCCGACGGGGGTTTTATGTCGCTAACCGAGCGCGTCTGAAACATGGTGAGATCGGCAACCCCGGCGCGGTCAGCATTTTTGGTCGAGGCCTCAATCGCTCCGCTATTGCGGTCCGAGCCATGAAAAACCGCGTCCGGTTTGACCAAAGGATGTTGCTCGCGCATCGAGGACCAGGCGTTGGGGTCAAAACTTGGCAGATTTTCAAAGGCAAAGTTGCGTGTACGGCCGGGGCGCAGCCCCAGCGCGATTTCGGCGGCTTCAATGACAAAGGTGCCAGAGCCGCACATCGGGTCCAGAACTGGCTCGGACCCATCAAATCCGCACTCTCGGAGGAACATTGCCGCCATCGTTTCGCGCATCGGCGCTTTGGCGACAGCCGGTTTGTGGCCGCGTTTGTGCAAAGGCTCGCCGGAACTGTCGATCGAAAATGTGCACAGGTCCTTTTCGATGCGCAGCAGGACGCGCACGGCTGCATCAGATGAAACAGGCGCACCCAAAGTTTCTGAAATCGCCACTTCGATACGTTGCCGGGCGGCCCCTGCATGATAGATTCGGGATTTGCGACTTGTCGCTTCGACTTTGACCGGCACATCGGGGCGCAAAAAATCGGCCCAGGGAAATTTTCGGGCCCGTTTATCCAGTTGTGCCAAATGAACTGCGGGAAACCCACCTAATCGCACCAGAACTTTGTTCGCGCCGCGCAGACACAGGTTCGCGCGCCAGACTTCAGGCCAGCCTCCGCGATAGGTGACGCCGCCGGGTCCGGGCATTGCATCTGCGAATCCCTGCTCGACCGCTTCGGCATGCAGCGGGGCTTCGAGGCCGGGCGTTGCCACCAGAAAAATCTCAAAATCGTTGTTTGGTTCCATCCCGGGTGCTTACACCGGAAGCGTTGCGGGTGCGATATGCAATTTCAACAGGTCCAAAATGCAGCCCTTCAAGTTAAATTGACAAAATATCGGCAATTTAGGCGGCAACGGGTTTGCGTTTGGCACCATCCCCGCGTAAAGGGACCGTGATCAAAACGAAGCTTGGAATGAAAACAGGTGCCATGCGCCTTTTTTGCTCTCAAGCTCCCACATGCAGATCGTTTTGTGCCACTATGCAGTGGTGGGAACGATGTGTTGCAGGAAAGAGGCTTGGAAGACAGTAGCGACATGCAAACTTTCAAACTGAAAAAAGGGTTGGAGCTGCCGGTGCAAGGCGCGCCAGAGCAGACAATCCAACCGGGTCCTGAATTCAGGTCTGTCGGGGTTTTGGGGGCTGATTATCTGGGCCTGAAACCGCGCATGCTGGTTCAAGAGGGTGAAGAGGTTCAGCGGGGCACACCGTTGTTTTGCCACAAGGACGTGCCCGAGGCGATGATGGTCGCCCCGCTCAGCGGCAAGATCGTGGCCATCAACCGTGGTGCGCGTCGGGTGTTGCAGAGCGTCGTGATCGAAGTCTCGGACGCCAACGACACAGGTCTGGATTTCTCGGCTGTGGGCAACGCCGATACCGCCGAGGGCGTGACCGAACGTCTATGTGCGGCTGGCCTGTGGACCGCTTTCCGCACACGGCCCTATTCCAAGATGCCCGCACCGGGTACCAAGCCCACGGCAATTTTCGTGACAGCAATGGATAGTGAGCCTTTGGCCGCTGATGCCGCGATCATTATCCAGGATGCAGGTGACGCCTTTGCTGTCGGCCTGAGCGCAGTTGCCAAGCTGACCGAGGGCAAGACGTATCTGTGCCAAAATGAGGGCGCAACCCTGCCGGGCGCCGACGTTCCGGGTGTTGAGGCCGCAGCATTTTCCGGACCGCACCCCGCAGGTCTGGCTGGGACACACATCCACTTCCTTGAGCCGCTGGCCGGCGAAAAGCAGGTTTGGACGATCGGCTATCAGGATGTCATCGCGATTGGCCGTCTGATGCAAACGGGCCATCTGGATCCGAACATCGTGGTTGCCCTTTCAGGACCCGGCGCGCGTCAACCCCGCCTGATCCGCACTGTCATGGGGGCATCGACCGATGACCTGACCCGCGACGAAATCAATGTAGATGGGACTGCCCGCGTAATCTCGGGCTCGATCCTGTCGGGCCGTCACGCCGAAGGGCCACAAGCCTATCTGGGCCGTTTTGCGCGGCAGATCAGCATCATTCGCGAAGATCATGATCAGCACACGCTGGGTTGGATTCTTCCGATGCCGTCGAAATATGCGGTTCAGCCCGTTTTAGGTTCGGCTTTTGCAAAGAAAATGTTTGCATTCACGTCTAACCTGAATGGTGGACGCCGTGCGATGGTTCCGACCGGTACGTTTGAACAGTTGATGCCGCAGGACTATTTGCCGACGCAACTGCTGCGCGCATTGCTGGTGATGGACACGGATTCCGCACAGGCGCTGGGTGCGCTCGAGTTGGACGAAGAGGATTTGGGCCTTGTCGGCTTTGCCTGTCCGGCGAAATATGAATATGGGCTAGCGCTGCGCGACTGCCTTACAAAGATTGAAAAGGAGGGCTGATCCGAATGGGTTTGCGCAACTTCTTTGACCGGATCGAGCCGAACTTTACCAAAGGCGGCAAGTACGAGAAGTATTTCCCCATCTATGAGATGGTCGAAAGCTTTATCTACACTCCGAAAACCGTAACCTCCGTTGCACCCCATGCGCGGTCCTACGTGGATATGAAGCGGATCATGACCTATGTCGTGATCGCCACGATCCCCTGTATCCTGTGGGGAATGTACAATACCGGCTTTCAGGCTAACTCGGCCATTGCCGCGCTTGGACCCGATTCAGCCACTGGCTGGCGGATCGCCATCCTGCAGATGTTCGGCATCTCGCTGAACCCCGCCAGCATCTTTGCCAATGTGATGCACGGGATGATGTATTTCCTGCCGATTTACATCGTCACTCTGGTTGCGGGCGGTATCTTCGAGGTCATCTTTGCGACTGTTCGCGGCCATGAGGTGAATGAGGGTTTCCTTGTAACCTCAATGCTTTACACGCTGATCATGCCCGCATCTACGCCGCTTTGGCAGGTTGCGTTGGGCATTATCTTCGGGGTGGTGATCGGTAAAGAAGTCTTTGGCGGCACTGGCAAGAACTTCCTGAACCCAGCACTCGTCGGTCGTGCGTTCCTGTACTTTGCCTATCCGGCGAACATGTCGGGTGACACGGTCTGGACTCCGGTTGACGGCTTTTCAGGCGCAACAGCACTGTCTGTTTCTGCCTCAGAAGGATATCAGGCGTTGGCCACCGAGGGGCTGACATGGTGGAATGCGTTTCTGGGTCAGATGCAAGGCAGCTTTGGTGAGACATCAACGCTGGCCTGTATGATCGGCCTGGCATTCCTACTGACGACCCGCATCGCCAATTTCCGACTGATTGTCGGCTGTCTGGCTGGGACCATAGGCCTGACGCTGCTGTTCAACCTCATTGGGTCGGATACAAACCCGATGTTCGCGATGCCATGGTACTGGCACGTCGTCGTCGGCGGTTACGCTTTCGGTCTGGCTTTCATGGTGACCGAGCCCGTTTCAGCCAGCCATACCAACATGGGCCGTTATATCTACGGTGCTCTGATCGGTATCATGGTTGTGTTGATCCGTGTGGTGAACCCCGCTTTCCCCGAAGGCATGATGCTGGCAATCCTGTTCGGTAACGTCTTTGCACCGCTGATCGACTACTTCGTCGTTCAGGCAAACATTAAACGGAGGGCGCGTCGCCATGTCTGATACGCAATCCCCACAACCCAAGGGCGCGATTGCCAAGTTTCTGGCGGCCTCGCCGGACTCGGTCGGTAAAACGATCTTTATCGCCGTCGCCGTTTGTCTGGTGGCCTCGATGGTTGTGTCAGCCGCAGCCGTTAGCCTGCGCCCGGTCCAGGAAGCCAACGCGCTGAAGGACAAGCAGATCAACGTTCTGCAGGTTGCTGGTGTTTATGAACCCGGCACCGACGTGTCTGAGGCGTTCGACGCATTCGAGCCGCACGTTGTTGAACTTTCGACCGGTGAGTTCGTCGACGACCGGTTCGATCCCGCAACATTCGACGATCTGGCCGCCGCAAGCGATCCAGAGCTGAGCGTCGCGCTGGACGATGACCCGGCTGGTATCGGTCGCAAGGCGTTGTACCGTGTTGTCTACCTGCTGCGCGACGAATCCGGCGAGTTGGACAAGGTGATCCTGCCGCTGCACGGCTATGGTCTGTGGTCGACGCTCTATGGCTTTATCGCGCTGGAGAACAACGGCAACGATATCTACGGCCTGCAATTCTACCAGCACGGCGAAACCCCCGGTCTTGGCGCCGAGGTGGACAATCCGCGTTGGAAAGCGTTGTGGAACGGCAAGAAGCTGCGGGACGATGCCGGTGATCTGCAGATCACAGTATCCAAGTCGCAACCTGCCGCTGGTCCCGACTTTTATGTAGATGCGCTGGCCGGTGCCACGCTGACCTCGGTTGGCGTTGATAACCTGGTGAAATTCTGGATGGGTGATGCGGGCTTCGCTCCGTTCCTGGCCAAACTGCAAGCAGGAGAGTTCTGATGTCCCAGACCAAGAGAGAGATGCTGGTCGACCCGCTTGTCGACAACAACCCGATCACACTGCAGGTGCTGGGTATCTGTTCGGCGCTGGCGGTGACCTCTTCGTTGCAGGTGTCCTTCGTGATGGCGCTGGCGGTTACCTTCGTGACCTCGTTCTCGTCCTTCTTCATCTCATGCCTGCGCAACCAGATCCCGGGCTCGATCCGGATCATCGTACAGATGGTGATCATCGCCTCGCTGGTGATCCTGGTGGATCAGGTTCTCAAGGCTTACGCCTTTGAGATTTCCAAAACCTTGTCGGTTTTTGTCGGCCTGATCATCACCAACTGTATCGTGATGGGCCGCGCCGAAGCATTTGCGATGAAGAACCCGCCCGTCGCGTCCTTCATTGACGGCCTGGGCAACGGAATGGGCTACGGTCTGATCCTGCTGCTTGTTGGCTTCATTCGCGAACTGTTCGGCAACGGGTCGCTGTTTGGCGTTACCATTCTGGAAACCGTTAACAATGGTGGCTGGTACGTGCCCAACGGCATGCTGCTACTGCCGCCGTCGGCGTTCTTTATCATCGGTCTGATCATCTGGGCCTTCCGCACATGGAAACCGAACCAGGTCGAAGAACGTGAATACAAAATTCAGCAGGTAGAGGCCCACTGATGGAAGGTCTGATTTCACTGGCCGTGAAGGCCATCTTTGTTGAAAACCTCGCGCTCAGCTTCTTCCTCGGGATGTGTACCTTCATCGCCGTGTCCAAGAAGATCTCGACCGCGCTGGGTCTTGGCATCTCGGTCATGGTCGTTCAGGCGATCACCGTTCCCACCAACAACCTGCTGCTCAGCTATCTGCTGAAGCCCGGTGCGTTGGCCTGGGCGGGTTTCCCTGATGTGGACCTGACCTTCCTTGGCCTGATTTCCTATATTGGCGTGATCGCGGCGATGGTGCAGATCCTTGAGATGGTTCTCGATAAGTATTTCCCGCCGCTTTACAACGCGCTTGGGATCTTCCTGCCGCTTATCACAGTGAACTGCGCCATTCTGGGTGGATCGCTGTTCATGGTCGAGCGTGACTATAACTTTGCCGAAGCAGCCACGTACGGTGTGTCTTCGGGCTTTGGCTGGGCACTGGCGATCACTGCGATGGCGGGCGTTCGTGAAAAGCTGAAATACTCGGATATTCCGGATGGCTTGCAGGGTCTTGGCATCACCTTCATCACCGCGGGACTGATGGCGATGGCCTTCATGTCTTTCTCGGGCGTGAAGCTGTAAGGAGGGACGAATGGAAACTTTTAGCTTGGGCGTCGTCCTTTTCACCCTGATCGTTGTCGCTTTGGTGGCCCTCATCATGGCCGCCCGTTCGAAACTGGTATCGACTGGCGATGTGAACATCACAATCAACGGCGAAAAAACCATTTCTGTGCCCGCAGGTGGCAAATTGCTACAGACACTGGCGGCCGAAAAGCTGTTTGTGCCATCTGCCTGCGGCGGTGGTGGCACCTGTGCGCAGTGCCGCGTACGTGTGCATTCAGGTGGTGGTTCGATCCTGCCGACTGAAGAAAGCCATATCACCAAGCGCGAAGCGTCTTGCGGCGACCGCCTGTCCTGTCAGGTTGCGGTCAAGCAGGACATGAACATCGAAGTTCCCGAAGAGGTCTTTGGCGTCAAGAAATGGGAATGCACGGTTCGCTCGAACGAAAACGTGGCAACCTTCATCAAGGCGCTGACTCTGGATCTGCCCGAAGGGGAGGACGTGAACTTCCGCGCTGGCGGATACATCCAGATCGAAGCCCCTGCGCATGCGTTGAAATACACTGATTTCGACGTGGAAGAGGAATACCGCGAAGATTGGGACCGCTTCAATCTGTGGCAGTATGAATCTGTTGTGAACGAACCAATCGAGCGCGCGTATTCAATGGCCAACTACCCGGACGAAAAAGGCATGATCATGCTGAACGTCCGCGTTGCCTCGCCACCTCCTGGCTCCGAAGGTATCCCTGCGGGACAGATGTCGTCTTACATCTTCAACCTGAAACCGGGTGACAAGGTCACCATCTCGGGCCCGTTTGGCGAATTCTTTGCCCGCGACACCCAGAAAGAGATGGTCTTTATCGGCGGTGGCGCCGGTATGGCGCCCATGCGCAGTCACATCTTCGACCAGCTCAAGCGTCTGGAAAATCGCGACCGCAAAATTAGCTTCTGGTACGGCGCACGGTCCAAGAAAGAGATGTTCTTTGTCGAGGATTTTGACACTCTGGCTGAGGAATTCGACAACTTCGAATGGCACGTGGCCCTGTCGGATGCGCAGCCAGAGGACGATTGGAAAGGCTACACCGGCTTTATCCACAATGTTCTGTTCGAAGAATATCTCAAGAACCACCCTGCGCCTGAGGACTGTGAGTTCTATATGTGTGGCCCGCCAATCATGAACCAGTCGGTCATCAACATGCTGCTGGATATGGGCGTGGACCGCGAAGACATTATGCTCGACGATTTCGGCGGGTAAGAAACAAAGAACCGGCGCTCATAAGCGCCGGTTTTCTTTTGTGCTCAAAGGCGAAGGTCGCTGGCCTCTATCGGTAGGACCGACTTGACGTCGAAGACCACGCTTGTGTCTTTTCCGTACGCTCTGATTTGCGCGGGTTTGACATCCAAAAACTCTCGATGTGCGACGGCTAAAACGATGCCGTCATAGGCGTGTTCCTTAGGGGTGTCGACAAGGGGAATGCCATACTCGAACTGTGCTTCGGAGGCATCGGCGTGCGGGTCATGCACATCGACCTCAATACCGTAATCCTTCAGTTCGTCTATGATGTCGACGACCCTGGTGTTGCGCAGATCCGGACAGTTTTCCTTGAATGTCAGCCCCATGACCAACACGCGCGCCGATCCGACGTCAATCCCGACACGGGTCATCCGCTTTACCAGTTGCGACACGACATAGCCGCCCATGCTGTCGTTCAGGCGTCGGCCGGCCAGAATGATCTGTGGATGATGGCCGACCGCCTCTGCCTTATGTGTCAGGTAATAAGGGTCGACGCCGATGCAGTGACCTCCGACCAAGCCAGGACGGAAGGGCAAAAAATTCCACTTGGTGCCCGCTGCGCGCAAAACGGCATCGGTATCAATACCCAGGCGCCCAAAAATCATCGCCAATTCATTGACCAGCGCGATGTTCAGGTCGCGTTGTGTGTTCTCGATAACTTTCGCGGCTTCGGCCACGCGGATGCTTTCCGCTTTGTGCGTACCCGCAGCGATAATCCGGCCATAAAGCGCATCTACCAGATCGGAAACTTCGGGTGTCGAGCCCGAGGTCACTTTGCATATGTCAGAAATCCGATGAGCCTTGTCACCGGGATTGATCCGCTCTGGGCTGTATCCAGCAAAGAAATCCGTGTTGAATGAAAGTCCTGAAACCCGTTCAAGAACAGGCACACAGTCTTCCTCGGTTGCACCGGGATAGACTGTGGATTCGTAAATTACCAAGTCACCCTTCTTCAAAACACGTCCGACCGTCTCGGACGCACTCAACAAGGGCGACAAATCCGGTTGTTTGCCTGCCGTGATTGGCGTTGGAACCGTCACGATAAAGGTATCACATCCCGCCAGATCGGAAGGTTCCGAAGTAAAGGTCAAACCCGTCGCAGCGCTCAGATCATTGGGGTCAACTTCCTGAGTGTTGTCACGCCCCTCGCGCAACGCGTCAATGCGTTTGGCATTGATATCAAACCCAATGACCGGGCCCACCCCGGCAAACGCCACTGCCAGTGGCAGGCCGACATAACCCAAGCCGATGACGGCAATTTTACGGGAATTGGGGTTTGTTTCGAACATTTAGGAAATCAGCTCATTTTCCGTGATAGTCGCGGAACCATTCCACGAACTGGGCAATCCCGACTTTGAAATCGGTTTGTGGACGATACCCGGTTAACCGCTGCAACAGATCGGTATCGGCCCAGGTGGCCGGGACGTCACCCATCTGTATGGGCATATAGTTTCTGATTGCTTTCTTACCGACTGCTTCTTCGATGGCCTCGACAAAATCCATCAGGCGCACTTTGTCGCCGTTACCGATATTAACGACGCGCCAGGGCGCCACGGGCGAAAGGCTGTCACCTTCTTCGATGTCATCCGCGCTGTCGGGGCGCACGGGCGGGCTGTCAATTAGCAACCTGATCCCGCGGACAAGATCATCCACATTGGTAAAATCGCGATACATGTCGCCATGGTTGTAGATATCGATCGGGCGGTCATCCAGAATGGCATCCACAAACTTGTAAAGCGCCAGGTCCGGGCGCCCCCAGGTGCCATAAACGGTAAAGAACCGGAACATCGTTGTGGGCAGGTTCCAAAGATGCGCGTAGGAATGACCCATGGCCTCGTTGGCCTTTTTGGTAGCTGAATAGATGGTCAGAGGCGTGTCGGCCTTTTCGACCTCGGTGAAGGGCATCACCTCATTCGCGCCATAGACCGACGAGGTGGATGCCATCAACAGGTGTTCAACCTTATGTTCGCGGGCAACCTCCATCACGTTGAATGTGCCCACAATATTCGAGTCGATATAGCTGCGCGGATCCTCCAGGCTGTAGCGCACGCCTGCCTGACCAGCGAGGTGCACAATCACGTCAGGCTCAAACTCATCACCAACCTGTTTGAGCTTTTCGTGATTTTCCAACAAATCCTCGGTGACGGAAAACCCAGGGTTTTGCAGTAGCATCTGATGCCGGCGGTTTTTTAGCGCGACATCATAGTAATCGGTCATCCCGTCATAGCCGTGCACCCGGAACCCTTCCGAAAGCAACAGTTTTGCAAGATGGAACCCGATGAATCCTGCTGTACCTGTTACCAGAACGCGCTTCATTTTACCCTCGACCTATAACCGAACCAATTTTGGCATCAAGGATACTGTCAGTCAGCCAAGGTCAAGGGATTTCTGCCGGAAGGATCAGCCTACGATCATTTGTTTCATACGTAACGCTTCATACTCCAGCTCTTTCAGCCGGAAATGAACAACGTCACCGATTGTGACTACGCCGCGCAGTTTGCCGTCGCCAACAACGGGCATGTGGCGAAAACGTCCTTCGGTCATGGTTTTCAGGACATCATTCAACAAATCGTCTGGTGAACATGTCTTGACCTCGCGCGTCATCAAATCTTCGACTGATTGTGGCAGGGTCTGGCCGGGCGTGTCAGCCATGCGCCGAACGATGTCGCGTTCGGACAGAATACCCTGAAGAGTGCCGTTCTGGTCGGTCACGACCACGGCACCAATCCGCTTTTCACTGAGGGTATTCACGACCGAATGGATCGTGTCGTTCGGGCGCACCGCAAATACAGCATCCCCTTTACCCGCAAGCAGTTTTGCCACCGTCGTCTGCGAGTGCGACAGATTGGATTCAACCGATTGGCTATGCGTGCTTGTATCGGTCTTGTCGCCGCGGGTAGGGGGCTGATATGAGGTTGGGGCCATTGGCAATCTCCTCTTATTTTTGAGATGGCTTCCCTTACACCTTACCGCAGCAATGCGGCCTGTATAGGGTGCAAATGCCCAAACCGGGGAAAACTGCCGCTAAACAAGGATATCCAGCCTGTTGTCTGACCTGTACCTTACCCCGCCAGTCGCAGTGCTGATTTTCTTTGCCGTGGTCGTATGCGGGCATAACTTTAGAATGGCCTGGAAACAGCAGCCGGTTGGCTGGCAAAAGAAAGCCTGGTTGTTCGGTGTGCCGGCCGGCATTGGGCTACTTATGTTGGGCTTCCTGCCGCTAAAGCTGTGAAGTCGGTTTGACTCTGCAAGGGGCCGCTGGCATATGCCGGGCACGGTTTTCCTCTGGAGGTCTCTCGATGCGCCTTTTGCCTGTTCTGGCTGTTGCAACACTTGTTTCCGGATGTCTCTTTGACAAAGAACCCGAGGTTGTGCGCCTGTCCGGTGAGACCATGGGTACCACGTTCAACATCACCGCTATCGGCACGGATGTTGATGAGACTGCATTGGGCTCTGCCGTCGAAGAGACGCTGGCAGACGTGAACGCCAAGATGTCCAACTGGGACCCCAACTCAGAGGTTTCGACATTTTCGGCGTCGTCCAGCACGGAACCCACCGAAGTTTCCGAAGAATTTGCGCTGGTTTTAGGTGCAGCAAATGACGTGCACGATAAATCGGGCGGCACGTTCGACGTAACGCTTGGCCCGCTGATCGAACTGTGGGGCTTTGGTCCGCGCAAGCCAGAAGATCCGGTGCCATCAGATGCCGAGATACAGGCGGCGTTGGAAAGCGTTGGTCAGGAACGCTTGCTGATGTTGGACAGCGACAACGGAACTTTGGCCAAATCAGATGCTGGCGTGGGCATCAACCTGTCAGCAATCGCCAAAGGATATGGCATCGACGCGGTGGCTGCGACGCTGCGCGACGCTGGGATAGAAAACTATATGGTCGAGATCGGTGGTGATCTCGTCACCATGGGCCAGAACGACAAGGGTGAGGCCTGGCGGATCGGGATCGAAAAGCCCGAAGTAGGGGCCCAAAACCTGCAGTTGGTAGTTGAGCTGGACAACCTCGGTATGGCCACGTCGGGCGACTACAAGAATTTCTTTGAACAGGACGGCGTGCGGTATTCGCATATCATCGACCCGACAACAGGTCGTCCGATCACGCATCGCACGACCTCGGTCACGGTTCTGGCCGAAAATGCGATGATGGCGGATGCCTGGGCGACGGCAATGCTGGCGCTGGGTCAGGATAAGGGCCTGGAACTGGCTGAAGAACATAAACTTGCCGTGTATTTCATCTCGCGGGATGTGACAGGCGGCGATGATGCCTATATTACGGTTCACAGCACCGCGTTCAAAGACGCACTGGGCACCAACTGACAGGTAGGAACCGGGATGAGCACCTTTATCATAGCCTTTTTTCTGCTTTTGATCATCGTAGTTGGCATGTCGCTGGGTGTCATGCTGATGGGCAAGACGATCAAAGGCAGCTGTGGTGGTCTGAACGCAATCTCGGGAGCGGACAAGTGCGTGGTCTGCAAAAAGGATGTCGATCCCAATTCGCCCTTGCGTGATCAGTTGCAATGCAAACGCGCCAAAAAGATGCTTGAGCAGATGGAGCGTCAGGCTTAAGCGCAGATTGCGCTTCGCTATAGTGATGGTAATGGCTAAATAGACCCCTGAGGCATCTTGGGGGAGGGCGCGGGTTTGGCCAAAGCCAAAAACATCCTGTTTATCATGTTCGATCAGCTGCGCTGGGATTACCTCAGCTGTTACGGGCATCCGCATTTGCACACCCCCAACATTGACCGGCTGGCGTCCAAGGGTGTGTGCTTTGACCGGGCCTATATCCAGTCCCCTATTTGCGGCAGCTCGCGCATGTCGACTTATACCGGCCGCTACGTGCATTCACACGGGGCCTCATGGAATGGCATTCCGCTAAAAGTTGGTGAAATCACGATGGGGGATCACCTGCGCAAGGCAGGCATGGACTGCTGGTTGGTCGGCAAGACCCATATGCGCGCAGATGCGGAAGGCATGGAGCGGCTGGGGTTGGAGCCCGACAGTCTGATTGGCGCGCGCGTCGCGGAATGCGGGTTTGATGTATATGAACGCGATGACGGTATGCTGCCCGAAGGGCTCGACGGTTTTTATGATCCCGATGGTGCGAAGGAATACAACAAGCATCTGGCTGCAAAAGGGTATGAGAGTGACAATCCCTGGCACGACTTTGCCAATTCGGGTCTGGATGAGGACGGCAATGTCCTGTCCGGCTGGTTTTTGAAGAACTCGACCGAGGCGGCCAACATAGCGGAAGAGGACAGCGAAACCCCTTATCTGACCGGACGTGGCATCAAATTCATGGAGACCCATGATGGCCCGTGGTGCTGTCATCTGAGCTTTATCAAGCCGCATTGGCCATACATCGTGCCGGAACCTTATGCCTCGATGTACGGGCCGGAACATGTTCTGCCGGTTGTGCGCTCCGACGCGGAACGTCAGAATGCGCATCCGGTGCTCAAGGCATTCATGGATACTAAAGTCGGGCAGACATTCTCGCGGCAGGATGTGCGGGATGCGGTGATCCCGGCCTATATGGGGCTGATCAAACAGGCCGATGACCAGATGGGGCGACTGTTTGATTGGATGGAGAAAACCGGCCGGATGGAGGACACGATGATCGTGCTGACATCCGATCACGGCGATTTTCTGGGCGATCACTGGATGGGCGAGAAAACGTTCTTTCAGGACGCCTCAACCAAGGTGCCCCTGATCATCTTTGACCCGTCACTCGAAGCGGACGGAACGCGCGGCACCGTCAGCGAAGCGCTGATTGAATCCATCGACCTTGCTCCGACATTTGTGGATGTGGCGGGCGGTGAGATCGCAGGGCATATCCTTGAGGGGCACTCCTTGCTTCCGATCCTGCATGGGCAGCAGAATGAAACACCCCGCGATGTGGTAATTTGTGAGTACGATTACTCTGCATCACCAATTGCAGACATGCTGAATGCCTCTGTCCGGGACGCAGTCATGTTCATGGCGGCCAACAAAAAATGGAAGCTGATCCACTGCGAAGGCGGCCATCGGCCTATCCTGTTTGATCTGGAAAATGACCCTAACGAGCTTGTCGATCTGGGGAACAGTGCCGATCACGCCGATATTATTGCCAAAATGTACGACCACCTGTTCGTTTGGACACGCCGCCAGTCGCAGCGCACGACTCGGTCGGAACAGCAGTTGATTGAGATGCGGAGCAAAAGCCGGGGCAGGGGGATCGTGGTCGGGGTCTATGATGAAAACGATGCGCCGCTGGACCTGACCGTCAAGTATCGCGGTCGCAAGGTGCGTCCCTATACGGATTTGATAATCAAGGGTTGAGCGGATTAAGTATTAAATCTGCACAACCGCGCGCAAAATACGGTTCAATTGCCCGAGGGCAGGCGATACAAGACCGACCAGAGCAGAAATCCGGAGAGCCGCAATGACCGCCCCCAAACCCGTCGTCCTGTGCATTCTTGATGGTTGGGGCCTGTCCGAAGACACACGGTCTAACGCGCCGTATCTTGCAAATACTCCGACCTTTGATGCGATCATGACCAATGGGCCGCATGCGACCATAATTACACATGGCCCTGATGCCGGCTTGCCCAGCGGCCAGATGGGTAACTCCGAGGTAGGCCACACCAATATTGGCGCGGGCCGCGTTGTTGCGATGGATCTGGGGCAGATTGACCTGGCGATTGAAGACGGCAGCTTTTTCGACAATGCCGCATTGCAGACCTTCATCGCAAAGGTGAAGGCAGCAGGCGGAACGGCGCATCTGATGGGTTTGGTCTCGGACGGTGGTGTCCACGGCCATTTGAACCACATCGTCGCTGCTGCCAAGGCGATCACCGATGCGGGCGTTCCGGTGGCGTTGCACGCCATGACGGACGGGCGCGACGTCGCTCCGAAATCGGCATTTACCTACCTGTCAGAGCTTGAAGATCGTTTGCCCGACGGGGCGCATATCGTCACGGTTTGCGGGCGGTATTTTGCAATGGATCGGGACAACCGCTGGGAACGCGTCAGCGAGGCTTATGATGCGATGGTCAAAGGCCAGGGTCGGGCAGCCACAACCGCCCATGGCGCTGTGGACCACGCATATAACCAGTCTGAAACCGATGAATTCATCGCTCCCACTGTTCTGGAAGGCTACGACGGCATTCACGATGGTGACGGGGTTTTCTGCCTGAATTTCCGAGCGGACCGCGCCCGTGAAATCTTGCGTGCAATTGGCGAGCCCAACTTCGATGAATTCGACACCGGCCCGCGTCCACAACTTTCCGCCCTGTTGGGGATGGTCGAATATTCCGATGGACACAACGACTATATGACAACCGTGTTCCCCAAGCGGAAAATCGTGAACACTTTGGGTGAGTGGGTTGCCAAGAAAGGGTTGCGTCAGTTCCGTCTGGCCGAGACCGAAAAATACCCCCACGTTACCTTCTTCCTCAATGGTGGCAAGGAAACGCCCGAGGAAGGCGAAGACCGGTTTATGCCGAAGTCGCCCAAGGTGGCGACATATGACCTACAGCCCGAGATGTCTTCGGCCGAGGTGACGGCGAAGTTTGTCGAGGCGATCGAGGCCGGATACGACTTGATCATCACCAACTATGCCAACCCGGACATGGTTGGTCACACGGGCGATCTGCAAGCTGCTATCAAGGCATGTGAGGCCGTCGATCAGGGCTTGTCACAGGTTGTCGCGGCGCTGAACAAGGTCGGTGGCGCGATGATCGTCACTGCGGATCACGGCAATTGCGAGGTCATGGTTGACCCCGAAACCGGCGGGCCGCACACCGCGCATACTCTGAACCCGGTTCCCGTGGCGCTGGTAGCTGGACCAAAAGATGCATCGCTGCGAAACGGCCGCCTTTCCGATCTGGCCCCGACGTTGCTGGACCTGATGGGTCTTGAGCAACCGCCTGAGATGACGGGGCAGAGCCTGCTATCATGAGGATGCGCGCGCTTATCTTTGCGATGTGTCTTGCGTCGCCTGCCAGCGCGCAGAATGATCCGTCCACCGCGGCATTGAATGCGGCGCGCATGCTGGAACAGGCCTCGATCAACCTGACCGAAGCGGATGGTGCCCGCGACCGCGTGCGCGCCCTGACCGAAACTATCCAGGCTTATGAGGCCGGGCTTTCGGCGATGCGTGACGGGTTGCGCATGGCAGCGACCCGCGAGGCGCAGCTGACGGCAGAATTGCGGTCGCGGGAACAGGAGGTTGCGCAGCTATTGGGCGTGCTGCAGACCATTGAGACCACGGCACCACCCGTTCTGATGCTGCATCCGTCTGGTCCCTTGGGTTCCGCGCGGGCGGGCATGATGCTGTCCGAAGTTACTCCCGGCCTGAACGCGCGCGCGCAGGCACTGGCCCATGATCTGCAAGAGGTTCAGACCCTTCGGAAACTGCAGCAAAGTGCTGCGGATACCCTGGTCGAAGGGTTAACCGGTGTGCAAAACGCGCGCACCAGTCTAAGCGAAGCCATCGCCGACCGCACGGATTTGCCGCGTCGCTTTGTCGAAGATCCAGTGCGCACCGCCATCCTGATTTCATCAACCGAGACGTTGGACGGCTTTGCCAGCGGATTGTCCGAAATCTCGGAAGGCGAAATAGCCGAAACGGACGCAGATGTCTCTGACCGCAAGGGGCGGATTGAATTGCCGACCCAAGGCGTTGTTTTGCACCGCGCGGACGAGACTGACGCGGCTGGTGTGACGCGCCCCGGTGTGGTTCTGGCAACCCGTCCGCGGGCGATTGTTACAGCGCCAACCGCGGCAACGATCCGGTATCGTGGACCCTTGCTTGAGCTCGGGAACGTCATGATCCTCGAGCCGCAACCGGGATTGTTGTTCGTGTTTGCGGGCCTTCAAGATGTTTACGGAGACATGGGCGAGGTGATCCCCGAAGGTACTCCGGTAGGTTTGATGCCGGGTGAATCGCCCGAAATCGGCGCAATTTTGTCAACAAGCAGTGATGGCACTGGAACTGACCGGTCAGAAACGCTCTATATAGAGGTAAGACAGAATAATAGCCCCGTGGACCCGGAATCATGGTTTCGGACCGACAAGGATGGATAAACGAGTATGAAGAAATTTCTGATGGCCGGTCTGGCCGGAACCGTGGCAGGTGTAATCGCAACGACACAAATCGCCGGCCCTTTGCTGGCGCAGGAGGCTGACCGGAAGGCCAGCGTGTACGAGCAATTGGATCTGTTTGGCGATATTTTCGAACGTATCCGCGCCCAGTATGTCGAAGACGTCGAGCCGGAGGAGCTGATTGAGGCGGCCATTGACGGCATGCTCACGTCGCTTGATCCGCATTCCAGTTACCTTTCGCCCGATGATGCCGAGCAGATGCGCGTGCAGACACGTGGCGAATTTGGTGGATTGGGCATCGAGGTCACGCAAGAAGAAGGCTTTGTCAAAGTTGTCTCGCCGATCGACGACACCCCGGCAGACGAGGCCGGGATCGAAGCGGGTGATTTCATCACTCATGTCGATGGGGAAAGCATCCTTGGCCTGACATTGGACAAGGCTGTCGATCTGATGCGTGGCCCGGTCGGGTCGGAAATCGTGATCACCGTCGTCCGCGAGGGTGAGCAAGAGCCGTTTGATATCACCATCATCCGCGATACCATCAAACTGACGGCCGTGCGTGCCCGGACTGAAGGCACCAGCGTAGTCCTACGCGTCACCACCTTCAACGATCAGACATTCCCGAACCTGCAAGAAGGTCTGAATGAGCAGATCGAAGAGGCTGGTGGTCTGGACAAGGTCAATGGTGTTGTCCTTGACCTGCGGAATAATCCCGGCGGGTTGCTGACCCAAGCGATCAAAGTTTCGGACGCTTTCCTGAACGAAGGCGAGATCGTGTCCACGCGTGGTCGCGACCCAAGCGATGGTGAGCGGTTCAATGCAACGCTGGGTGATTTGGCCGAAGGCAAGCCGATCGTTGTACTGATCAATGGTGGTTCGGCATCAGCTTCGGAAATCGTAGCTGGCGCGTTGCAAGATCACCGTCGTGCGATCGTTGTCGGCACCAAGAGCTTTGGCAAGGGATCGGTGCAAACGGTCATGCCTTTGCGTGGCGATGGTGCAATGCGTCTGACGACCTCGCGCTATTACACGCCCTCGGGCCGGTCAATTCAGGCACTTGGCGTTAGCCCCGACATCATCGTCGAGCAGCCGCGCCCGGCGCCTGATGCCGAAGAAGAGGAAGCCGACGCCCGCACGCGGTCCGAAGCTGATCTGCGCGGCAGCCTGAACAATGACAGCCTGAGCGAAGATGAAATCCGTCAAATCGAAGAAGACCGCGCCAAAGCCGAAGCCACGGCTGAATTGCGGGAAGAGGATTATCAGCTGGCCTACGCCATCGACATCCTCAAAGGTTTGTCGGCGTTCAACCCCAACGGACCGTCTCAGTAAGACAAACAGGGCCGCCGATACCGGCGGCCCTTTCTGCAAAAGCCGGGATCAGACCTCAACCTTGTGCAGTTTCTCTTCGTCAAGCATCATCGCCAGAACAATACCTATCGAGACCGAGATGGCCGCGAAAACAAAGGCCATGTTCATACCTGCATCAAATGCAGCGCCGATGGCAGATTTGACCTTTTCAGCCTCTTCCGAGCTTAGTTTTTCCATAACAGCGCGGGCTGCACCGGTCGTAAGCGTTCCACCGTTGATCGCCTTTTGATCGGTTACAGACATGTTGATCCCATCCGCAACCAGCTGTTTGCTGAGGCTGGACAGGCTGACGACATACATTATTGCGGTCGCGAAGGCGACGGATATGGCGCCATATACCAGATGGGTCATAAAGCTCAGCCCGCCGACAAGTCCAGCGCGTTCAGGTTTGACGGCGCACACGGCCGCAGTGCCTGACGGCCCAACCGTCAGTGTTGCGCCCAGCCCGATCATCGCCATGCCGGGCAAGATCTGAAAATAGCCCAGCCCCGCCGGCAAGATGATAATGCTGAGAGCGCCAGTCGTTGCGATCAAATACCCCCAGAACAGCAGGCGCTTTGGCCCGAAATCGTTATAAAGAGTACCCGAAACAATCGAGCCGACGGCCAGCAGGAGTGTCAGCGGGGCAAGCCCAATCGCCGACTCAAACACGGACCACCCAAGGACCTTTTGCATGTATTGAGGGAAGTATAGCAGCCCGACAAAGGCCGCTGACACGTTGAACATGTTCAGGCCCAGAGTGATCCGAAACTCGCGGTTCTGCATCATTTGCGGCAGTAAAAGCGGCTCTTTCACGCGCTTCTCGACCAGCGGGAAAAAGAAGAACAGCGCGGCACTGACGAAAAACAACATCAGCAGCGGGACAGACGTCCAGCCCCAGTCCGCACCGATGTCCAGCCCGTAAAGCAGCAAAAGAACGGCAAACGAAAGAATACCTATTCCGGCGAAATCGATATGTTCGCCCTGTTTGTGTTGAGTTTCACGCTCCATAAGGATCAGGGCCGTAACCATCGAAATCGTCGAAAACAACACGTTTGCAAGAAAGAACAACCGCCAGTCGCCAAAGCTGACTGCGGCACCGCTGATGAGCGGACCAAAGACATTACCGCTGGTCACACCGGCGAGGATCATACCCATGATCATGGCGCGGTGTTCAGGACGCGAAACTTTGGTGGCGCCAAAAGCCAGTGTGCAAGGCCAGACGCAACCCGAACCAATCCCCTGCAAAGCACGCGCGGCGATCAGGAAATCAAGACTAGGAGAGACAAAGCACATGACGGACGCAAATAGAAAGATCGCCAGCCCGATGATCATCATCTTGCGATGCCCGAACATGTCCCCCATGCGCCCCCCGGCGACCATGGTCATCGCAAAAAACAAGGCGTATATGTTCAGAACCCACTGGGTGCTGGTAATATCAGCGTCAAAGCTGTTTTCGATGGCCGGGACAAGAATAAGAGCGCCGGTAAAGTCGATACCGATCCCGAACCCTGTCACCATCAGAGCGATGACCTTGACGATACTGCTGCGGTCCATTTTCGCACCCGGGTTGCTTCGGATGACATTTATGATGCACGGATTCCGCCTGAAAGATAGACAAAGGCTTGGAAACGAAGAAAACCCGGATCAGTCCGAAGGTGCCTGAGACCGTCTAAACGCCCGTTTCAACAAGTCCAGTTCCGCCCGCAACAAAGCGACTTCGGTCCGCAAATCATCCGCGGTTGATGCCCCCGCAATGATTGTGAATTCACCGATCTTCTGTGATGTGTTTGCATCGGCTATTACAAAGCAATGAACCCCGTCGGCAATCGCGGTTGATGGCACCGGCACACTCAGCTCCCAACCGCCATCGGTGGCGGTCATGAGCACACCCTCCAGCGCCTGGCCCATATAACGGACTTCGACGTGCGGTTCAGTGTCGGCCTGCAGGTACCCGCGCCAGATGCCGTTTTCGAACAGGGTTGGGGTTAAGGTTGGTTGTGTCATGGCCAATGCTCTCACATGTCGGCGCGGTGGTGGCGGCAAAGGGTCAGGTCCCGCAGAACTATGCGGTTCATCGCCGGATTGGTCAGAACCAGATCCAGCCAGATCTTGTCTATACGCCGTTCGTTCAGCGGCAAATTGGCAAGATCGAAATCCAGAACATTCGAACTTGTCGACAAATCTAGAGACCGTGGAACGGAATCGGTGTTTGGGCCGTGCTGAATATTCAGTCGCGCGGTCACGTCCAGCGGACGTTCTGTTTCAATCTGGGCATCGACCCGCATCAAGTGCTGCCGCGTCAGGCCTTGCACAGCCTCAGGCGGCAAATCCAGCGACACGGAAAGGAATGACCCCGCAAAGCCAAATACTTCGACGCCAAGTCCAAAAGCGGCCAGGTCCTTTTCGTCCATGTTTCGTGCCTGTCGCACACTGATCTCGGATAGAGCGCAGTCATGGAATATCTTTACCTGTTGATCCAACTCGACCTTACGCGGGATTGAGGCGAGACCAGGCCGGGGCAAGGGACCCCGCCACAAATCAGGTCGCCAGCACCAGTCAGTACCTAGCGGCTTGGGGAATTGCTTTGATCCAATCAGGGGCAGCGTCAGTCTTTCGTTTGCTTCCCGTAGCAAACGGTCCAATTGCGCACGCAGTTTGCGCGCCTCGTCGCGCTGTTGACGCAATTGGGGGTTCGTGGCCCCAGCCGCGTCTTGAACGGCCCGTTGCCAACGCGCAATAGTTTTGCGGTGTAGATATCGCTCCAGAAGTTTGCCCATGATCCCATCGTCTGAACTTGACCTTCTTTAGTCAAAGACAACGGCGAGGATAAGGCCGAATTGGTGAAATCCGTATAAAACTATCCAACACTAACGTGGTTGTGACTGGGCGGTTTTGGTTGTGTCTGCTAAGGCCCCCATCGCCGTTCTTGCAATCATCTGGGACTGTGCGTACCGTCCGGCACCTGATTGCTTTGGATTATCCGAAAAACCACGTACTAAATTCTTTGAGGCAAGGCCGGGGCATGGAACCCACACTATTTTCGTTCATCTGGAAACACTCGAAAAAGCAGCAGCTTGTGCTGTTGTTTCTGACGGTATTGTCGTTTCCGTTTCTCTACGCCTCGCTCGAGCTGCCAAAACAGATCATCAACGACGCAATTGGTGCGCCCAACGATAGCGTTACGCTTTTTGGGTTCACCTTCACGCAGGTCCAATATCTGCTGATCCTCTGTTTTGCATTTTTGGCCACTGTAATCGCCAGCGGCTTGATGAAGATGCGCATCAACACGATGAAGGGCATATTGGCCGAGCGTATGCTGCGCAGGCTTCGGTTCACGCTGATTCACCGCGCGATGCGATTCCCGAAATCGTATTTTGCCACCACCAGCCAGGGTGAACTTGTTTCAATGATCACCTCAGAGGCCGAACCGATGGGCGGTCTGATGGGTGATGCGATTGCTCAACCGGTGTTTCAGTTCGGTCAGATGATGACCATTGTCACCTTTCTGTTCATGCAAAGCGTTTGGTTTGGTCTGGCCAGCATCGCGTTGATTCCGTTGCAGGCATGGCTGATCCCAAAACTGCAGCGCCAGATCAACCTGCTGAACAAGGAACGTATTCAGCAGGTCCGCCACCTCAGCTCGGAAATTGGCGAAAGCGCGGCGGGCATCAGCGATTTGCGGGCCAATGGTGGCTGGCGCTATCGGTTGGCACAGTTCAGCCATCGGTTGGGAACCTTGTTCGAGATCCGGTTCAAGATCTACAACAAGAAGTTCTTTATGAAGTTCCTCAACAATCTGATCACTCAGATGACGCCGTTCCTGTTCTATTCCGTCGGTGGCTATCTGGCGATCACGGGTGAGGTGACAGTGGGTGCGTTGGTCGCGGCGCTTGGGGCATACAAGGACCTTAGTGGCCCATGGAAAGACTTGCTGACCTATTATAACCAGGTTCAGGATATGTCGTTGCGCTGGGAAATCGTGATTGAACGATTTGCCCCGGACAACATGATCCCTGAAGAGCTGTTTGTGGGTGAGCCGGAATCCATTCCGCATCTCAGCGGCGATATCGAACTGCGTAATGTAACAGTGCGAGATGATGACGGGAAAACCATCCTTGAAGATATCGACCTGACCATCCCTAAGGGTGCCCGCGTTGCTATTCAGTCGTCAAGCGCCGCCGAGCGCGGCGCGTTGGCGCAACTACTGACACGAGAGCTTTTGCCGATACAAGGCAGCGTCACAATTGCGGGTCACGATCTGCTAAAACTCCATCAGACGGTAATTGCGGCGCGGATCGGCTATGCCTATTCGCGACCCTATCTGTTTGACGGGACTTTAGGCGATAACCTTTTGATGCCGTTGCGAACCCATCCACAACACGAACCCGACGCAAAGAAGGCCCCTAGCCGGTGGCAGATCGAAGCGGTGCGGGCCGGGAACCCTCCGGATTCCCTGTTGGATGAGTGGATCGATCCCGGCCTGGCAGGATTGGAAGACATCGAGGATATCCGTAACTGGTGGTTCCAGCTGGTCGAGGCGATGGGCATCGACGAGTTCATGTTCCGCCGGACATTACGTACCCAGTTCGATCCAGTGCAACATTCTGCCCTGGCGCGGGATATCGTAAATCTGCGTGATACGGTCGCGCAAAGGTTGGAAGAAAAAGACCTGGCGCGGTATGTCTATCGGTTCGAACCGGACCGCTTTAACCCGGCGGTTCCGCTGGGGGGCAACCTGCTGTTTGCCGCTCCGTCGCGCGATATCTCACCGGATATTCTGGCGGGCGATGATCGGTTCATGTGGATGCTGCGCCATCACGATCTGGACGATGACGCAATGAGCATTGCAAGCGCGGTGCTGGAAACACTGCACCAGACGTTTGGACGGGACGGGGCAGATCACCCGCTGTTCCTTCGTCTGGGTATGGCCAAGGATATGTTCCACCGTCTGCTTGATATCGAGGATCGGCGCAAAGCCAAAGGGGATGAAGCAATCAGCGAAGGCGAGCGGGCCTTGTTGCTGACTGTTCCGTTCCTGCTGACCGCGGAACAGATCGGACCTGATTTTCCGGACGAGTACAAAGATAAGATCTTGGCCATCCGAAGGGGGCAAGCCGAACAGCTGCGTGCCTCGATGGATGGGATGTTCGTTCCGGTCACGCCGGATGCATATATTGAACGCATGACTGTCATGGAAAATGCCCTGTTCGGGCGGGTTTCTTTGATGGCCGGGGCGCACACGGATGAAATCGAAGATGTCGTCGCCGAAGCCATGAACGAAGCTGGCCTGCGCCGCCGGGCAGCAGCCATCATCTATGACCTGCCGTCAGGACTTGGCGGAAATAATCTGCCTACAGTATTTCAGGAACGCGCCGCATTCTCGCGCGCTGGAATCAAGCGTCCTGATGTGTTGATTCTGGACAAAGCTCTGGCCAGCCATGATTCCGAGAGCCGGCTGAGAACTCGGCTGAAACTGCGGGAATTGTTGCCGGATTCCATCATGGTCTTCATGGAGGATTACTTTGCCCATCCCGAAGCATATGATCTTTTCGTCGAGATCAAGGATGGTCGAATTGACGGCGTCTCGCGGACCCGTCCGGAAGAAGAGGCCAGCTCAACGGATGACCTGAGCCGCAAGCTCAAGATTATTTCGTCGACCGAGCTGTTTTCCGGCATTGACGGTCGCAACCAGCGCCTTCTGGCGTTTTCGGCGCAATGGTACGATGCAGCAGCGGGGCAGATCATTTTTTCTGCAGGGCAGACGCCAGATGCGGCTTACCTTTGCATATCGGGCGAAGCAGATTTGATCTTGAACGAAGGGAATGGAACCGCGCGCACGATCTCGGTCATCGAGCCGGGGCGTCTGATCGGAGACTTGTCGATTATCACGGGCGAAATTCGGCAATTCGATTTGGTTGCGGTCCAGAATTGTTCGTTCCTGCGCATTGGGGCCGAGGAATTGCGCGCGGTTATTGAAAGTGACGCAGGTGTTGCAATGCAGCTATTGCAAACGGTTGCCGGCTATCTGACCACGATTTCCGAAAGGCTGAACGCCGCCAATGCAACCTCATTGATCTTCGATGATGACGCGCCGAACCGGGAAACGGCCGACAATGCCTGACGCCCGCCCCGGCAGATACATAGCGCATGAACGACTGGTTGCATCTTCGCGCGCACGGCCAGAGCTGTGGCGCCTGCTGGTCGGGCTGACCATTGTTGGCGTGGTTGGCATCCTGCTGAACTTTCTACTTTTTGGATTGGTTGCGGGTCTTGGATCCGTCGAATGGGCCCAAGGCTTGCTGACTGGCGCATCCCCGGTTGCACTTTTGGTGCTACTGGCAAGCTTTGGCTTCATCACCTTGGGCGTGTCCATCGCCGCAAAACGCCTACAACATCGAACGCTGAGCTCAATCTGTGGCCCATGGCGCGAAGGCATTGGGCAATTCTGGAGTGTTTTTAAGGCATTGCTGATTGTTGGGATCGTCGTGGCCATCTTGCCGCCATATGGCATGGGCGCAACGCTGACGCAGAATTTGGCGCTGTCGACCTGGCTGTTGTTTCTGCCTTTCTCGCTTTTGGCAGTGCTGATTCAGACAAGCGCAGAAGAGGTTCTGTTTCGGGGATACATACAACAATGTCTTGCTGCACGATTCCGATCACCGGTTATTTGGTTGGGCGTACCGTCGATTTTGTTCGCAGCAGGTCACTATGCCCCCGGCGCGGCCGGAGACAACGCGCTATTGGTTGCCGTGTGGTCCGGGATGTTCGGCCTGATGGCGGCGGATCTAACGGCCAGATCAGGGACGCTAGGACCCGCTATCGCATTGCATCTGTTCAATAATATGGTCGCGCTGCTGTTTGTTTCCTTACCCGATGGATTAAGTGGTCTGGCATTGTATCTGCTTCCTTACGACATGTCGGATACCGGGGCGCTGCGGCAATGGCTGTATGTGGATTTCGCTGTGATGACCGTCAGTTGGCTAACAGCACGGGTTGCGCTCAGGCGCTGATTGCAATTCTTTCCGTAGCGTCTTATTTGACGTCAAAGCCGCACAAGCCAAGGTTCCGATATGAACTGGATCACAAACTACGTCCGCCCACGGATCAACTCGATCTTCTCGCGCCGAGAAGTGCCTGAGAATCTTTGGCACAAATGCGATGAATGCGGAACCATGCTGTTTCACCGTGAATTGGCGGAAAACCAGAATGTCTGCACCCAGTGCGATCATCACATGGCGATCACACCGCGCGAGCGGTTCGATCACTTGTTCGATGGTGGGATCTTTACCGAGGTTGAGGTTCCCGCGCCCAAAGACGATCCGCTGCAGTTCCGCGATCAGAAAAAGTACCCCGACCGGATGAAAGCCGCCCAAAAGAAAACTGGCGAGAAAGAAGCGATGCTCGTCGCCCTGGGTGAAATTGGGCGAACCCCGATTGTGGCGGCTGCGCAGGATTTTTCGTTCATGGGCGGATCCATGGGCATGTATGTCGGCAACGCGATCATCGCGGCCGCGCAAGAGGCTGTAAAACTGAAACGCCCGCTGATCCTGTTTTCCGCCGCTGGTGGCGCGCGGATGCAGGAAGGTATCCTGAGCCTGATGCAGATGCCCCGCACGACCGTGGCGGTAGAGATGCTGAAAGAAGCAAACCTGCCCTACATCGTTGTGCTGACACACCCAACGACGGGCGGTGTGACCGCCTCATACGCGATGCTGGGTGATGTCCATATCTCGGAACCCAATGCGCTGATCTGTTTTGCCGGTCCGCGTGTGATCGAACAGACGATCCGGGAAAAGCTGCCCGAAGGCTTCCAACGCGCGGAGTATCTGTTGGACCACGGCATGTTGGACCGTGTGACCAAGCGGACCGAAATGCGCGATGAGTTGATCACCATCACGCGGATGTTGATGAACCAGCCTCCAGCGGTCAAAGGCGATCTGCCTGCGCCCGAACCCGAAGATGTAGTGGCAGAAGCCCCGACTGAAAACGCGGAAGAAAAATGACCTCTCAGACATCGGACATCATTCTGGAGAGGATGATGGCGCTGCATCCCAAGATCATTGACCTGACCTTGGATCGTGTCTGGCGTCTGTTGGCCGCGCTGGACCATCCGCAAAACAAACTGCCCCCGGTGATCCACATCGCCGGAACCAACGGCAAAGGCTCGACCCAGGCCATGATCCGCGCGGGCCTGGAAGGGGCAGGGCTGTCCGCTCATGCCTATACCTCGCCCCATCTGGCGCGGTTTCACGAGCGCATCCGTTTGGCGGGGGATCTGATTTCCGAACCGGATCTGACGGCGGTTCTGGACGAATGTTATGCCGCCAATGGTGGCGAGAACATCACGTATTTTGAGATCACGACCTGCGCGGCCCTGCTGGCTTTTGCGCGGTCCAAGGCGGACTACACGTTGCTTGAGGTCGGGCTGGGTGGCCGGTTGGATGCGACCAATGTCATTCATGACCCAGTGGTAACGGTCATCACACCGGTTTCAATCGACCATGAGCAGTTTCTGGGCGATACCTTGGGCAAGATCGCAGCGGAAAAGGCCGGCATCATCAAGCCCGGTGTTCCCTGCATCGTTGGCCCGCAACAGGATGAGGCGTTGGAAGTCATTGAGTACACCGCCGCGCGCCTGGGTGCACCTTTGTTGGTGCATGGCCAACACTGGCACGTCACCGAAGAAAACGGGCGGCTCGTCTATCAGGACGAAACCGGCCTGCGCGATCTACCGCTGCCAAATCTGTTGGGCGCCCATCAGTACCAAAATGCCGGTGCCGCGCTAGCGGTCTTACGTCATCTGGATCTTGGGGAAGACGCCTATGAGGCCGCGGTGACCAAGGCTGAATGGCCTGCCCGCATGCAGCGATTGAAAACCGGCCCGCTGGTCGAACAGGCCCCCGAGGCCGAACTCTGGCTGGATGGCGGTCACAACGCCGCCGCAGGTTTGGCATTGGCCGATCTACTGGCGAAGCTGCCTGCACGTCCAACCCACATGATCTGCGGGATGTTGAACACAAAGGACGTCACCGGGTATCTGGCGCCGCTTGCCGCTCAGGCGCAAAGCCTGACGGCAGTCTCTATCCCGGGTGAGGTCAATACACTGAGTGCCGAAGACACTGCTAAAGCTGCCGCTCGGGTTGGGCTAGCGGCGTCCACTGCCAACAGTGTGGCCGAGGCCCTGAAAAACATCACCGAGAATAACCCGCAGGTGCGGGTTCTGATCTGTGGATCACTCTACCTGGCCGGTAATATTCTGCGGGAGAACGGCTGACAAACGCGCATCCGCACAGCTTCATCTGGCCAAAAATATCCCGGGGGAGTCGCGCAAAGCGCGGCGGGGGCAGAGCCCCTATTGACCCCAATCCTGATCCTGCATCTCGCGCAAGCGCGACGCGGTGCGTTCAAACTCAAACGTGCCTTCACCTTCGACATACAGCATCTCGGGTTCTGCTGCAGCTGAACAGATCAAGCGGACTTTTCCCTCATACAGTGCATCGATCAACGTTACGAACCGTTTGGCTTCGTTAAAATTATTGCGCGACAGGCGTGGGATGTCCTCAAGCACCAGAACTTTGACCTCTTCCGCAATGGCAAGATAATCTGCCGGGCCCAGCATCCTTCCACAAAGGTCATAAAAACTGGCCCGCGCCACGCCATTTCGAAAGGCGGGCAGTTCTACCGCACGACCGTTGACCTGCAGAATCAGCGGGTCCGCCGCGCCCCCGGCCAAGTCGTTCCAGACGCTGCGAATGCTCTCGCGCGCTTCGGGGCCTATGGGCGTAAAATAAACTGGCGCGCCTTCTAGCCGGTTTTGGCGGTAATCCGTGGGTGAGATCAGCTCCCACACCTCAAGCTGTTCTTTGATATGTGCAATGAAGGGCAAAAATAGCTGACGGTTCAGCCCGTCCTTGTACAGGTCATCCGGATGGCGGTTCGATGTCGTCACGACCACGGTGCCACCTTCATGCAGCAGATCGAACAGACGACCAACAATCATTGCGTCCGTGATGTCGGTGATCTGCATTTCGTCAAACGCCAGTACGCGCGCGGACTTGACCACAGAGGCGGCGACAGGAGCCAGCGCGTCTTCGACACCGTCTTTTCGGGCCTTGTGCATGCCGGCGTGGATTTCCTGCATGAAGGCATGAAAATGCACCCGACGGGCGGGGATGTCTGCCAACGAGTCGACGAACATATCCATCAGCATGGATTTTCCGCGTCCGACTCCGCCCCACAGATATAAACCTTTGGGCGGCGGCGGGGCCTTTCGAAAGAACCCGCGCTTCACAGGTTCGGCCAATGCCGCCCGGATGCGTTCGAAATGAGGAAGAACAGCCTCTTGCGCGTCGTCTCTGGTCAGGGTGCCATCGGCCACCTGCGTGTCATAAAGCGATATCAAACCCGTCATGTTTTGAGGCATAGCGCCCGGTTTGCCCGTTGAAAAGCAGCCATTTCTCGGACGCATCAATTTTGCTGATCCGTGACCGCAAAACTCCTGAATTGACGCACAACCTAAACGCGGTAACGTCTGGTTCTTGAACGCCCGAGGACCTAATGCCCCAACACACGCGCTTGCTGAACCCCATCCTGATCGTCGGATGTATCATCATCACCGTCAGTTTTGCCGTCCGCGCATCGTTTGGCGTGTTTCAGATCCCCATCGCGGATGAGTTCGGCTGGCTGCGCTCGGACTTCTCGATGGCAATCGCGATTCAGAATTTGGCCTGGGGCATCGGACAGCCGATTTTCGGAGCCATCGCCGAAAAGGTTGGCGACAGGCGCGCGATTATCCTGGGTGCGCTGATCTATGCGGCGGGCATGGTTCTGTCGGCCTGGTCCGTCACGCCGTTCGAACACCAGATGTACGCATGGCTGGTGGGGTTCGGTATCGCGGGCACAGGTTTTGGCGTGGTCCTTGCCGTGGTGGCGCGGGCATCGTCGGACGAAAACCGCTCTATGTCGCTTGCGATTATCACAGCTGCTGGCAGTTTCGGTCAGGTTCTGGGGGCGCCTACAGCCGAATGGATGCTGAGCTTTATGCCTTGGCAGCAGGTGTTCATTGTATTCGCCGCAGCGATCTTGGCACTGGTGCTGACACTGCCGTTCATGCGCGCCCCTCAGGCTGCCAGTAAAGCAGAGATCGAAGAAAGCATGAGTCAGATCCTGACCAGGGCTTTCCGCGATCCATCCTATACGCTGATCTTTTTGGGCTTTTTCAGCTGCGGTTATCAGCTTGGCTTCATCACCGCACATTTCCCCGCTTTCGTGACCGAGATGTGCGGACCTATACAACCCGGTGGCGTTCTGCATTCTATTGGCATCACAACCACATCAGCACTAGGGGCCGTGTCAATTTCATTGATAGGCCTGGCAAATATTGCGGGCACGCTGCTGGCGGGTTGGGCCGGGAACCACTTTCCCAAAAAATACCTTCTGGCAGGTGTCTATACGGCGCGCACACTTGCGGCGGCGGCCTTCATCGTGTTCCCGATCACGCCCCTGTCGGTCATCGTGTTTTCGCTGGTCATGGGTTCGCTTTGGCTTGCCACCGTTCCGCTTACTTCGGGGTTGGTCGCGCACCTCTACGGACTGCGCTACATGGGAACGCTGTATGGGATCATCTTTTTCAGCCACCAGGTCGGCAGTTTCCTGGGCGTCTGGTTGGGCGGGCGCATGTATGACCAGTACGGCGACTACACCATGGTCTGGTGGATCGGAGTCGCGATTGGGGCTTTCAGTGCCATCGTCCACCTTCCCATTCGCGAAAACCGCCCAACGCCCGTCACCGCCTGAGCTATAGCGCCTCTTCGACCGTCAGTAGACCTTCTTGCAGCAGCCGGTCCGCCCAACCCTGTGGGCCGGTAAAGTGGTGCGTCTGCCATCCACGGGCGCGCGCCGTTTCGATGTTTTCTAGTCGATCGTCGGTGAACAAAAGCGCCTCAGCCGGCAGTCCACAATCTGCTTCGACCATTTCATAGATCGGAACATGCGGTTTGACGGTCTGCATCCGCCCTGAAACGTATTGTTTGTCGAACTCGTTGAGGAACGGGTAGACCGTTGTCGCATAGTCGAAGTTTTGCACCCCGAAATTGGTCAATGCGAAAACCGACACACCTTTGGCGCGCAAGGCCCGTTGCAGGCGGACCGAGTGGGGGATCTCGGGCGCGGCGAGTTCGATCCACTTGTCGTGCCACATTCGGATTTCATCGCGCCATTCCGGGTATTTCTCGGCCCAGTCATATATCGTGTCAGTGAAGTGATGACCCTGATCGACAAGGTCATTCATCCCGTGCAGGTCAACTTCCAAGAACATGGCGCGACGGCGCTCTTCCCCGATGACCCGGTCGTAATAGCGTTCGGGTTGCCATTCGATCAGAACGTTCCCGATGTCAAAAACAACAGCTTTCACCGACATGTTGGTACCTGTTTGCTTGGTTCTTGGTTGGTACCACTGAACCAAGCGCGACGGCATTGTTCAAGGCACAACCGCAGCGCGCAGCGCTGCTCGGCCCAATTGTCAAAGGCGCATCTTTGATGCGACGCTGGCAAGCGGGAGGACTAGCCCCGCTGTGCAGCCCTCAATTCCCGTTCCAGGGCGTCCAAAAACCGGGATCGGTCAGCCTTGCCAAAGGGTTTTCCGCCGCCACCCGCGCCTAATGGGTTGGATGCGCGCAAGTCGGCCATCAAATCACGCATGGCCAGTTGCTGGCCGATATTGGCCGCGGTAAAGGCTTCACCGTTTGGCCGTAGAACCCGGGCACCGGCTTCGACACATTTTGCGGCCAGCGGGATATCCGAGGTCACCACAACGTCCCCTGCGCCGCATCGTTCGGCAATCCATTTGTCTGCCTCATCCGCGCCCTCGGACACGATGACCACTTGCACCAATGGGTTTGCAGACGGCCGCAAGCCACCGTTTGACACCAGTGCCAAAGGAACTTTGTGCCGGGTTGCAACCCGTTCAGCCTCAGCTTTTACGGGGCAGGCATCGCCATCGATATAGAGCGTCGTCACGCTTTTTTAGCCTCTTTCTTGACGGCTTCAGAAGGTTTCTTGCGCACTTTAAATTCCTCCGGAATGGGCATCCTGTTGAACGCATCCAAACCGGCGATCTTGTAGGCCTCGGCCAGGGTTGGATAGTTAAACGTATTCTGCACGAAGTAATCCACCGTGCCCTTCAGGTTCAGGACTGCCTGCGCGATATGGATCAACTCTGTCGCGCCTTCACCCACGATCTGCACGCCAAGCACCCGGCGGGTTTTCAGTGAAAACAGCATCTTCAGCATGCCGTGCTCCAACCCCATGATATGCCCGCGCGAAGTCTCCCGGAACCGCGCCACGCCGACTTCGTATGGGATGCCGCGTTCTTGCAGTTCCTCTTCGGACATGCCGCAAGTTGAGATCTCGGGGACTGAATAAATGCCGTAAGGATACCACGGACTTTCCGGCAGGGTAGGGGTTTCCAGCGCGTGACATGCAGCCACGCGGCCCTGTTGCAGCGAGGTCGAGGCCAATGATGGGTGCCCGATCACATCGCCCGTCGCGTAGATATGCGGCACAGCAGTTTGATACGTCTTGCGATCCACGTCGATCCGGTTGCGATGATCGGTTTCCAAGCCAACGGCCTGCAGGTTTAATGCCGATGTCGCCCCCATGCGCCCGGCGGCGAACAACAACATCTCAGCTCGCACGTGGCGGCCATTCTCGAGCGTAACTTCGACATGGCCGCCAGCGTCTTCTATCTTTTGAACGGCTGAGCCCAGACGTAGGTCCACGCCGTTTTCGCGGATCTGATGGGTGAAATCATGGATTAAGCGGGTGTCGATGAAATCCAGGAAGGTCTCGCGCGGTTCGATCAACGTCACCCGAACGTCCAAAGCCGAGAACATGGTGGCGTATTCCACGCCAATCACTCCGGCACCTATCACGACCAGCGAGCGCGGGATCTCTGCCATCTCAAGAAAGTCGTCACCGTCCACTACGGTCTTGCCGTTGAATGGCACATAATCCGGGCGATAGGTTTTTGTTCCGGTTGCTATCAGGAACTTGGCCGCCGTAAGTCTCGTGGTCTCACCGGCATCAGTGGCAACCTCAATCTCGTGAGGTCCAACGAATTTGGCCAACCCGTTCAAGGTCTCCACATGGTTGCGGTTGAATTGGTGTTCCAGCACGTCAACTTCATGATCCAGCGTCATATGCAGACGCGCCTTGAGATCTTCGGCCCGGATCTGATCTTTGACGCGGTACGAGCGGCCATAGAAGCTGCGCTCGCGCCAGCCGGACAGGTTCAGTACCGTTTCACGCAAGGTCTTTGATGGGATCGTACCGGTGTGGACGGACACGCCACCAAACCGATCCTTGCGATCAATCACCAGAACACGCCGTTGCAGTTTGCCCGCCTGTATCGCGGCCGACCGACCCGAGGGGCCGGACCCGATAATGATCAGGTCATAGTCGTATTTGCTCATTCCTCAGTCTCCGTACAGTGCCTCGGCGTGGAAGGTGATGTGGTCTTCCATGAAGGTCGACACGAAGAAGTATGAGTGGTCATAGCCCGGCTGCAGACGGATGATTGCCTGCTGACGACGTTCGGCAATCGCCTGCGCCAAAGTTTCGGGGCGCAGCAAGTCGATGAATTGGTCACTGGCACCAGTGTCAATCAGGATAGGGCCGTCAAAGCCGACTTCTTTCATCATGATCGAGGCATCGTGTTTGGACCATGCCGTCTGATCATCGCCCAGGTAGGCGCTTAGTTGCTTGCGACCCCAATCCGCACCCGTCGGGTTTGAAATGGGTGCGAAAGCGGACACAGATCGGTAGCGCCCTGGCAGGTTCATAGCCAGAGTCAGCGCCCCATGACCTCCCATCGAATGTCCAGTTATGGCCTGACGGTCCGCGTCGATTGCGAAATTTTCGGTCAGGAAAGCAGGCAATTCTTCGGCCACGTAATCCCACATATTGAAATGCGGCGCCCAAGGCTGCTGCGTGGCGTTCAGATAGAACCCGGCGCCCTGGCCCAGATCGTAATCTTCGTGATCGGCAACACCCTCACCGCGCGGCGAGGTGTCCGGGAACACTACCGCGATGCCTTGCTCGGCTGCCCACGCCTGAGCACCCGCCTTTGTCATGGCGTTTTCGTGGGTGCAGGTCAGGCCGGACAGATACCACAGAACCGGAACCGGGCCGTCCTTGGCCTCTGCTGGCAGGAACAGGCCAAAGGTCATGTCGCATTGGCAGGCAGCCGAGGCGTGGCGGTAGACGACCTGAACGCCTCCGAAACATGCATTTTCCGAAAGGGTTTCCATTTGGTTTTGTCCTTACGTTAGGTTTGAGACATGGCTATCCTTACACGCTCGATACGTAAAGGCTGAGCGGCTTTGGTCTGCCATTTTTCACAAGGCATAGATCAGGGCGTTCCGACCCAGGCGATGACCAATGGCACCGTCAGGATGCTGGCCGCTGTGGACAGTAGTATCGCAGCTGATGCACGGTGCGGGGCCACCCTGTAGTGGGCGGCGAGCATGTAGACGTTACCCGCCACCGGCAGTGCCGCGGCAGCGATGACGACGGAGGCAGGAAATGCCGCGACGGGCATAACCCAAAGCAAAACAACGGCAACACAAGCAGGGTGAACGACCAGTTTGCAAAAGCTCAGCCAGCCCGCAATGTGAACGCGTTCAGCGGATTTGCTGGCCAGAGAAGCTCCGATGGCGAACAGGGCACCCGGGGTCGCGGCCCCGCCCAGAATTGTTAGGAAATCATTCAATGGGACAGGAACAGGAATCTGCAACGCGGACCAAAGCATTCCCGCCGAGATCGAAACGATCATCGGATTCTTGATCAACCCTATCCCGATCAGTCGGAAGGTTGCAGGCGTCAACCGCCCGTCGCGTCCACCATTTATCAAGATGACAATCAGGGATGAAAACACCACAAGATCAACCGTCAGAACCAGCATAACCGGGCCAATCGCGGCTTCGGTAAACAGCAGCGCCAGCATGGGCAAACCCAGAAAGCCGACATTGCCAATGGCCGCGCATTGCGCCTCTACCGCTGCGGTCGGAATGTCGAGCCTGCGTATCCATGCGACAACCGTCGCCAAGACGTACACAGCGGCGGTTCCGATCAAGTATCCAACGACTAGCCTTGCATTGAAGATATCCGCAAAGGGCAGGGTGGCGGCAAAGCGAAACAGCATGGCCGACAGCGCAAAATAGAAAACGAATTTCGTCAGGTACGCCGTTGCTTCTTCAGAAAAAAATCGACTGCGCCCAGCCCAGTATCCCAAGCCGATGATCGCAAAAAAGGGCAGTGTGCGCAGAAAGATATCGACCATGTGCAAAGTGGTAGCACGTAACACACAGGCTGCAAGATATGACGGGCCAGTTATAGGGTTTTGGGGACGCGCGTTGTAAATTAACTTAACTGGTCAATCGAAAACCTAACGTCATCTGTGTTGCCAGATGCCTACTAATTGTGCGATTTGTTGTATCTGAACTGAACGGTTTAAACATTTGTCACCCAATCGACCGAAGGAGAGTACATGACCGAAGCAGCCGTCATTCTGCGTACAGGCCGAAAATTTGATCAGGTCCTGCGCGGAGCCCGAGAGGTTTTCATGGCGGATGGTTTCGAAGGTGCAAGCGTCGACGATATAGCCCGTGCCGCCGGGGTCTCTAAGGCCACGCTATACAGCTATTTCCCCGACAAGCGGCTGCTTTTTATGGAGGTGGCGCAGGTCGAGTGTAGACGGATGGCGGAAAACGTCGTGGCGATGGTGGACGATTGCAAACCGGCACACGAAGTTCTGACAATCGCTGCAACAGAGCTCACGAGTTTTTTGGTCTCGGATTTCTCGCAACAGATGTTCCGCATCTGCATCGCCGAGCGTGACCGGTTCCCGGAGCTGGGCCAAACATTTTATGAGGCCGGGCCGCAGAACGGTCAGCGCCAGATGGTCGAGTATCTGGAGAAGGCGGTCAACAAGGGTGAGTTGGCCATCGACAACCTGCAATTGGCAGCCGAACAGTTCAGTGAACTATGCAAGGTTCGGATTTGGACCCGCGCTGCCATTGGCGTTCAAAAGAGCTTTTCCAAAGCAGAGTTGGACGCAATTGCGACGCAGGCCGTTGATATGTTCATGGCGCGATACGGCGTCTAACCTGTTGCATTTCCTCACAAAAAAGATGTGAACGACCCACACCCGGCAAACCGGATGCGGGCAAAACAAGTCACTCGATAAAAGTCTTGGCCAGCCGGTCACTGATTGGTTGTGACAGGTAGCTGATTACTGCGCGCTCGCCGGTTTTCACAAACAAATCCGCGGGCATTCCAGGCAACAGATCCAGGGCGGCGACTTCGATGGGTTGATCTGCATCCAGTTTCACCCGGGCTTTGTAATAAGGCTCGCCGGTGCGGTCGTCCTCCAGAGCGTCGGCTGAGATGTCAAAAATCCGGCCGCTGGCTTCGGGCACATCGGTCTGCGTAAAGGCTGACAGGCGAATGCGTGTTGCCTGACCGATCTGCAGCTTGTCGATATCGGCGGTTTTGATCCGCGCTTCGACGATCAGGGCCTGATTGGCGGGAACAATATCCATGATCGCCTCTCCGGGGCGGATGACGCCGCCGGTTGTGGATACTGCCAAATTAACGACCCGCCCGCTGGCAGGGGCCAGAACCTGTGTTCGTTTCAACCGTTCCGATGCCCCTGAATATTGTGAGCGGATCAGATCAAGCTGAGCATCCACAACCGCAAGCTCTCCGGCTATCACCTCGTCGCGCAGCTTTTGTTGGCTGAGCAGAGACAACTGCAACTCTTGCACCTGGTCCTGGGCCTGCGCAATCTGGGTGCGCAACGACGCATCGACACCGCCCAGACGTTCCATTTCGATCTGGCGCGCGCTGACCCGCGTGACGGCCACAAGCCCTTTGTCCAGCAAGGACTTCAGATTGGACAGCTCAACCTGCGTGATGTCCTTCTGGTTTTGGGTCGAGAGGCGTTGTTCGTTCAGGCCGGCGATCTGATTGCGCAGCCCCTGAATGCGTTGCGCGTTGATTTGAGCCTCGGTCCGGCGGGCGCGGGCTTCGGCGTCAAATAGTTGTTTCTGCGTCAGGTAAGGCGACAACCAATGCAGCCGCTGCATCCCATCGCTGAAACCGGCCAATGCTGTTGGCTCGTCAAACCTGTCCGTGCCGTTGATCTGCGCCAGCAAGCGGGCACGGCGGACCGACAATTCGCCCAATTGGCTGCCCAGAATGCTCAGATCTACGTCGATATCCGAGCTGTCAAGTCGCACAAGGGACTGACCTGCCTGAACAAATTCACCATCCGTGACAAGGATCGAGTCAATGATGCCACCATCCAGATGTTCGACCGTCTTGCGGTCACCTTCCACCACAAACGAGGCCGGCGCGACCACCGCCCCGTCCAGTTTCGAGGCGAAGGCCCAATAGGCGCTGCCGCCAACGAAGGCCATCAGGGTAAACAACCCGAACAGGACATAGCGTTTGATATCAGAGGTCTCGGTCGTGATGTCCAAGGCTTGCACATCGTGGGCAGCAAGCGCGTTCTGAGATTGCGAGCGTTTCATCAACTGGGTCATTGGGCAGCTCCGCTGATCTGAGTTTCATTGGCAGGGGCCGCGTCGGTATTTTTCGCCGCGGATTGGGTAGGGTTTTCCAGAACGTTCCGGCGATTGACCTTCAGAACGTCCTCTTTGTCTCCGAACTGAGATTGGGCGCCGTTTCGCAGGACCATCACCTTGTTGGCGGCCTGCAGCGTTGCCGGACGATGGGTCATGACGATGGCAATTGCACCGCGGGCCTGCGCCGACACGATCGCATCGCGCAGAGCCTGTTCGCCTTCGGCATCCAGATCCGAATTCGGTTCGTCCAAAATCAACACAAACGGATCGCCATAAAGCGCCCGGGCCAGTGCCAGCCGCTGACGTTGACCACCTGACAAAAAGAACCCGCGACCAATGCGCGTTTCATATCCATCGGGAAGGGCGCTGATCATTTCGTGCACACCGGCTTCGCGGGCGGCACGCAGCACCTCTGCATCATCTATGGCGACCGAGAAGCGCCCGATGTTTTCGCGGATTGTGCCGTCGAACAGCTCGATATCCTGTGGCAGATAACCGATCTGTTTGCCCAGATCCTCGTGGTTCCATTTGGACATCGGGCTCCCATCCAGCAAGACTTCGCCCCGCTGCGGGTGCCAGATACCGGCCATCATCTTGCCCAGAGTGGTCTTGCCCGAGCCGCTATGCCCGATAACCGCCAGCACGTCTCCGGGCACAAGGCCAAAGTCGATCTGGCGGAGCGAGGCCTTGACGGCGCGCGGAGGACCCGCCTGCGAAATCTTGACGTCCAGAGATTTGAACGCGCGCGGCAGGTGCAGATTGGGTGGGGCTTCGGCAAACTCTTCGGTCAGTTTTGCCAGCTTGGAGTAGGATCCGCGCGCGGCCAGAAAGCTGCGCCACTGACCGATCAATTGGTCAATTGGGGCCAATGCGCGGGCCAGAACGATGGTTGCCGCAATCATGACGCCAGCGGTGGATTCTCCGGTGATGGCCAGTGCCGCGCCAAGTCCCAGAATGGCCGATTGCAAACCCATCCGAACGGTCTTGGACACGACAGAAAAGCTAGCAACCCGGTCGGCGGCGCGGGTCTTGTGCTGATGGGCCTCCGCCTGAAGCGAGGTCCAGCGTCGCAGCAAATCGGATTTCATGCCAAGCGCTTGAACAAGCTCGGCGTTTTTATCACTGATGCTGAACAAGGCATCTGAACGACCGCGCGCTTGCGAAGCCGACCGCATCGGTTCCCGGGCGCGCGAGTTGTTGATCAGAGCCATGATCGTCAGCATGACGGCACCGGCCAAACCAAGCAGACCCAGATAGGGGTGAAGGGCATAAAGGACCAACAGATAGAGCGGGATCCACGGCGCGTCAAAAAACGCGGTCAGCGTGGTTCCCGAGATGAATTCGCGAAATCCGTTCACGTCTTCGACAAGGTTTTCGCCAGCGTCGGCTTCGCCATGGACACGGCGGCGCATCGCAGCGCCAAGAACTGGGGCACCAACGTTCAGCTCAAAGCGGGCGGCCAGACGTCCCAAAATGCGCATCCGCATCAGGTCAAGGCAGGCGACCACGACGAATACACCGGCCAACAATGCTGACAACGCGATCAAGGTGTCGACATTTTGACTGGTCAGGACACGGTCGTAGACCTGCAACATGTAAAGCGGACCGGCGAGCATAAGAAGGTTCAGAAACAAGCTGAAGAAGGCAACTGCAACAAAGCCCTTGCGCAGCGACCCCCAGGCGGCTTTCACGGGATTGGTTTTCTGGGACATCAGGGAACCCTTTCCGGTTTGGCAAACGGGGCGACCTAGGCCGCCCCGCTGTTGATTGGTTAAACGATGAAGTCGTTCTCGGTCAGGTCCGCGGCGTCGACACCGGCCAGACGGATCGAGCCTGCGTCGCCGAAGCTGATGACGGCGTCGTCACCATCCTGAACGGCACTCGGACCGCCGTCGAAGTCAGGGCCCAGATCTCCGATCTGAATTCTGTCGAAGCCCGTTTCAAAGTCCGAGATTGTGTCGTCACCGAAGGTGCCCTGGAACAGGAAGGTGTCAGCGCCTTCGCCACCGATCAGGACGTCATTGCCGCCCTCACCGTTCAGCAGGTCATCGCCATCTGCACCGTTCAGAACATTCTCCAAATTGCTGCCGACGATTACGTCACCATCATTGGAGCCGATGACATTCTCGATCGAGACCAGCACGTCGGTTTCAACCTGATTGTCGATCACGTCCAGCCCGACAACACCGGTGCCGCCTGTTGCGTCAACATCCAGAGTTGCGCCCGCATCCACCAGCGTGTCCTGCACGACAGGGCCGTTTACGCCCGCTGGTGCATTGTGCAGATGGATTGCCGATACAGCACCGGGGATCGGCGTGTTCAGGTCGGCTTCGTTCAGGCCCACAACGCTCAGCTCGCTCGAGTAGGTGACTTCGCCGGTTGTCAGGTTCTGAGTGATGACAACGGTTGCGTTGCCGGAGGCCTCGCTGTCCGATGTCGGGCCAGGCTCTTGCGCCGCGTCCAGACCGCCACTCAGCGTGACTGTGCGGATCCCGTTCTCGGTCACGTCGCCGTCGACCAGCAGCTGCCCGCGAATTTCCCCACCAGGGAAGTCGGCGGTGTGGATGTTGTAGTACAGGTTGCCCTGCGCCGCTTGATCCACAAAGGCAGCACCGTCCGCAATGTTCGAACCGAACTGACCCGGCGCCGCAACAACTGCATCCACGACCGAGACGTTAAAGCCGGTATCGCGTGTGGCCGTGCCGTTGCCGTTGGCGTCCAGACGGACCTCGACTGCGACATCCAGATCCGAGAAATCGGCTGTATCGATGCCGTCTCCTCCGTCGATGAAGTCATTGCCCAGACCACCGGTCAGCACATTGTCTGCATCGCCAGCGATCAAAACGTCATCACCTGCACCACCGTTGATGTCACCGTTGGTGGTACCCAGATCAACAAAGATGTCATTGCCATCGCCCAGCAGGACGTTACCGTTGATCACACCTTCGTCGTCGTTGACGATGGTAACGTCACCGGCATCAGATGCATCGATCGCATTGACCGTGCCGCGGATTTCGCCTTCGTTCAGGATCGCACCCAGAAGGTTCAGACCGCCGTCGATACGAATACCGGCTGCAGCGTCCGACTGTTCGGACCCGGCAATGAGACCTTCGTTGATGACAACCCCGGCAAAGGAGGCGTCTTCCTGACCCGTGAACAGGCGCAGACCATCGCCGACCTGGTTGCCCTCGGTGGCATCGCCGTTACCCCGGAAAGTTCCCCGGTTAACGATGGTTGCCGAGACGACATCGCCATCAACATCACCGGTTTGCAGCGATACAGCTGAACCGTTGGCACCCTCATTGACGCTGACCGTACCAGTGTTGGTGAAGCTATAGTTGTCAGCGGTTCCATCGGCATACACTGCGCCGTTGCGCTGATTGCCTGCGCCGACAATCTGGCCTGAGTTGAAGACCTCCAAGCCGTCGCCATCGATGTTCAGCGCACGGCTTGCCGAGGCGACAATGCCCGCGTTCAGGAACGAACCGCCAGTGTGATCACCCGTGCCAAAATAGACACCGTTCTGAGTGCCAATAATGAAGCCTGTGTTTTCCAGTGTACCCTGGAAGTTCACGCCATTGACGACACGAAGGCCAGCAACCGTGCCATTGGTACCTCTGGAGACAATATCGCCGGAATTCAGGATTGTCGCATCAGTGGTGCCAGTGTTGCCAACATTGCCGATCCGAACGCCATCACCAGCAAGCGACGTGGCAGCAGCAGCGTCGCCGCGCCCGTCAATCCGACCCGTGTTTTCCAGCGTGAATGTGTTGGCACCGTCTTCCGCGCCACCAATTTCAACAGCAAAACCCGAACCCTGGTTACCTTCGAGTGAATCGATCTGACCAGAGTTGATGACTGAGAAGTCATCGGCAGTGCCATCGGCATAGACCGTGCCATTGCGCTGATCCCCGGTCCCGAAGATGAACCCAGAGTTCTCAACGGCCAGGCCAATACCATCAATGTTCAGGGCGCGACTGTCAGAGGACACGTTGCTCCTGTTGATGAACGAACCACCGGTGTGATCGCCATTGCCAAAGTAGACACCATTGCGCACACCGGAGATGCCGCCAAAGTTAACAAATTCACCCTGAAAGTTCACTCCATCGACGATACGGACGCCAGCGACGGTGCCGTTGTTCCCTTCTGACGAAATGATGGTGGCATTGCCGATCGACCCGTCGACGGTACCGGTGTTGCCAACGTTGCCGATGCGAATGCCGTCACCAGCCAGCGACGAGGCCGCATCAGCGTTTCCGCGTCCAGTAATAACACCGACATTACCTAGCACAAAGGTGTTTGCACCGTCTTCTGCGCCACCGACTTCAACTCCGATGCCTGAACCTTGATTGCCCTCACCTGCGTCAATCAGACCGGAGTTCTGTACCGAAAAGTCATCCGCGGTTCCGTCAGCATAAACCGTCCCGTTGCGCTGATCGCCGGTGCCGAGGACCTCACCCTGGTTGGAAACCTCAAGACCGATACCATCAATGTTGAGTGCGCGGCTGTCAGAGGAAACAACACCGCCTGCTTCGTTCACAAAGCGACCGCCCGTATGATCCGCGTTGCCAAAGTAGACACCGTTTTGAACACCCGAGATCGTGCCCGAGTTGGTGAATTCGCCCTGGAAGCTCACGCCATCCACAACGCGCGCACCCGCCACAGTACCGTTGGCACCTTCCGAGCGGACTTCACCACGGTTAACAATGGTCGCGTCCGAGACGCCCTGATTGCCCGGATTACCGATACGGATACCATCACCGGCCAGACCTGTGCCTGCCGCACCGTTGCCGCGACCCTGGATCAGGCCGTCGTTTTCCAGTGTGAATGAATTGGCACCGTCGGCTGCACCACCGATTTCAGCTGCAAAACCTGAACCTTGATTGTGCTCACCTGCGTCAATTGTGCCATTGGCCAGATTACGGACCGAGAAATCGTCGGCTGTGCCATCGGCATAAACAGTGCCGTTGCGCTGATCGCCGGTGCCCAGAATGTCACCGCCGTTGATCAGGTTGACACCCGAGCCGTCGAGATTCACTGCGCGGCTGCCGGATTGGATGGTGCCAAAGTTCAGCACGTCCAGATCATGCTCGCCGTCACCAATGTAAAGACCGTTACGGGGGCCTTCGATCACACCGGTCGAGGTGTTCAGGATCTCACCTTCGGCATTTACGCCATCTGCGATGCGGATACCGGCGGCTGTGCCTTGATTGCTTTCGGTCGAGATCAGGCCGCTGTTGATGATTTCAGTTTCCAGCGTGGCCCCTTCGGCACCGTCGTCAATGCGGATGCCGTCCCCGGCCAGCCCGGTATTGGCCGCACCTTGGCCACGGCCCTGAATCGTGGCACCAAAGCCGTTAAAGATGTCGGTTTCCACGCGATCGCCGACCTCATCGCCGATCTGCAACGAGATACCAGCACCCTGATTGCCTTCACCGGCGTCAATCGTGCCACCCACAAAGTTCGAGATTGAAATGTCTTCGGCGGTGCTATTGGTGTAGATTGTACCATTGCGCTGATCGCCGGTGCCGATGATGTCGCCAAAGTTGCGCACATCAATGCCCTGGCCCTGAATGTCCACCGCACGGCTGTCCGAACTGATCACACCACCGCTGAAGTTATCCAGACCGCCCGAGCTTTGAGCGCCCGCAAACTGCACACCGTTGAACTCACCCGCGATCTCGCCAAAGTTGCGAACGCTTGCGCTGCCGGTAACCTGAACGCCAGTGGCCAGTGCGTCGGGGCCGTTATTCGCCTCGATCCGGCCCGAGCGGAAGTTGAACACGTCAACATCCTGGCCCTGCGCCTGAACGGCAGCGACGGCGTTGTTGGTGATGATCTCGCCAAAGTTCAGCAGACGCGAGAAGTCGTTTGCCAGAACAAAGGCCGGAGTGTCATCGACGACTGTGCTTTGGAAAAAGTTATTGAAAAGGGTTTGACCGTCGCGGGTAGTCTCTTGCGCTATGGTAGACGTGGTCAAGAGACGAGCGCGCAGGCTTGTCAGAAGTTGGGACAGCATGGGGTACTCCGTCAAAAATTGTTACGTTTGGCAGTTCGCCCAGTGTTTCGGGCATTCCACGTAGCAAAGGGGTAGACGGCACCCCGGGTCAGCTGAAATTCATCCTGCAAATCGGTTGTATAACCAATGCTAATAATCACGGTTTCCGTGAGAGTCTGGGAATCTGGCCTTATATAAATCAATAGGTTACGTGGTGAATGTCCCACATAACGTTCTATTCGAAAGCGCTGGTTAACAGTTTTGTCAGCGAATTTGATCAGTATTTCATGCACCTTTCCCCGCTTTACGGTAGAGAAGGGAACGGTCCAGTGCCGTCTTTTGTATGACCGCAGAGAGATTGGGCGGATGAATTTCAGAGATTTGGAGTACGTGCTTGCCATTGCGAAGCATGGCAAGTTCAGCCAGGCGGCGGTTATGTGCAATGTTTCACAACCGGCGCTGTCGAACCAGATCAAGAAGCTGGAAAAGGAACTGGGTGTTGAACTGTTCCTGCGGCTGAATAACGAAGTGCGGCCAACCGCCTTTGGTCAAAGCATCCTGAGTATCGCTGAATCCATTCTGTCAGATGCACAAAGGATCCGCGATTCCGCCACCCAATTTCGCGACCCCGAGGCCGTTGCATATCGGATTGGCATGACGCCAACACTTGCACCGTACCTGACACAGTATTTCTCAGAGTTGTTCAGCGATATTTTTCCACGTATGCGCGTGACCATGATTGAGGATCTTCCTCAAAACATGTTGCAGATGGTTGAAGACCATCAGCTGGACATGGCGCTGGTGGCTCAGGTCAACAACAGCAACGCTTTGGCTTTCACGTCGATTTGGTCCGAACCCCTTTTTCTGGCCGTGCGCGAGGGGCATCCGCTGTGTATGCTTCCCTCAATATCACCTGAGGGCGTTCCCCCGCATGACTTCATCCGGCTTCCTCACAGTTTTGGCTATGAGCTTGAAGACCGGCTGCCCAAGGCTGATCCCGCGATCCGGCTCGCCAAACGGTTTGATCTGAGCGCGCTGAGGTTTGAAACGATCTGCCGGCACATCTGTCATTCTGATGATTGTACAATTGTGTCGGCCCTGGCTGCCGAGCAATTCAAGCGGGACAAATGGCCCTTGTGCTTTGTTCCGTTTGAGGGCCCGGGAAACCTGCGCAACCTTGGGGCCGCGACCCGCCCGGGATGCCCCAGAAGCCCCGTGCTGAACCGTGTCGGAGCATATATTCAGGACCGGCCACCGGTTGGTGTGACCCCAACTTTCTCGCAATAAATACCCGTCGATTCCTTTGGCCAGACAACGCAATGATGCTGGGCAGTCTTTCGGCTGCTTCCTTTGCGTTTGGTCAAGCTGTGCAAGAGCACTCAAAGTGAGTTGACAATGGATTTTGTATTTTGGATACATTGGGCACAGATTTCGCGGCGATGAGAGTCGTCAGAAATTGCTTGGTCAACAAAAGCAACGCGAAAGCCGATTGATAATTTTTCTGGGAGACAATCATGAAACTTAAATTATTGGCTGCAACAGCGGCAATTGCCCTGTCCAGCGCAGCCGCGCAGGCCAACACGCTGGTTTATTGTTCAGAAGGCTCACCCGAGGGGTTCGATCCCGCACTGTTTACAGCCGGAACCACATTTGATGCCTCATCGCACCCGATCTACAACCGCCTGCTGGAATTCGAAACCGGCACAACCAACGTTATCCCCGGTCTGGCCGAAAGCGTCGAGGCCAGTGATGATGGCTTGGAGTACACATTCAAGCTGCGTCAGGGCGTGAAGTTCCATTCGAATGACGAATTCACACCGACCCGCGATTTCAATGCGGATGACGTGATCTTCTCATTCATGCGCCAGAAGGATGACAGCCACCCCTATAATCAGGTGTCAGGCGGTACGTGGGAATACTTCAAGGGTATGGGTATGCCCGATCTGGTCGAGTCGATCGAAAAGGTCGACGACTATACCGTCAAATTCACGCTGACCAAGCCTGAGGCGCCGTTTGTTGCCAACATGGCGATGGATTTCGCTTCGATCCTGTCTGCAGAATATGCAGATGCGATGATGGAAGCCGGAACACCCGAAAAGCTGAACACCGCACCCATCGGCACCGGCCCGTTCTCGTTCTTGGCTTATCAAAAAGACGCCGTGATCCGGTACGCCCAGAATGCCGACTACTGGAAAGACCCGGCGGATGTTGAAAACCTGATCTTTGCGATCACTCCGGACGCATCCGTGCGCTATCAGAAGCTGAAGGCCGGCGAATGTCACATCATGCCGTATCCGAACCCGGCTGACATTCAGGCGATGCAGGATGATGCCGACATCAACATGTTGGAGCAGGAAGGCCTCAACGTTGGCTATCTGGCCTATAACACCACAATGGCGCCCTTCGATAACCCGAACGTCCGCAAGGCGTTGAACATGGCAATCGACAAGAACGCGATCATCGACGTGGTGTTCCAGGGCTCGGGCCAGGTTGCAAAGAACCCGATCCCGCCGACCATGTGGGGCTATAACGACGCGATCACCGACGATGCCTATGATCCAGAAGCGGCCAAGGCAATGCTGGAAGCCGAAGGTGTTTCCGACCTGTCGATGAAGGTGTGGGCAATGCCGGTGCAGCGTCCTTATAACCCGAATGCACGCCGCATGGCTGAACTGATCCAGGCGGATTTCGCGAAGGTTGGAGTGGATGTTGAAATCGTGTCCTATGAATGGGGTGAATACCTGTCTCGCTCGAAAGATCTGGACCGTGACGGCGCCGTTCTTCTGGGTTGGACCGGTGACAATGGCGACCCAGACAACTTCCTGGCGGTTCTGCTCGGCTGTGACGGTCGTGAAGCGTCGAACCGCGCACAATGGTGCCATGAGCCGTTCGAAGATCTGATCCTGAAGGCCAAGCAGTCCACGGATCAGGCTGAACGCACCAAGCTGTATGAAGATGCCCAGGTCATCTTCAAAGAGCAGGCCCCGTGGGCAACCATTGCGCACTCGGTCGTGTACATGCCAATGAGCAATAAGGTTCAGGGCTATAAAGTGCACCCGCTGGGCGGCCACATCTTCTACGGTGTGAACGTCGAATAAACCACCACTCAACGACCGGAGCCGCCCAATTGGCGGCTCCGGTTTTCTTTATTGGGAGGTCGGCGCGAATGCCGGATTTGTCCGAGTACCAACAACTGGCAAAGGACATGTCAGTAGATGCCGTGGCACTGGTGCCCGGCCCAAATTTTACCCGAGCTTTGGGGAAACCCTTCATGAGCCACGAGCGACCTTTTGTGGTCGTGATCCCGGTCATAGGTGAACCAGCCGCGATTGTGCCTAACCTGGAGTTAGGCTCATGGGCGCTGGTCGGATTTGACGGCGCTGTCTTCGACTGGCGCGATCAGACAGGCTACGACGATGCGTTCACAGCGCTGGCTGAACACATGCCTTTACGATCTCTGGCGGTCGAAGGGCAGGTGATGCGCGTCTTTGTCTCCAAGGCCTTTACCCGAGCCCTGCCCAATTTGCGGATCGTGGATTCTGAGCGCGAGATTTCCGGCCTGCGCATAATCAAGACGGACGATGACATTGCAGCGCTGCAAGCGGCGATTGATATCTCGGAACGAGCGCTGGAGCGGGTCATTGCGGATGTTCGCGTGGGTCAGACAGAAGTACAGATTGAACAGGCCTTGATCCAAACGCTGTTCGCCGAAGGAGCCGCGTCGCTGGCATTTTCGCCCATCGTGACGGCCGGAGGAAATTCGGCTCAACCGCATGGTAAAGCGCGTGCGGATTACCAGATCAAAGCAGGCGACGCGCTGCTGTTCGATTTCGGCGCACGCAAACATGGGTTTGCCGCTGACATCACGCGTACCTTTTTCGTCGCTGAAGCCTCGGATGAGGGCAGGGCGGTCTACGACACCGTTCTGCGGGCCAACCTGGTCGGGTTCGAAGCTTGCAAACCCGGCGTAACGGCCCACGATATCGACGACGCGGTGACCCGCGTGCTCGAGGCCTCGCCCTATGCGGATCGCATCCGCACCAAGACGGGTCACGGGCTGGGACGGGACGTGCACGAAGCGCCCTATATTATGCGTGGAAACGACCAGATCATGCGCGCGGGCATGGTTTGGACCAACGAGCCGGGCCTCTATGATCTGGACAATTTCGGCGTTCGGATCGAAGATGACGTACTGGTGACCGAAGACGGTTGCCGGTCGCTGACCAGCTTTCCCAAAGAACTAACAATCATAGGCCGCTGATGTTTGGCTATTTCCTTACCCGCCTCGGCATGTTCATTCCGACATTTCTGGGCGTAACACTGATCTCGTTCATGTTCATTCGGGTCCTTCCGGGCGATCCGATCATTGTCATGGCCGGTGAACGCGGAATGTCCGAAGAACGCTATCAGGAGATGGTCGAGAAGCTGGGCTTCGACAAACCGGTGCTAGAGCAATACTGGGACTATCTGGTTGGCGTGTTGCATGGTGATCTGGGCGAGAGCTTTGTCACCAAAAAGCCAGTTTGGGACGAATTCTTTGCCCTGTTTCCCGCCACGCTGGAACTGTCGATCTGTGCCATGATCTTTGCAGTGGCTTTGGGGCTGCCTGCGGGCGTTATTGCCGCTGTGAACCGGGGCAAATTCTTCGACCGGGCGCTGATGTCGTCCGCGCTGATCGGGTATTCCATGCCGATCTTCTGGTGGGCGCTGTTGTTGATCATCGTGTTTTCCGGCAACCTTGGTTGGACGCCTGTCTCAGGTCGGATCGACCTGCTGTACTACTTTCCAAGCGTCACGGGCTTCATGTTGATCGACAGTCTGCTGTCCGGGCAGGAGGGGGCGTTTGGATCGGCTGTACGCCATCTAATTCTGCCGACCATCGTCTTAGGCACGATCCCTTTGGCCGTAATTGCGCGCCAGACCCGTTCGGCCATGCTGGAAGTGTTGGGTGAGGATTACATCCGCACCGCCCGCGCCAAGGGCCTTGCCCCCGCACGGATCAATGGGCTGCATGCGCTGCGCAATGCGCTGATCCCGGTGATTACAGTGATCGGCCTGTCGGTCGGCACATTGCTGGCCGGGGCGATCCTGACCGAGACAATCTTTAGCTGGCCTGGCATCGGCAAGTGGATGGTCGACAGCATTTTCCGCCGCGACTACCCGGTGGTGCAGGGCGGCCTGCTGATGATCGCCGTGATCGTCATGCTGGTGAACCTGCTGGTCGATGTCCTTTACGGCGTCATCAACCCCAAAATCCGGAGGCGATGATGGCTGAATTGTCCGCGACCCCACCAAAAACCGAAGACCGCCCCAGCGCCCTGCGAGAATTCTGGTTCTACTTCAGCGAAAACCGCGGTGCAGTGATGGGCCTTTGGGTCTTTGCCGCTTTTGTCTTCTGCGCGGCCTTTGCGCCTTTGTTGGCCCCCTACGACCCGACTGAACAGTTCCGCAATCACATTCTGCAGCCCCCTGCGTGGCAAGAAGGCGGCAGTTGGGCCTTCCCGTTGGGCACCGATCCGCTGGGTCGGGATATGCTGTCGCGGCTGATCATGGGATCGCGTTATTCCTTCTTTGTCGGCATCGTGGTGGTTTGTGTGGCCGTGACGGGCGGGGTGATTGTCGGTCTGCTGTCGGGTTTCGCGCCCAAATGGGTCGATACAATGATCATGCGGGTGATGGATATCATCCTGTCCTTCCCTTCACTGCTGCTTGCGCTGGTTCTGGTTGCCATCCTTGGTCCCTCGTTGACGAACGCGATGATCGCCATCGCCATTGTGTTCCAACCGCATTACGTGCGTTTGACCCGGGCATCTGTGTTGGCAGAGCGGCAAAAGGACTATGTGACTTCGGCCCGCGTTGCCGGTGCCAGCAAGGCCCGGCTGATGTTCAAGACCGTGCTGCCGAATTGTCTGGCTCCGATCATCGTTCAGGCGGCGCTATCGTTTTCGACCGCCATTTTGGATGCCGCAGCCCTTGGCTTTCTGGGCATGGGGGCGCAGCCGCCCACGCCGGAATGGGGCACCATGCTGGCCGAAGCGCGTGAGTTCATTCTGCGCGCGTGGTGGGTAGTGACGTTCCCCGGTCTGGCCATCCTGGTCACGGTGCTGGCCATCAACCTGATGGGCGACGGTCTGCGCGACGCGCTGGACCCTAAGCTAAAGCGGAGCTGACGACATGAGCCTGTTGGATATCCGAAACCTCACTGTCGAATTCGCAACCGCCTCGGGTCAGTTCCGGGCTGTGGATGGTGTTGACCTGTCGGTCGACAAGGGCGAGTTGATGGCCATCGTCGGCGAAAGCGGCTCGGGCAAATCGGTGTCGATGCTGGCATTGATGGGCCTGCTACCCTGGACGGCCACAATTACGGCCGACCAACTGAGCTTCGAAGGCATTGACCTGACCAAAATCTCGGCCCGTGACCGTCGCAAGATCATCGGCAAAGACATTGCCATGATTTTTCAGGAACCGATGTCATCGCTGAATCCTTGTTTTACGGTTGGCTTCCAGATCAAGGAGGCCTTGCGCATCCACCTGGGCCTGAACCGAAAGGACCGCCACCAGCGCGCCATAGAGCTGTTCGATCAGGTCGGCATCCCTGCGCCGGAAAGCCGCCTGAACACGTTTCCGCACCAGATGTCCGGCGGCATGAACCAACGGGTGATGATCGCGATGGCCATCGCCTGCAAACCCAAGCTGTTAATTGCGGACGAGCCGACGACGGCATTGGACGTGACAATTCAGGCGCAAATCCTTGATCTGCTGGTCCGGCTGCGGGATGAGCAGGAGATGGGTTTGGTCCTTATTACGCACGACATGGGCGTTGTCGCCGAGACCGCCGAGCGGGTTCAAGTTCAATACGCCGGCCAAAAGGTCGAGGAGCAGGCAGTCAAAGACCTGTTCCGCACCCCGCGTCACCCCTACACAACTGCGTTGCTTAACGCGCTTCCGGAACGGGCGACGTCGAAGATGCTGCCTACCATTCCCGGCGTCGTTCCAGGGCAGTTTGACCGGCCAAAAGGGTGTCTGTTCAGCCCCAGATGCCAATATGCAGATGATCTTTGCCGATCATTGCCCCCAACCCCGCACAGTGCGGAATTTGGCAAGGCTCGTTGTCATTACGTTGAAAAGATAACAACTGGAGAGCTGGCATGACCGCCCCCATCGTTCAGGCCATTGATTTGGCCAGGTTCTACACCGTAAAAGGCGGGTTGTTGTCGAAGACCGCAACGGTCAAGGCATTGTCTGGTGTAGATTTCGAACTGCGGCCGGGCAAAACGCTGGCGATCGTAGGAGAGTCCGGTTGTGGGAAGTCGACCCTCGCAAGGGTGGTGACGATGATCGAAGAACCGACCTCGGGTAGTCTGACCATCGATGGTGTTGAAATATCTCCATCGAAATGGGCCCAGATGCGTGAAACTGTGCAGATTGTGTTTCAGGATCCCTACGGCTCGCTCAACCCACGCCAACGGATCGGTCAAATCCTGCAAGAGCCATTGATCATAAATCGCCGCGAGATGTCCGCAGCCGACCGCGAGGCGCGCGCGCGTGAAATGATCGACCTCGTGGGTTTGCGCCCCGAACACTACGACCGCTACCCACACATGTTTTCGGGCGGGCAGCGGCAGCGGATTGCAATCGCCCGCGCCCTGATGCTGAACCCCAAGGTGCTGGTGTTGGATGAGCCGGTTTCAGCACTGGACGTCTCAATCCAGTCGCAAATTCTGAACCTGCTGGTCGAACTGCAGGAACGTCTGAACCTCGCCTATCTGTTCATTTCGCATGATTTGTCGGTGGTGAAGCATTTTGCCGACGATGTGATCGTCATGTATCTGGGCCGCGCGGTTGAGAAGGCACCGAAAGAAAATCTGTTTGCTGCCCCTAGGCATCCCTATTCCAAGGCTCTTTTGTCGACGACGCCCCGCGCAGATCCCGACGCGCGAAAGGATCGGATCAAACTGGAAGGCGAGCTTCCGTCCCCGATGAACATCCCCAAAGGCTGTGCCTTTGCACAACGGTGCTGGCTTGCAACCGAAGAATGCCGCGCCGCGCCACCAGAACTGAGCGGGACACACCACAAAGTGGCGTGCCTGCATCCACTGGGGTAGGAATGCCGACGTTCAGCTAGCGTCGCCTTTCCGTGTCTTTAAAACCATCGCCAACAACTGATCCTTGGTCCGTTGAATATGCTTGGTCAGCAGATCACCTGCTGCATCGACCTGCCGTTTGCGTGCCAGCGACAAAAGCTGTCGGTGATCTTGCTTGGCGGGCTCGCGCTGTTCCATGACGCTTAGATGCATACGGACATAGCGGTCCGATTGCAGATTGACCCTTTGCAGTATCTCATTGGTCAGCCCACGATCAGCAGCCGCATAAAGGGCCTTGTGGTATTCATAATTCAGGCTGCCCCACCGCCCGACATTATAAGCTTCGTAAGACCTTTCCATGTCGTCGAGCAGCTTCTCGCATCTGGCGAAATCAGCTTCGGTCATCTGCGGAATGGCCCGTTTAAACAAGTCGACCTCCAAAAGGACCCGAAGGTCGAAAATCTCGCCAATTTCCGAAAGCGAATGCGAGGTCACCGATGCACCACGGTTGTTAGTCAGCTGCACAAGGCCTTCGGCATCCAGCCGTTTCAGAGCTTCGCGGATCGGCATGCGCGAAACATCATAATCCTCGGCAAGGGCCTCTTGCCGGATGGTTTCACCTTCGGCCATCTCTCCGCTTAGGATACGTTCCCGCAGATCATTTGTGATGACTTCTGGAAGACTTTGACGTGCGATCGCGCGGGTTCTGGGCATAAGAGTGGTCTCGGTCGGTGTAAGTTGTATCCAAAATACAAAATGAGCGTTCGATTTCCAAGGGTCTTACATCTATTGATAACTTTAAGTTGCTCGAGCGTTTCAGCAGGCCAGCGACGATGCGGTATTCGAACGCGAAGGAGGGGTATAGTGGACAGCCAACGTTTCCTGCCCAAGGGGGCGATTTCCGTCGATGTTCCCTTTGATGGGCCGCCCAAGGCCTTTCATTTCCTGTTGCTGCCTAATACCACGATGTTGGCGTTTAGCGCTGCGATTGAACCCTTGCGTATTTCAAACCAACTGGCCCGAAAGCAATTGTTCGAATGGTACGTCCTGTCAGCAGATGGTGCACCAGTCACGTGCTCGAACGGAATCCGCATTCAAGCCGACCAACCCATGCACGATCTGGAGCAGGGGGCCTATACTTTCGTGTGTTCCGGCACTGAGCCGATGGCCTCGTATGACACCCGGGTTCTGAATTGGATCCGTCGGCAAAAGGCACATGGATGTGATTTTGGCGGTATCTGCACGGGGGCATTTGCCTTGGCCAAGGCAGGCCTGATCGGCGACAAGAAGTTCACCGTTCATTGGGAAAACCGCCCCGGGTTTTGCGAGTATTTTCCGACAATGACGCCAACCCAGAGCCTGTACGAGATTGACGGCAAGCTGCGCACTTGCGGGGGAGGGCACGCCAGCACCGATATGATGCTGGAAGTGATCGAGGAATTGTTCGGCAACGCCCTGGCCATCAACGTGTCCGAGATGTGTCTGCACCGACGCGTCGGTGAAAGTGGCAGCAATCAGGTTTCGCCCGTCTCGGCCCTTTTGGGGACCCGCAACGGCAAGCTGGTCGAAGCTGTCCAAATCATGCGGGACAACATTGAATCGCCGCTCAGTCTTGAGGCGGTGGCGGATCAGGCGTCACTGTCCAGACGCCATATGGAACGGCTGTTCCAGCAGCATACAAAGATGTCGCCCGGCCAGTATTACAACAACCTCAGGCTGGATCGCGCCTTCGCCCTATTGAATGAAACCGACCTCAGCGTATCCGAGATTGCCTTTGCATCCGGGTTTTCCAGCACGGACAGGCTTTCGGTTCATTTCCGAGGCCGATACAAGGTTTCGCCGCATAACTTCCGCAGATCGTGGTCACACGAAAGTGGCAGCTAAGACTATTGGTGTGACTTGGATATCCAGGTGCATTCCAGCACTGGACTGACACAGTGGTTTGCTCTGGCTTTCGATCCAACGCGGAAATTTTGCAATTCTGTGATCTATGGCAGGCATTAGAACGGGCGCACTGAATCCAAGGCTACGAAGATGATGATGCAAATCCAATTCACAGCCCATCAGCGGGTCTATTCAATCCCGAATGTTCCGGTTGAGAATACCTACACAAGTACTTCCCGAAACTGTCATGATCTGGCCGCGCTGGCGGCCGACTTACGCTGCCACGGTGGATTGACCGAGCGGGAAGTTCTCTTCATCGTCAATCGCGTGATCGACACTTCGCTGCGCCCGCTATTGCGCAATTTTGAAGCGCTGCTTTTTGCCACCGCAGCGTTGGCTCTTTAATTATGGACGGTATCATGAACACATCCGGTATCCGCAACGAAGGTATGCGTATTGGTGGCGAGATTGTCTTTACCGATACTAAAATCCCGGTCCACTACCCTTACACGAGTGAGGTCGTTGGTACCGTCCCTGCCGGCACTTCTGAACATGTACGCAAAGCTTTTGAGATCGCCGCAAATTACACACCCAAATTGACGCGTTACGAACGCAGCGAGATTTTGCGGCGCGCCGGCGTGTTAATTGGTGAGAGACGCGAATACCTCGCAAAATGGCTGACGCTTGAGCTTGGCATCTGCCATCAACACTCGATCTATGAAACCAAGCGCGCGCAGGACGTTTTTCAGCTCGCTGGCTCCGAGACTCTGAAGGACGATGGTGAGGTTTTCTCGTGCGATCTGACCCACAATGGCAAGGCACGCAAGATTTTCACCAAACGCGAGCCGGTCAGAACCATCAGCGCGATTACACCGTTCAATCACCCTCTGAACATGGTCAGCCACAAGATTGCGCCGTCCATTGCCACCAATAATTGCATGGTCTGCAAACCGACCGAGCTGACCCCACTGACGGCCCTGACGCTGGCGGACATACTGTACGAGGCAGGGCTGCCGCTCGAAATGTTTCAGGTCGTGACAGGTTGGCCGAGAGATATCGGCGATGAGATGATCACCAATGAACACATCGACATAGTCACCTTCACGGGCGGTGTGCCGGTGGGCAAGATGATCGCGTCCAAGGCAGGTTACAAACGGCAGGCACTGGAATTGGGCGGCAACGACCCTCTGATCGTGCTGAATGATCTGAATGACGCCGATCTGGACAAGGCCGCCAGCATAGCTGTGGCCGGGGCCACAGGGAATTCGGGGCAACGCTGCACCGCGATCAAACGCATTCTGGTTCAGGAAAGTGTGGCAGATAGATTTGTGCCACTTGTCCTGGAAAAGGCCAAGGCGATCCGGTTTGGCGACCCTCAGGACCTAGAAACGCAATTGGGTTGCGTTATCCACGCACAAGCCGCCGAGTTGTTCGAAAACCGCGTGCTGAAGGCTGCACAAGAGGGCGCGGAAATCCTCTATCACCCCGGCCGCGTCGGTGCACTGTTGCCGCCGATCGTCGTCGACAAGGTGCCCCACGGCAGCGAGTTGGTGATGGAAGAGACATTTGGTCCAATCGTGCCGATCGTTCGTGTTCCAGATGATGATGCGCAAGTCATGCAGATCTCAAACGGCACAGCATTTGGTTTGTCGGCGGGTGTCTGTACTAATGATCTGAACCGGGCGATTACCTACATCAACGGTTTGAACGTCGGCACCTGCAACATCTGGGAACAGCCCGGCTACCGGATCGAAATGTCTCCTTTTGGCGGCATCAAGGACAGCGGCAACGGCGTCAAGGAAGGCGTGATCGAGGCGATGAAATTTTTCACCAACGTCAAAACTTATTCACTGCCTTGGCCCGAGTGACTTTTTGGCCCACTGTCTATTGCGGAGAATTGTGGCAATTGCACAAACAGGGGGCTCAGCCCTGCAAAACGTTCTGCCGTTGCACACCCAAGCCTTTGATGCCCAGCTCCATCCTGTCGCCGGGTTTTAGATAGGTCGGCGGGTTTTGGCCCATGCCCACGCCCGGAGGGGTGCCACTTGAAATCACATCTCCCGGCTGTAGCGACATGAACTGCGACAGATGAGAGATTACCGTCGCCACGCTGAAATGCATTGTTCTGGTCGATCCATCCTGAAACCGCTGCCCGTTCACCTCAAGATACATCGGCAGGTCCTGCGGATTGGGCACCTCATCCCGTGTCACAAGCCATGGACCTATAGGACCGAACGTGTCGGCGGATTTGCCTTTTACCCACTGGCCCGAACGGTGCAGTTGGAAATCGCGCTCTGATATGTCGTTGATGACGCAATAACCGGCGACATGGTTCAAGGCTTCGGCTTCCGAGACGTATTTGGCCTCTGTCCCGATCACCACACCCAGTTCCACCTCCCAATCGGTTTTGACCGATCCACGTGGAATTTCAACCGTATCGTTGGGGCCAACAATAGCTGATGTCGCCTTAAAAAAGATCACCGGTTCCTGCGGCAGCTCCATCCCACTTTCGACCGCGTGATCGGCATAGTTCAGACCTATGCAGACGAACTTGCCGACCTGACCGACGCAAGCGCCAATCCGCGGTTGGCCATCCACCAGCGGCAGGCTTGTTGTCTCCAACCCGCGCAATCGGTCCAGGGCCTCATCGCCAAGCGACTCGCCTGTGAGATCACCAATCACCCCCGACAAGTCACGAATTGCGCCCGTGGCATCCAGAAGACCGGGCTTTTCCGCGCCCTTGGGACCGAACCGCAGTAATTTCATTGATGGTGTTCCCTTTGCTCAGAGCGTCCGGGGCCATCATTAGCAAACAGAGGTGTGGATGGGAAATTCCGTTGCATTTGACCGGGCAGCGCACTTATCACCCCACTGCACCAAAAACTCAAATCTTGCGGTGAATAAAACAGAGGGCAGAGATACTGTAATCTCATTTCGTAATTTTTAAAAATTTGTGTTAGTGTCCGAGCAGATTTTACTGATTTCTTTCAAAGGTACTATTTATCGTGAGCAACAATTCACAAAACACGTTCAGGTTGCGCCCGATGGAAAGGGCAGATCTGGATTCCGTTCTGAGTTGGTTTCAGGACGTTGAAGACCTTGCGCGTTTCGATCGTACGACGCGCGTGCCCCTCAATACATCGCATGCCGAAGAATTTTGGAAAGATTCATTTACGTCTTCTGATGCCAGCCGCAAATGTTGGTTTATCGTCGAGTCGTCCGCAGGTGAGGTCGTTGGGCTGGCCGGGCTCGAGTCTATCTCGAACATCAATCGCGATGCAGTGGTTGCAGTTTTCGTCAACAAGGCAATGCGTAGATCCGGCGTCGGGCTTCGGGCATCCGCTTTGGTGCTGGACCTGGCGTTTCGACAGCTGGGGCTGAACCGCATAACGTCTTATTATCGTGAGGACAATCATCACAGCCGTGATCTTGTTGCCAAGATAGGATTCCAGATTGAAGGAACGATGCGTCAAGCGTGGTTCGCTGAAGGCGAATTTCAGGATATGGTTGTTGTGGGCATTCTGAAATCTGAGTGGATGGTTCGCCGAAACGTTCTGGCACAGGAACTGGATGTGAATACGATCGTGACATTGGGGCCGAATGATTGCGGCGCCTGGTCATGGCCGCCTCAGATCGCAGAGGTGTGATCAGTTCCGATCAAAACTGCTTCAGTCGTCAAAAACGTTTTTTGATATATGTTGGTTACGGGTCCGCTATGAATCCGAAAAAAGAGTAACACTTGTGAGTACGACAATTTCTGACATTCCAATTACTCAACGGCTTGGCGCAGTATTGTTCGCCGACGTCGTAGGATACTCCCGGCTTATGAGCGAGAATGAGCTGGATACATATAATGAATTGAAAGCATTGATTTCTTTGCTTGAAGCCTCTTGCGCAAAGTACAACGGCCGAGTGGTTGAGGTACGTGGGGACGGGATTTTGGCCCTGTTCGAAACTGCCACCAGCGCGGTGGAATTCGGGGTCGAATTGCATCAAATCGCAAGTGATCAGAATAAAACTCGCGCGCAGGATCAGCGAATCAAGTTCCGGGCCGGGATTCACCTTGGTGAGATACTGATAGACGAGCGGGGCATTCATGGCGACAACGTCAATATCGCGGCCCGGTTGCAAGAAATAGCCGAGCCTGAGCGGGTCTATGTCAGCTCTGCCGTGTATGATCAGGTCTGCAATCGCCTGCGCTTTGGATACGAGTTTCTGGGACCAAAACAGCTCAAAAACATCCTGACGCCTGTTTCGACCTACTGCGTCCGCAGCGAAGTGGCCGGCGCGACCATGGCCGGCACGATGCGCCCCGATCTGAAGGGCGACATATTCGAACGGCCGGATACGCCGTCGGTGGCCGTTCTGCCCTTCAGCAGCTCTGGCGGCGATGAGTCCGACAGCTGGATCGCCGAAGGTCTGACGGACGACATCATCATGAATCTGTCCAAATTCCGGAACCTTTTTATCATCGCCCGGAACTCGTCATTTTTCTTCAGGACACAGTCGATGCCTCCGAAAGAGGCGGCGCAAAAGCTGAATGTCCGCTATGTCGCGCGCGGCAGTGTACGTCGGTCAGCCAGTCGGATCAGGATTTCCGCCGAGTTGATTGATGCCAACACCGAGCGCACGATCTGGGGCGAACGGTTCGATCGCAAGATTGACGATATTTTCGACATTCTTGATGAGGTCACAGAGTGCATTGTGGCGGCCACTGCGGTGATGATCGAGTCGCATGAAAAGCAGCGCATGATTCAGGCGATTCCAAACGATCTTGAGGCCTATGGTTCGGTCCTGCAAGGCCAGCACCATATCTTCAAATACACCCGAAACGACAACCGCAAGGCACAGAATTTCTATCAATCAGCCCTTGAACGGGACGAAGGGTATGCCCGTGCTGCAGCAGCGCTGTCGCGAACCCTAAATATCGACTGGCGTTATTCCTGGGCTGAAGAGCCGTCACAATCGCTGGAAAAGGCGCTGATGTTGGCGCAGCGCGCGATTGAGCTGGACCCGACCGACGCGCGCGGTTTTGGCGAATTGGGCTACGTTCACCTGTACCGCAAAGAGCATGACGCAGCCATCCAATCCTATCAGAGGGCGCTGGCGTTAAACCCAAATGACGCGGATATGCATTCTGACTTTGCCGATGCTCTGGCCCATTCGGGCGATAACGAAACGGCCATAACGCATCTTCAGCAGGCAATGCGTCTAAACCCCTATTTCCCGGATCAGTACCTTTGGCACCTGGGAGGAGCATATTACAACCTCAGACGCTATGAGGATGTAATTGAGACGGTCAACAAGATGAACAATCCGACTGAAGGGCAGCGTATGCTGGCCGCCAGCTATGCTCAGCTGGGTCAAACGGACATGGCCCGCCTGATAAGGGAAAAGCACCGCGAGGCGCATCCGAACTTTTCGCTGGCCCGATGGACAACCGTTCAACCGGATCGGCTAGAGGAAGACACGCAGCACTTTGTGGAAGGTCTGAAAAAGGCCGGGTTCTAAAATGCAAAGGGGCACCGCGTTCCGGTGCCCCTGAGATTACTTTCGAAAACTGGATTTAGTCGCCGCCGCGTACCTTTGCGCCGCTGACCTTGGCACCGCTCACCTTCGCGCCACTGACTTTGGCACCGCTGACTTTGGCCCCACTTACTTTCGCGCCGCTGACTTTGGCACCGCTGATAGCCGGGCTGTCAAAGCCGAAATAGATGTCCAACAGGACTTGTTCGAACTGGCCGGTCATCACGTCCATACGCATGGTCTGGTCAGATTTGTCGTATCGCCAGACGCGGATACCATCGGCGACCTGATAGTCGGCCGCTGCGACGCCGCCAATACTCGGGTCTTGCGGCGCTCGGGATGCGTCGTCTGCAGGCTTATTGGGATCAGCGACCAGCTCACCTTTGCCATGAACCAGAAAGATCACCGGCTCCGGCATATCGTAATAAGTGCCCTCAAAAGCAAAGCCATAAATCTTGGCGAACCGAGGACCTTTCTCCCCTTTTGCCACCCCAAATTGATCGTCGAGATGCTTGTTGGCGCCCTTCCCTTTGGACGGAATGCGTTTGTACTCTAAATCTTCGAGCTCACGGCCATATATCAACACTTCTGAAAAACTGAGCAAGGATTCAGGCATATCTCTCTCTCCCAATTATGGGATCGACGAAGCCAGAACCCTCATCTCCCCCTCAAAATAAACTCGAAATATATTCGAGCAAATGCGTTCCAATAAACTTCTTCCGATTGCATGCCATAAAACCGTTTAAAAATAAAGGATTTTACAAGTTACCCTGGCACCTGCGTGCGAACTGAGGCCGAGTGGCTGTCTTCTTCGGGATCGGGAAGACGTGGACCGGCAGATGTCAGACCAATATCACGCATGCGGAAGTTGCCTTCGATGATGTTGCGAAACGCACCGCCAGTGATTTCCTGATCAACCGCCAGCAGGGCCTTTTCAACACCGAAATAGCTGAGCATATCAGCATCCAGGCGCTCCCACGTGTCGGCCAGATAGGTTCCCAGAAAATCGCGCGCCTCAAGCAAAGCGATCCGGAAACCTTCGGGGTTTTCGGCATAACGGGCATCGAACACACCCTGCATGACCTCGCTGTAATCCGGAGAGTCTTCCAGCTGATCGGACAGATGTTCTTCTTCGGGTGAGATCAGTCCATGCAGCAGCAGGCGCTCGTGATAAATGTCTACGAAAATGTCGAACATCGCTCCGGTCAACGGTTCGGACAGATCGTGTTCGCTGGTCCAACCGGCCGCAAACTCTGACATGGACCGTGTGTTGGCGGCAATTCGGATCTGTGCATTTTCCCCCAGTTCGGCAAACCGGTTCAGACGATTGAATGTGTACAGATTGCCCCGCGTGTTTTTTAACAGTGCGTCAACAACAGAGCCAAAATGCAGCGACGCAAGAAGGGCGACCATATCGGCAGCGGACTCGTGAAATCCATAATATTCGCCCGACGCATCCCCATCTGACGGCATACCAATGACGCTATAGATAATGGCATGTCCAATTTCATGGGAGACAACGTCAAAGTTCAGGCTGTATGGGCGGTACTCATCGCCATGTTCGTGTGTGCCGCCCGTTTCCAGAAACCCCCAGCCAATATGTGCGTTGTCCAGACTCGGTAGCAGGGACAGTTCAAGCCGGTCGAATTCGCGCGCGAAATGCCACGGGATTGGTCGATCAAAATACCCTTGCCACACATCCATTGTGAAATGGGCCGACCCGAACAAATGCGCCGCCTCAAAAGCGGGGTCGGATGGGGCAATATGAAAGAAATTACCAAACTCATCGGGCATCGCAGGCGGCTGGATGTACCCGTCCCATGGCGGCAGATACATACCCGGTCCATTCGGACCTGGAACGATGGCACCGTAAGGTGTGGTTTTGCCAACAGGATTGACGGTGTACATGCGCGGACCGGACGGCCCTGGCCCGATGCTGCCTTGCGGAGCCGAAATTTCGACAAGCTCCGGTTGCGCGCCCGGTTCCAGAAAAGGTGATTGCGGATACAGCAGGAACCGTGTGCCGGGTTCTTCGTCGCTTACAGTCTCATGTGTGTTCATCTATCGACCCCTCGTGCCGGGCGGAAGTCACCTTGCTTTTTGGGACGTCCGCACAGGCACTCCTGTGGCAAAACAAATACTCTGCTTCGATCAACTCACCAAGTTCCGCACGCCCGGATAGGCCAAGCGAGGTTGCGTAGCTGTCCAGGTTATCCGGCACGTCCCGGTCAAGGCGCGTTTCAAAATACCACACGACCATACGCAGACGATCTGCGCCCGAGAGGTGCCCATTCACAATCGCAGCTTTTTCCTTGGCGGCCGCCCGTTCCCGTAGATCGGCATACTTTCCGGTTCGTTTCAGTTCAGCCAGCAATGGCGCATCCAACTGGGCCAAACGCGCGGCGACCGTCGCATCGATCCGGGCGGCATCCGCCAGTATGTCCTCGTATTCCACAAGGTTCAGATCATTGGCGGTCAGCCATTCCATCAAATGCGTTTTATGAGATAATCCCGCCTTGGCCCTATGGTCCGTCATCTGCCGGATCAAGGCTTCACGATCAGGTTGCCGATCCTGCTCGGAGGCTTCTTCCTGTGCCATCACGCTCAGAACTGCGCGGTTGCGCAATTCTGCGTAGAGTTCCGGGTCTAACCTCAACTCGTCGATCACCGCGTGGTTCTTTGCTTCGTTGGTGTCGATGCGGTTGCGCAACTGTTTCCACACCAATGTTGGTTCGGTCCGCGTTACGGGACTTGGGGGTAGGGTGCCCTGCGACAGGCAATCCGCCATCAGGGCCAGCATTGCCCGGGCGTCATCTGCTTTGGCATCAATTTGGCCGTCGGGCAGCCAATCCAAAAAGGCCGCTATTCCGGGCAGATCGCTTAACTCTTTGCCGATGTACTGCCAGATGCGGTGCCTATAGTGTCTGGATTTCGCATGCTCTAGGATAGTGGCGACGCTTTCAGAAGGTAAAATCCCCTGAGCCTGCGCCTGTTTGACTGTCGCTCGGATAGATACCATCGGTGTACTGAGCGGTTGAAATCCCAGCTCTGCCGGGCTGTGAAGAACCGCGACCTCATCGTCATCCTGCAAAACGCCGCTGAGGTAATCCTCATAGATCCCGCCAACACCGATCATTCCAAATTCGGCAAGTTCCGCTGCACGCAGGGCGCCCATGCTGGCGCTGCCAAAGACCGGTATCCCTTGTTCCATCGCCCACAAGATTTCCTTGTGCCAGACCGAGGGCACACCTTCGAAGAACCCATCTATGATCCCAATGGCGTGCGGTTGATCCTTGGCTGCGCGATAGACATCACCCTGCTGAACAGGGGGCAGGATCGCAGCATTCAACTGTGCGGTGACTTCGTGTGCTGGCAGGGTAGGGCCCACAAATACAACGACGGTCATGCGGTTTCCTGCCTGATATGCAGTGCTCTTAGGCCCGGTACGTAATCCGCGTCGTCATGTGGCGCCTCCAAGCCCGGTATGACCGCTCGAACAACCGATAGATCATATTCAAGCCGAGACAAGTCCACGATCACCACCTGAGAAATTCCGACGGCCTCTAACCTGATTAACAGCAAAGCCAGGTCATCCTCGAATGTCTTGGTTGAATGCGTCGGGCAGTCCTGGAAATTCTCTGTCGGAGAGGCACGATCGATCAGATCCCGTACATATCTACACCGGTCAGATTGCGCCTGGTCAGTGAATTCTGCCGGGTCCAGATCATCGCGCGCGCCCGAGATATAGGTCAGCCGGGTCTGAGCAGCCTCTGTCACCGCGCGCAGCAACGCGATTGCGCGATCCGGATGGCATCCGTCGCCGATGCCAATGTGACCAGGTTGCCCGCCAGCCTCGCAGATCACGCAGCGAAAACTGGCAATTCCGATATCCGACGTGGTGCTCCACAGCCCGATCTCCAGATTTGCGGCGGTGATTTTTTCAATGGCCGCCCGACATCGCTGATCATCGACAGTACCGGGATCAATACGCACGGTCGTGGATTGATGAGACCACAGCGTCGTTGCATCCCGCTCAATCATTTCGCAAATCGCATGACAACTTGCCTCGGCGACATTATTGCCCGAAGCCAAACCGTTTGTTGTTCTGGGAAAGGCGCGTTGTCCGGCGAGTGGAGCGGAAGTGTAGTCAGTGTCCACCATCTCAAGCGGGACCCAGCAGGCGTATTGGCTTTTCAAATCCAGGCCTTCGACCCATAACATGTTGCTATTGGGATCAAATTGCGCGCCGGTGACCCTAGGCAATCGCTCCACATCCACTACGGTCGCTTCATCAGCCAAATCGGTATATCTGGCAAGCCGTTGCGGAAGTCGCACACGTTCGGCATGCCAGGACTCGATCGCTTCCATAACACCCGAAGCTTGCGCTGCCTGTAACGACAGTCCCTTGCCAAGTGACACCGCAACAGATCGGGAATTGGGACGAGCGACCATGACGGTAGGCAAACCAATCCGATCCAGGCCGGTCAGGTTTGCGATCCGAGTAATACCCATTTCCCGAAGAAATGGTTGCACAATGCTTAGGGTGTGCGCGGGGTCGCGCAGACGATGAGTGTCATGCACGTAGGTCTTTTGTGAATTATCGGTCATTTCATCGACCTTGCGAGGAAAACGTGCAGGTTAGCACAATACAACAAGCTATACGCAAATAGGATGGTAGATGATTTCGCGTGGGTCAACCTTGTAGGTATCTGGCGTTGATTTTCTAACTTGGCGGTAAATTTCAGTAATATGTTTTAACATAAGACTGATTATGCGTTTTTATCATGTAGCGGCAAAGTTAAATTGTCACCTGTAAGCAATTCAGGAATGTCACTCTCCTCGTATAACAAAACGAGGAAGATCGGACATGGGTTGGGTGATGATGAGCGAGCGCGAGTTAAATCGTGTGGAAGTATTGGCACAGGTCGATGGTGGCCGGCTGACCATTGATAATGCTGCGAACCTGCTGGATCTGACACGGCGGCAAGTCTTCCGGTTGTTGAAGCGATACCGCCAGGATGGTGCATCGGCGATTCGGCACAAGGCGCGCGGCAAGCCCCGAACAATCAGATTCACAGAGCGAAACGCGATTTTGCCTTGGCGCTGATCAAAGAAAGTTATGCGGACTTCCGGCCGACTTTGGCCGCTGAGAAGTTGGCTGAACATCACGGTTTCAAGGTCTCGCGTGAGACATTACGCAAATGGATGGTCGAAGATGGAAACTGGTTGTTCCGCAAACAGCGCCGGACATTCCTTCAACCGCACCTGCGCCGGGAATGCTACGGCGAGTTGATCCAGATTGACGGTTCCGACCACCGTTGGTTCGAAGACCGAGGCGATCCATGCACCCTGCTCGTCTTCAACGATGACGCGACTAGCACCTTGATGAAACTTCGCTTTGTGAAGTCGGAAAGCACCTTCAGCTACTTCGAAACGCTTGAGAGCTATCTGCACACGCACGGCCGCCCGGTGGCGTTTCACAGCGACAAACACACGGTGTTCCGTGTCCCCAAGGAAGATGCCAAAGTCGGCGCTGGCATGACCCAGTTCGGCCACGCGTTGAATGAGCTGAACATCGAGATCCTGTTCGCGAACAGTTCTCAGGCCAAGGGTCGTGTAGAGCGTGCGAACCGCACGCTTCAGGGCCGACTGGTTAAAGAACTGAGATTGGCGGGCATATCGGACATGAAGACCGGAAATGCTTTTCTGGAAGGTTTCAAAGACCGCTATGACGCGAGGTGTGCAAAGGTGCCTGCCAAGCCAGCCAACCTCCATCGTGCGCTCAATGTCGAATCGGAAGGGCTGACTGATGTCCTATTCTGGCGCGAGAACCGCTATGTGGGTCATCAGCTTACATTTTCCTATGATCGCAAGCGGATCATGCTTGAAGAGACCAATGTCACGCGCGGTCTGGTTGGCAAATACGTGGACACCTACCTGTTCAACATTGTGGCACGTGTTAATAGCCTAACATCCCGATCGCCGACTTTGGAGTTTTCGCAGCGAAGGTTCGCCCTGTCCTGCGTCTTGTGAATTGATCGTTCCTGCCTCGCTGCACGCTGCACTAATGACCGGTTTCATCGCAGCGTCACAGCGCCGAATTTCGAGCGCATGCAGCATTTCTTCCGTTGCGAGCGCACGCAGCGAAAAAATCCAAGGTACAGTTTGGGCTCTTTTGACACCTTCGCCGCACGTTGGACGAACGGCAGGTTCTCAACTGATGGGTTGAAAATTGGTGAGTTTATGAGTCCCAGAAGTTCAAAGACCTAAGTAGCTGATTTTATTGCAAGTGTAATCTCAGTAATTTGGTGCTCCGACATTTACTGTCGGAACACGTAAATTGTGAAACTCGTGTCCCCAAGAATTCACACCTTTTGTTAGATGACATGATAAATCGGCTTGATTGTGGAATAGGCTCTCAAGCGGCCAGCTCAGCTCAGTAGCCAGAAACGTCACGGGAGTATTCGTGATAAATGCCGGGATCAAAGATGGAATTGATCGCTAGTTCACGCTTGGGAAGCAGGTCCTCAGAAAACACTTGAGCGGCCTCAAAGACACCCGGTGTCAGAAAGCGCAAACCTTCCGGAAGCTCGCCAAGCGTCGATGTCGGATCATTGGCCACAAGGTTGTACCCCCAAACTCCAAACGAGGGGATCGACACCTGATAGTTCACGACCTGCGGGAAAATCTCGGACAGCGTCTCGGAAATTGTCCAATAGGTATGTGGTGAAAAGAAGGGTGAGCTGCTTTGGGTAACCAAAGCACCATCGTCGGTCAAAATGCTATTCACCATGGCATAGAACTCGATCGAATAGAGTTTTGACAGCGCTTCGTTATGCGGATCGGGAAAGTCTATGATGATCCTATCGTAGGTTTGATCGGTGGATTTGACATAGTTGAATGCATCGGTGTTGTAGACATTCAGAATCGAGGCCTCCATGCTGTCTTCATTCAGGCGCGCGATGGGGGCCAGATTGCGCCCCAGATCGGTCATCGCCGGATCGAGATCAACAAGGTCGATGCGCGAGACGCTGGGATGTTTCAGGATCTCTCGCACGGCCAACCCGTCGCCTCCGCCCAGAACCAATACGGACTTGGGCGCGTTTTCCCCCCATGACAGAACCGTATGGACCAGCGCCTCGTGATAGCGATACTCATCCGCTTCGGCGAACTGCAGGTGGCCGTCGATGTAAAGGCGCACGTCATTTTTCTGCCAGGTGTTGGTGACGACCAGGGACTGATACTGCGACTGCTTACGCCAGACGATACGGTCAAAATACAGATGGTCCTGCGCAAACGCAGTGATGCGCCCGGCCAGCAGAGTCAGCGCGAACAGCAAAACGATGGTCGCGATTGCGCTGACCAGCATCCGTTTGGGTGAATCCAACTGGTCGCGTAGGCAAAGGACGCTCAGCAAAGCGACCATGGCATTGGTCAGGCCAATGGCGAATGAGGATGAAATCAGTCCAAGCGATGGAAGCAACAGGATTGGAAACAAAACAGATCCGAAAAGTGCTCCGATATAGTCAAGTGATAGCACGTCGGCGATGGATTCCCGCGCGGTACTGCTTTCGGACAAGACCCGCATCAAAAGCGGAATTTCCAAACCGACGAGAAATCCGATGGTCGAGATAAAGGTAAACATTCCCACCGTGTAGAACCACGGCGCATAGGGAAAGAGCATGAACAATGACACGCTGCACAGGCCGCCGACCAAGGCCAGAATCAGTTCAACCCAGATAAACGTTTGGATCAGGTTGCCGTGGAAAAAGCGTGAGACATATGACCCGACCCCCATAGCAAACATGAAAAACCCGATGGTCAGTGAAAACTGATAGACCGAGTTGCCCAGCAGGTAGCTGGACACCGTTCCAATGATCAGTTCGTAGACAATGCCGCACAGGGCAACAACAAGGATCGCGCCAAGCAGAACCATCGCCTGCCGGCGTGGCAGCTCTGTGTAACGCGGTGTCAGAGTGTCGGTCATTTTGAATTCCGAATAACTGGAAAGCCCGACGCGATCAGCGCCGGGCCTGAGTGGAGTATGTTGCGGACGCGGTGCCTTATTTACCGGCGCGCAGACCACCAGCGCGAGCGCTGCGCGGAGCTGAATAGCTGGCGCGCGGCGTCACGTTACGGTTGTTGAAGCTTGAGGCGCTGATACCGGCCGAACGCTGTCGGCTGAGCAGGTTGCCAATCAGCGCACCGGCCAGGAAGCCGGCGCCTGAAAATCGCAGGCCAGCGGACTCACCAGCGGTGTCAGTGGCGATCAGGCGTCTGTTGGCCTCGTCAATCTCGATGGTGAAAATCTCACCTTCATCCGAGTCGCGGGTGCCGTTTGCATTAGCGTCTGCATAACCCGAGAACTTGGCGTCGGACAGAATTTCCAGACCCAGCGGCTCGTCATAAAAGCGCGGTTCCGAGTTCATGATCTGGGTGAGATACTCGGTGAACTCTTCCACTTGATCGTCCGAGGCTTCGGCGATGCTGTTAGCTGTCAGGTATTCCTGATACTCGTTGATCGCAAATTCAGTCCGGTCCAGAACCTGCCCAAGATCGGCGGTCTGTTCAGACTTCGGGGCTAGGAACACCGAATACCCTATGAAGCCCACAACGCCCAAAATGACGATTGTTTTCAGATTTCCAAACATGATTTTCTCCTATCGAGTTAAGACTGTATTTTCAGGTTTCATCAAGGTCACAGGACCACCAATCCTGGTGCAGGTCCTTGCCGTACAACTCTTTGAGCGCGCCACATTTCTTCATCCCCTGCCCCTGTAATTCGGCTGCGTGTGCGTCGGACAGATCAGAGGGGATAGTCAGAACGGCCATGCGATATTTCTGCGTACGAGCGAGCGAAAGCTGCTGATCCAGCCCGTTCAACCCGGTACCGGATTCGCTCCAGCGTAGTCCCGCTACATCGTCGGTTTCCGCAGCCGTTTGCAGGTCCACTACAGACAGACCTGTGGTTGAGGCCGGATGGGCGGGCGGTAGTTCGGGCGCATCCGGATTATCCAATCCATAGATGATCTTCGCCTCTCGCGGGCTGTGATACCCGGGGACGGTCAACTCGGCCTCAGCACCAAATTCTTCATACAGCTTATGCGCGGCGGCATAGGTTTTCTTGCCGAACTCTTCGTAGTCGCTGGTTTCGATGAAAATCTTGCGGATCTGTAGCTGCGCAAGCTTACCCAGCATATCGTTCAACATCTGCCCGCCCAACCCTTTGCCGGTTTGGGCCTGATCCAGGTAGGTCCAGGACAGCCACGCAACATCAGGTACATCTTCGTCAAGGCTGTAGCCGATCAGACCCAGCACGTTGCCCCGATCTTGCAGGACAAACATGTTATCGGTGCCTTCATTAACAAATTTGTCTTCAGCCTCGACCGCGTCATCTTCATCGGTCTGGGCGATGATCTGAATGGCAGGCGATACATGTCGCCATTCCATAGGCTTGAGGGTCGCCCCCTTCGAGCCGAACAACGCATTAAACACGGCAAGACCTCCCCCGACCAACGCGGATGTAATGTGGGTGAAAACCGCGATCTGAGACCGCAGGTACAAAAACTCGGCTACGAGCAGCATGCATATCAGCGCCAACGCCCAAACACGTTGACTTGGCGGGCTTGATGCAACGACACCAAACGCCACCAGAGCGTAAGAAACGCTTGATAACCCCACGAAGCCCGGCCCGACCAGAACGAACTCTACCACTGTGCCGGCAACGACGCTCAGGATCACAAGGCCTGCGGTCCAGATACTGCCCAAACGAGGTTCGGTCAGACAGCCGCCGATAAAGATCATTAGGCAGTTGAGTGTCAGATGGCTCAGATCGCCATGCCGGATTACAAACAACAGATGGTCGGGCAAGCTTTGCACAGGTCCCGAATAACGCACCGGACCGAACAGCACGTAGACGCAGATCGCGCACAGGATAAGAGATATCGTGACCGGGCATCTGCGCAGCTCTCTCATTTGCCCTTTAAAAGCCAGCCACAGCCAGCCGCGGCACGTTTTGTCCGATCAGGCCCCGTTTGATGGATTGCACCTCAGTGCGCTGCGGGCGGAAATAGGATTTCAGTACGTCCAGGCTGCGTTGCGGCTCGGCGTCGCCGCACATGAAGATATCAATGGCGGCATAACCATGCTCGGGCCATGTGTGGATCGAGATATGGGATTCAGCCAACAAAGCCACCCCAGTAAACCCCGCACGTTGCCCGAAATCATGAGTTTCCACGTTAAGGACATGCGCTTTGGCTGCAATCGCCGCGCGTGTCAGAGCTTCTTCAGCTGGGGCAGGATCATAAAGTGCAGTTGAATCGAAGAAATCCGCTAAAATATGTACACCTAAAGAGGGCAAAACAGCGCTCATAAAAAACTCAAAGCCTCAAACCATAAATTATTGATCCACTTCTATTTTATTGATCTCTGCAGTCAATCTGACTGCAGGGTTTTCTGCGTTTGACTACCACGCTGTGGCAAAAAATACACAACCTATAGGGGATTATTAAAGAGTCTGATTATTTGCGTCAGACTCTCGTTTGATTTCCGATCCATTCTTTGGGAAGCGTGCAACTCGCACTGGGTTCGGGCCCGCAAGGCAACACCATTCCGGTTGCGCAAGCTGTTGTACGTTGGTGAAACGACATAGCTCAGCCTGGTTGCGTTAAAACGGGCACCCCTGCCCCGTTTTAACGCAAAATCAGGAACTCAACATGCCCCAGCCTCGGGCCAAAAATGCCCGGCGCTGAACATCGTGCGCATGAAACGGCAATCCGTCTCTCCAACCCTGGCTGGAGAGCATCACCGCATATCAATTCCCCTGAGTGCGAGCCTCAAGCCGTTCCAGATTAACAACTGTCGACAGCATCAAGCGATCGTGGCTCCAATCCTGCGTTTGGCGCACTGACGCCGAGCTGATAGCAAGAATGGTTGCCAATGCTAGAGTCATCCCAAGAAATACGGCAGGCAGAGGTGGACTTGCCGTCGACGCTTCGGTCAAGGCAATCACACGCAAACGCAACACATGCTTTGCTTTTGTCCCGTTCACCAAGGCCACATGAAGAATACGTGGGCAGTTCATTGTAAGAGATCGCGAACAGTAATCCAGCAAACAGGCCGTATAGTCTTTGGCGTCTATACCTTTGCGCGAGACAACGGACTGGTCACAGGCCAACTCGCGCAGTCGGTCAAACTGGTGCTTAATCACCAGATATGCCGGGTTCCAGAACAGAAGCGGGCGCATCAGCTCAAAGCCCAACTCCCACTCCACATCCAAAGCACGGATATGTTGAAATTCGTGTGCCAGAGCGAACCGCAATTCACGCGGTGTATTCAGCAAATGGCTGGGTAAGACGACGTGTCGGCGACGTAGGCCGCGTACAGCGAAGGGTACGGTTATCCGGTCCGACAAACGAATGTCTACCTTGGACGACCGCCGCCAAAGAAAGCTGGATCTCACGGTTTTGCGAATTGCCCATGCATCACGAACCACACGAATTGTCAGGAAAGTCGACACCAGAGCGAATGCAATCAAAACGCATGTTACAAGGACAGACGAACCAGAAAGAACGTGATCAAGCCAACGTTCGCGTGTGTTCAGCAGGGTTTCGAACTGCGCAGCCGGCATGGCAATATCACCACGCAAGTAGGCTGCCACGGCCAGATCCCCCAGCGCGACTGCGCGTCCCGGCCACAGAAAACCGATAAAGGCCGAGACACCCATTGCCAGCACCGGGCTCAGCACAACACAGATACAAAGTGCTTTTAGCGATCGAAGTTGTGCAACAAACCCATATCGCATCGACGATCGCGCGAATACGACGCGCACCGCCAGCCAGATAAGTGCCGACAATCCAAGTACAACATTGAACTCGAGAAACGCGTCGAGAACCGGTTTAACCGCCGTCATTTTGCAGTCTCCTCTCTACCAGTGCTCGAATTTCCTCCAGATCATCTTCTGTCAGCCCCGCATCGTCGACCAACCTTGCAACCAAAGTTGCGGGGGTGTCGTCGAATAACGTCCGGGAGAGATTTTGCAGCGAACGCGACTGATACCTGTCTTTTTCTAGAAGTGGCCTATAAATCAACGATTTGCCGTTCTTTTCGCTTTCTACAAATCCCTTTTCATCGAGAATGCGCAAAATTGTTGCGCCGGATGTGTAGGCCAGATTTCGATCCGGCGCCAAACGATCAAGAACATCTCGGACCGAGCCCTGACCCAGCGCCCAGAGTTCGTTCATGAACTCAAGTTCCACTTCAGTCAGTAAGTTCGTAGTTTTTTTCTTTCGCATCAGTCTCGGTGTCGCCATTTAGTAGTATGCCTGACAGACAAGCATCCTTTCACTGTTTCGCAAAGCCTAAACTTTCCAGAAGACGAAGATGCCCCAACCGATGGACAAAAACAGCGGCGTCCAAACCGGTTGCCCAACCAATCCGAGCCAGGCCAGAAAGATGTAGGCCGAGCCCAGAAGCGTGATGAAGAGACGATCGCCGAGCGTGGTGGTCAGACCCAACACGCCGCGCCGCTCAATCCCGTCGCGATACTTGAAGCCTTCGAGAACGCCAATCAGCGCGATGGCTGAGAATATCCCAACGAAAACTGCAAGTGTCGCAGGCGTCCAGGCCATCCAGAAATCGGGCCACAAAGGGTCGGTCCAGGAAAATCCCTTTTCCTCTTGTTGGCCAACGTTGCCCCATCCGGTCTGAGCCTGAGCCAAGGCCGTCGTAGGTACGAAGGGGAGGATGAGAAGAAGTTTACGCATATCGAACCTCACACACGACCCATCGCGAAACCGCGCGCGATGTAGTTGCGGACAAACCAAATGACGATGGCTCCGGGGATGATGGTCAGGGTTCCGGCAGCGGCCAGCAGGCCCAGCTCGTACCCGGCGCTGGAGGCAGTACGCGTCATCACGGCCGCGATGGGTTTAGCCTCGACCGCAGTCAGGGTTTTGGCCAACAGCATCTCGACCCACGAAAACATGAAGCAGAAGAAGGCCGCGACACCAACACCCGCTTTGATGTTCGGCAGGAAAATCGTCACGAAGAAACGTGGGAACGAATACCCATCCACATAGGCGGTCTCATCCAGTTCTTTGGGAATGCCGCGCATGAAACCTTCCAGGATCCAAACAGCCAACGGCACGTTGAACAGTGTATGGGCAAGTGCCACGGCTAGATATGTGTCGAACAGACCGATGGACGAATATAGCTGGAAGAAGGGCAGCGCGAACACCGCGGCCGGCGCCATACGGTTGGTCAGCAACCAGAAGAACAACTGCTTGTCGCCAAGGAACCGATACCGAGAGAACGCATAAGCGGCTGGCAAGGCAACACACACCGACAGCACTGTGTTGATCGTCACGTAAGCTATCGAATTGATGTAGCCCCAATACCACGTCGGGTCCGTGAAGATCGTGACGTAGTTTTCCAGTGTAAAAGTCTGGGGGAATAGGGAAAAGCCCGACAGGATCTCGTTTGTCGTCTTGAAGGACATCGCCACCAGCCAATAGATCGGCAGCATGAGGAACGCGATATAGAGGATCGGGATAAGGGACCGCTTCTTCATTGCGCGTCATCCTTTGTCATCAGAGTGTAGAAGACCCAAGACACCAGCAGCGTGATGGCGAAGTAGATCAGGCTCATCGCGGCTGCAGGGCCAAGGTCAAATTGTCCCAGCGCGATCTTCACAAGGTCGATCGACAGCAAGGTGGTTGAATTGCCGGGGCCGCCGCCGGTCAGAACGAAGGGCTCGGTATAGATGTTGAAACTGTCCATGAACCGCAGCAGTACCGCGATGGTCAGGACTGTTTTCATCTTGGGCAACTGGATATAGCGGAATACCGACCACGGGCTAGCCCCGTCGATCTTGGCGGCCTGATAATAGGCGTCAGGGATCGACACGAGGCCAGCATAGCAGAGTAGTACGACCAATGAAGTCCAGTGCCAGACATCCATGATGACGACCGTGATCCACGCCGACAGCGGCTGCTGCGTCATGTCATAGTTGATGCCCAAAACGTCATTTAGGAAATAGCCCAGCAAGCCGATCTTGGGCAGGGTAAAGATATTCCACATCGAACCTACAACGTTCCACGGGATCAGCATCGGCAGAGCCATGAGAACCAGACAAACAGGAACCCAGAACCCTTTGCGCGGCATCGACAGGGCCACAATGATGCCAAGCGGCACCTCAATCAGCAGGATCAGGAAAGTGAACAGGAACTGCCGTCCAAGCGCAGCCTGAAACCGGTCGGAACGCAGGATCTGTTCGAACCAGCCCAGTCCCTCCCAGAAGAACTGGTTGTTGCCGAAGGTTTCCTGCACTGAGTAGTTGACCACCGTCATCATCGGCACCAGCGCATTGAAGGCGACCAGTGCCAGAACCGGTAAGACAAAGAACCATGCCTTTTGGTTTTCCGTTCTCATTGTGCCCGCTCCTCGCTTGCGATCCAGCCGTCGCGGTAGACGCGCGATTGTTCAGGTTTGAATTGCAGGAAGACTTGTGATCCCGGTTCCGGGACACTGTGTTCAGTTACTGCTTTTAGGGCCGTGTTACCGACCATGGCGCTGACCACGTAGTGACGGCCAATATCCGAGACCTTTGTTACATGTGCAGGGATACCTGTGTCACCGAACCCAACATATTCGGGGCGGATGCCCAGATCGGTGCGACCGCCATCACCATGGGTCGGACCTTCCAGCATCACTTCGTGGCCTTCGAAAACGGCGCGGTCGCCCCTGGCTTCACAAGGTAGAACGTTCATGCCGGGAGAGCCGATGAAGTGACCAACAAACGTGTGCTGAGGACGTTCGAACAGCTCGACAGGCGTGCCGATCTGAACCACTTCGCCGTCTTGCATCACGACCACTTCGTCTGCGAAGGTCAGCGCCTCGGTCTGATCGTGGGTCACATAGATCATGGTGGCTTTGACGCGCTGATGTAGTTCTTTCAGTTTCGACCGCAGCTTCCATTTCAGGTGTGGGTCGATCACAGTCAGCGGTTCGTCGAACATCACCGCATTTACGTCGTCGCGGACCAGACCGCGACCCATCGAGATCTTCTGTTTGTTGTCCGGGCTAAGGCCCGACGCGCGGGTTTTCAGCAACTCGGTGACGTCCAGCATCTCGGCAATCTCATCGACGCGGCGTTTGATTGTCGCGGCGTCGACACCCCGGTTTTTCAGCGGAAAAGCCAGGTTTTCACCCACGGTCATCGTGTCGTAGATTACTGGAAACTGGAACACCTGCGCGATATTGCGTTGATCGGGCGGCAAGGCCGTCACGTCGCGGTCATCGAACAGGATCTGCCCCTCAGACGGTGTCAGAAGACCGGAAATAATGTTCAGCAGCGTGGACTTCCCGCAACCTGATGGCCCCAACAAGGCATACGCCCCGCCATCGCGCCAGGTCACGTCAATTTCCTTCAGCGCGTAGTCATCCGGGCCTTTTGGCGTCGGCATATAGCTGTGTTTTAGGTTTGAAAGCTTGATCTGTGCCATGTCAGGCCACCCTTTTGCCGTCTTGGCCGAAATACCGGCAATGGGCCGGGTTCATATAAAATCGGTGATCTTCGTCCACCCGATAAGGGTGCACGCCTGCCGCCAAAGAGACCCAAGCATCATCCCCGTGCTGGAAGTGCGCGCTGGAATCCGAACCCGATAGCTCTGTGACAATCACACGACCTGTCAGTTCCACATCGGCATCCGAGGTGCGGGTGGGAGTCACTCGGTGCGGTCGTACTGCAACTATGTACTCGCCGTCCGCCAAATCCGAAACCGCCCAGCCGCCGCCGCCCGCAAGCTGTGCCTGCGTAGCTGACACGGTGACGCGGGCCACATTGATCGGCGGGTCTGAGAACACGCGCGCAGCGGCAATATTCTCAGGGTTGCGATAGATATCAGCAGTCGGGCCGAATTGCGTAACGCGACCGTCTTCCATAAGGGCGGTATATCCACCCAAAAGCAGCGCCTCTTCGGGTTCCGAGGTGGCGTAAACCACCACCGCCCCACGACCGGCAAACAGGTCAGGTAGCTGCTCACGCAGTTCTTCGCGCAGCTTGTAATCCAGGTTGGCCAACGGTTCATCGAGGAACACGGCTCGGCTTTCTTTTGCGATGGCACGGGCCAGCGCGGTACGTTGCTGTTGGCCGCCTGACAACTCATGCGGTCGGCGATGCAACATAGGGCGCAGCTGCAGCAAGTCGGCGGCCTCTTCCACGCGCCCTTCAATCTCGGATTTCGCCATCCCAGCCACACGCAACGGCGAGGCGATGTTGTCAAAGACAGTCATATGCGGATAGTTCACGAAGAACTGGTGCACGAGGCTGATCTGTCGCTTTTGCGTGTTCAGCCTTGTGACGTCCTGCCCGTCCATCAGCACCTTGCCCGAGGCGATCGGGTCCAGCCCGGCCATCATCTTGATCAGAGAGGTTTTGCCGGATCCCGTCGCGCCCAGCAGCACATTGAAATGGCCGGTTTGCAGCGTCAGGGTCGTAGGCTTGATATGGATAACGTTGCCGACGCGTTTGGTGGCATCTTGTAGTTCGATCATGTCCGTGGGTTCCGGTTCTTCAGTGCGTCGCACTGGTCTTGAGGTGGGGATGCCTGAAACGGCATCCCCGGGTTTCAATGGCTTACTGAGACTGCCAGCGCTGAACCAGTTCGTCGTAGTTGACGGTCTGGCCCTGCGGCTTTTCGTTCTCAAGCTTGGCTTTGGGCGAGCCTGCTTTTTCCAACCAGAACGACGCATCCTGCGGTTCGTTCAGGCGGGGACCACAGCCACCGTAGACACCAGCGCTTTCATCCGCGGCCTGCATACGGGCCATGGTGATGTCCATCTCTTCGGCCAGACGGTCCATCGCCTCTTGCGGGGTGAAGGCGCCCGAGTTCACGTCACCGATCTGCTGCCACCAGATCTGGGCCAGCTTCGGATAGTCCGGCACGTTGATGCCGGTGGGCGACCATGCCACACGGTCAGGTGAGCGGTAGAACTCGACCAGACCACCCAGCTTGGGTGCGCGCTCGGTGAACGACTCGTGATTGACCGAACTGTCGCGGATGAATGTCAGACCCACGTGGGACTTCTTCACGTCGACGGTCTTGGAGGTCACGAACTGGGCATAGAGCCAAGCCGCCTGAGCACGATCCGCAGGGGTCGACTTCAGGAAGGTCCAGGAACCCACGTCCTGATACCCGACCTTCTGGCCATCTTCCCAATATGGGCCGTGCGGGCTGGGCGCCATCCGCCAAAGCGGCGTGCCTTCGTCATCTACGGTGTTGTTGCCTTCGGACTTCGGCTTCACCATGTCGGCGGTAAAGGCTGTGTACCAGAAGATCTGCTGGGCCACGTTGCCTTGGCTGAGTGCAGGCAGCGACTGATAGAAGTCATAAGACGCAGCACCCGGAGGTGCATAGTTCCGCAGCCATTCATCCCACTTGCGGATCGCATAGACCGCAGCCGGACCGTTGGCCGCACCACCGCGTGATACGGAGGCACCAACGGGGTTACAGGTGCCCGCTTCCATGCGGATGCCCCATTCGTCGACGGGGATACCGTTTGGCTCGCCTTTATCACCTGCACCAGCCATCGACAACCATGCATCAGTCATACGCCAACCCAGGTCGGGCGCACGCTTGCCGTAATCCATGTGGCCATAGATCGTGGTGCCGTCGACTTCTTTCACGTCGTTGGTGAAGAAATCTGCGATGTCTTCGTAAGCTGACCAGTTGACCGGAACACCCAGATCATAGCCGTACTTCTCTTTGAACGCGGCTTTGTTGGCCTCATCATCAAACCAGTCCTTGCGGAACCAGTAGAGGTTCGCAAACTGCTGATCGGGCAGCTGATACAGCTTGCCGTCCGGACCGGTGGTGAACTGAATGCCCATGAAGTCATCCAGATCCAGCGTCGGCGAGGTCGTGCCTGCCCAGTCGCCACCCATCATGTCAGTCAGCGGATAAGCCAGTTGCAGACGCGAATGCGTGCCGATCAGGTCACTGTCATTGACATAGCCGTCATACAGGTTCCGGCCGGTTTGCAGTTGAGTCTGTACGGCCTGGACAACTTCGCCCTCACCAAGAATCTGGTGGTTGACCTTGATGCCCGTGATCTCTTCGAATGCCTTGGTCAGCACCTCGGATTCGTAGGAGTGGGTCGGAATGCCTTCGGACAGAACGTTGATTTCCATGCCATTGTAAGGCTGTGCAGCTTCGATGAACCATTGCATTTCCGCCATCTGTTCGTCTTTCGACAGGGTCGATGGCTGGAATTCGTCGTCGATCCAACGTTGTGCTGCGGCTTCGTCGGCCCAAACGGGACCGTGCCCCGCAATGACGGCAGCAGCCGCCACTGCGGAAAGTAGATGTCTCCGCATCTCTTTCCTCCCAAAAAATTATGGTTTTCCGGCGCAAACCGGATAGCAGACAGCATCAGCGATTTTCTGCGCACCTGTCAAACTAAATTTTTAGTAAATAGATCAATCCAGCATAACTATTTAATAATAATCAGTATTTCAAACAAGCTAACGTATCTACCAACGGCAGGAAAGGGTCCGACCATCGTAAAAAACACCCTGAGGGAAGATTGCTTAAGCTGACAAAAACCATTGTCGAGGATATGAAACCGTTCACTATATATATCCCGTGCTTCACCAAACCCTCGAGCCAATAGAAGACGCCATTCTCATCTGGATCTCCCGGTAATACGCGCGAAAACTTTTAGGAAAGAATAGCTCGATAGCGACACAAAACGACGGTGCAGCGCAATCATGTCGCGTTGTCGCTTGACAGGATGGCAGCATGCGGCCTGATCAATTCAATTCGCGGAATTTTCGATGACTCTGTCGACGGTTTTCGGAACAAAGTCTTATCGCGGCGACCAAGCTCCGCCGTACGATCGTGAACCGCGCTCTGACTATGCACAGGACAAATCTATGATCCAAGACAACCCTGCCCTCATCGACGCCATCCGCGACCGGTTCGCCCATGTCGGTACTTGCCCGTTTCAAGGCGAACGCATCTTTTTCGAGAATGCGGGCGGTGCACTGACATTGAAATCCGTCGCTGAAACCTCGGCTTTTTATGCAGCAATCCCGGACAATCCCGGGCGCATAAATCCGGCAGGTCAGGGAACCCAAGGCGTTATTAACAAGGCCAAAGACGACCTGGCCGTGTTCATGAACGCATCTTCCGGGCAGTTCTTCGCAGGTGAAAGCGGAACCGAGCTGCTGTTTCGCATGATCCGCACTGCGTGTCTGGTCGCCCCCAAAGGGTCAAAAGTGATAGGTTCATCCATCGAGCACCCGGCCACCCGAAGCGCAGCACACCGCTGGGCTGAAATCGCAGGGCTGGAGTATGTGAATGTGCCCCACGGCAACGACACCGGGTTGGTTACGGCCGATGACTATACCGCGCTGATGACGCCAGATGTCGCAGTGGCAACGATCCTGCATGCGTCGCCCGTGACCGGCATAGGCATGGACGTAGCTGCGATTTCCGCGGCGATCCGTTCTGTGGCACCGGATTGTTTGATCATCGTCGACGGCATTCAGCATGCGGCCCACGGGCAACTGGACCTGGATGGCTATAATGTCGATGGCTACGCGATCTCGCCCTATAAAGTGTTTTCGCGTCACGGATATGGCATCGCCTGGATTTCTGACAAACTCAGCGCTTTGCCGCATGACATGTTGATCGACGCACCCGCAACCGGGTGGGAGTTCGGGACCCGTGACGCGGGATCGTATGCAACCGTATCGGATGTAGTGGCGTATTTTGACTGGCTCGGTAGCGAAGTCTCGGATGAGACCGAACCGCGCAAACGGATCGAGGCTGCGGGTCGCGCCATTCACGCCTATGAAACCCACCTGACCAATACCGCCATCAACGGCACAGGCAATCTGCCGGGGCTGCGTGATATGGGTCACGTGACCATTCTGGCGGGTGCCGATAACCCGGCACGCGAAGGGCTGGTGTCAATCGTGGTCGAGAGGCATGCATCCGAAGACGTGGTCGAGATATTGAATCAACAGGGCATTCGCACCCATACGCGAAAGGCTGATCACTATTCCGGCAACGTTCTTACCCCGCTGGGTCTGTCGGATTGCATCCGCATTTCCTTCTGTCACTACAATACGGAACAGGAAATCGCCCGCCTGCTTGGGGCCATCAAGGTTTTAGGCGAAAACGGCCAAGCAGACTAGTGAACACATGCGAGTGCGCGGCCTTCTGCCGCGCGTCCGAGCGTCGTCAGAATCGCAGTAAAGGCACGACTAGCGTTAGCTCGATGATGGCCGTGGTGAACCCACCAAATGTCAGCGCAAACTTACATTCAGCTTTTGCCAGGCAACGATCCTTGTATCGCAATTCCGTGTCAGCCTGGCCCAAGGTTGAATTACAACGTCTGTAACATCGACATCACTAAGCGCGACTGCGCTTATTCCCACACTATTGCTTGTGATAACAATAGCGATTTGTTTCGGACGCGAAGTGCCTTTTTTAATGGGACATGCCCCCAAGTAATTGGTCGTACGAAACGGATCAAAAATCCTTTTGTTGCGGCCAGGTTTAAGCCAAGCGCGACTATGACTAACGCACAATTCAGAGCGCCTGAGATGTTTGCCGAGTGGACTCTGCCTTGATTGCGCTACTTAAAGCCCAAGAGAGTTTAAATTCAATCAACGCGCGAGTCAGAACCCACTAAGCCATACCCAATACGCCGAATACGAAGGCGGTCGGCGGCATATGGACAATCCGCAACGGCATGCATTTCCACTGTTGAGACATCAGTCTAGGATGCGCGCGAATGCTAGCCCATTCGAAGCCCGAGCAACAAAAACGAGAAGCCTCTTGAATATCGAGAACCGCATGGCCGCCCAGCCAAGACATGAAATGCAATCAGCGCGCAACCAGGGGATCACATTCCTGGCGCTGGCGTTTCTGTTCAGTATCTTCGTCAACTTGCTGATGCTGACCGGACCCTTGTTCATGTTGCAGGTCTATGATCGTGTACTTGGCTCCCGAGCGGTCGAGACTTTGGCAGCCCTGTTCCTGTTGGTCGCTCTATTGTACGGCCTTATGGCCATGCTCGATTTTGCGCGGGGTCGGATCGTGGCGCGTTTTGGCGCACGGTTTCAGTCGCAATTGGACGAACGCGTGTTTGACGCGACCCTGCGTCGATCGCTGCATCCGCGCGCCCGCGCTGCCCCGGCGACGGCATTACGCGATTTAGAGTCAATCCAAAACCTGTGTTCCTCTCCGGTTCTGCTGGCCGTGATGGACATCCCCTGGACGCCAATCTTTATTGCAGCAATATTTCTGTTCCATCCCCTTCTGGGCTGGCTGGCTGTTGGTGGCGGCTCGCTTTTAGTTGTGATCGCATTGCTGAACCAGATACTGACCCGTCGCAAAGTTGCTCTGGCTCAATCCGCGTCCGCAAAAGCCAACAGCTTTTCGGAACATGCCCGGCAAGCCGCCGAAGTCGTCCGCTCGCAAGGCATGCAACAGGACATCACGCGTAGATGGCAGCGACAACGCTCAAACGCCCTGCAGCAGACAATCGCCGCCAGTGACTGGACCGGCAGCTTTTCATCCGTGACCAAGTCGCTGCGGCTGTTTTTACAATCTGCAATGCTGGCACTTGGGGCATTGCTAGTGCTGCGCAATGAACTGACCCCCGGTGCGATGATCGCGGGCTCGATCCTGTTGGGCCGTGCTTTGGCTCCCGTCGAACAGGTTGTTGGGCAATGGGCTGTCGTTGAACGTGCCCGAACCGCATGGACCGCATTGAACCGGTTTCTGGATGCTACGCCGCCCGAAGCACAGCGCACCAAGCTGCCTGTGCCCCAGGCCCGGCTAACGGCCAAAAGTCTGACGGTTATCCCACCGGGCTCGGATACTCCAACTCTGCGCAACGTCTCATTGAACCTCGAACCCGGACGGGCGCTTGGTGTCATCGGAAAAAGTGGGTCAGGAAAATCAACGCTGGCCAAGGCGCTGTTGGGTATTTGGAAGCCTGCAGCGGGCGAAATCCGGTTGGGAGGTGCAACGCTGGATCAATATGATCCAACTGATCTGGGTCAGCATATCGGATACCTTCCGCAAGAGGTTACGTTGTTCAACGGAACTGTAGCGGAAAACATCGCGCGCATGTCCGAAGACCCAAATCCTGAAGCTGTTGTAGCAGCAGCCAAGAAAGCCAACGCGCATGAGCTGATTCTGACGCTGGAAAAAGGTTACGACACCATTCTGGAAGGCAATGACAGTCAGCTGTCGGGCGGTCAAAAACAGCGGATCGCATTGTCGCGCGCGCTGTACGGAGACCCCGTTTTGTTGATCTTGGACGAACCGAACTCGGCGCTGGATGCCGATGGAACCGAGGCGCTGAACGCCGCTGTTCGCGATCTTAAGGCCGCGGGAAAATCTACGATCATTATGACGCACCGTCCTCAAGCGATTTCGGAATGTGATGATCTTGCGGTTGTCGAACGAGGACAGGTGGTCAAATCCGGTCCTCGGGATGAGGTTCTGGGCGCAGTCGTACAAAACGCCGGATCGATCCAGCGCAACCTCAGTAAGGCAAGCAACTGATGCAGGACAAAACAAATAATCCGCGCCCGGTGTGGCGCATTACGATCCCTGCCCTGGTTGGTTTTGCAGCGCTCGGCATCCTTGTTGGTGGCTTGGGTGTTTGGGCCGTCAACACCCGTTTGGCCGGTGCCATTATCTCTCAGGGCATTATCGAGGTCGAAAGCAACCGTCAGGTGATTGAACACCCCGACGGCGGCGTTGTTGGTGAGATCTATGTGCGCGATGGCGATGCCGTAACCAGCGGCGAATTGCTGCTGCGGTTGGATGATACCTTTCTGTCGTCCGAGAAAACCATTGTCGAAGCCCAACTGTTTGAGCTGCTGGCGCGCAGGGCCCGTTTGGAAGTTGAGCGCGATGGCACAAATGCCGAAGCTCTGGCCACCCGGTTGGCTGAGATTCAGCAACATGAAAACATCGAACCTGATCTGATCGCCGGTCAGCAACGCCTGTTTGAGGCGCGATTGAATACATTGGACCAGCAAACTGAGCAACTGGGCAAACAGACCGTTCAAATCGAAAGTGAAATCGACGGTACCGAAGCGCAGCTTGTCTCGCTGCGGCGTCAGGTCGAATTGATCCAAACCGAACTGGACGATCAGCAAAGCTTGCTTCAGCGCGGCCTTACCCAGGCCAGCCGTGTTTCGGCCCTACAGCGTGAAGAGGCCAGCCTCACAGGGGATATCGGTCGGTTGGAGGCTGCCGCCGCGCGCCTAGGAGGCCAGATATCAGCGACCGAAATCTCGATCCTTGAGCTTGAAGCAACACGGCGAGAAGAAGCCATCACGACCCTGCGTGATATTCAGTCCCAGATTGCCGAATTGGCCGAGCGCCGTCTGTCGCTGGACACCCGCCTTTCGCGACTGGATATCCGCGCCCCAGTTTCGGGAACGGTTTACGGCAGTCAGGTCTTTGCCCTGCAGTCCGTGATCCAACCCGCGGAACCTATGATGTATCTGGTACCGCAGGATACGCCCTTGGTCGTCGCCGCGCGCGTCGATGCAATTCACGTGGACCAATTGCATGTTGGCCAGCCCGTTTTGTTGCGGTTTCCCGCATTCAATCAGCGTGAAACGCCTGAAATTGACGGACAGGTTATGAATGTCTCGGCTGATACGTTTACCGACGAAAACACCGGCCAGACGTTCTATCGCGCCGAAGTCGTTCCACAAGACGGGCAAGTTGATCGTCTGAAAGGGCAGGAACTGCTGCCCGGTATGCCAGTGGAAACGTTGATCAAGACGGACGAACGTACGCCAATGTCTTATTTGGTCAAACCACTGGCAGATTACTTCAACCGGGCGTTCCGAGAGTGACCGCCCGGGCGCACTAAGGCGCTTCGAGGTTGCCCAGCAGGATCGAGGTCATGTCGGTGGCAATCACGCCATCCACAGCCACTACATTGGCCCCGGTATCATAAGAAACGTTGGCGCGCGTGATCCCTGAAAGGTCCGCGTCACTGTCGATGAAAACCCATTCCGGGGGAACCGCAGTCGGCTGTCCGACCGCCACTTGCAGAAGCGACAAAGCATCCAGCGCATTCACCGAACCATCCCGGTTGAAATCTGCTGCGATCAAATTCTCAGGCGAGGCTGGCCCCCATGTCGGGTCCAGTCCGACCGAAATTCGCAAAACCTGCAGCGCGTCCAATGCGTTGATGTCCTTGCTCGCGGTAGAATAGGTCTTGATGACGTCGAACTCGCCTTCAAAAGTGCCAGACGGTAAATTCAAATCGAACCGCCCATTGCTGTCTGCACGAGCACTGATTGTGGCTCCGCCATTTGGGGTGAAGCTGATTTCAGCGTCACTGAGGCTGGGGTTGGCGGTCTCTGAACTGATTGAGACATCCCCCAAAACCCCGTCGGAACTGCCCGGCTCAAGCCCCCCGAAATCGCCGAAATCGACAGGAATGTGATCGGGGCCGCCAAAACCCGCGCCAAATACCTGAGCACTGGTCAGCGGGCCACCAGAGGCGGAATTCACGTTTATCGTCTCATTGAGGTATTCAATCCGGGCACCCTGCGCCGTCACGGTAAAGGTCAACTGTCCGGGCGTTCTGAGAAGCGGATAGTCGAACATGTCCAACCTGTCGATACCAGCCTGAAAGTCCGTGATCGTGGTGGTTTCCGCTCCGTATTGCATGACAAAGATGTCGGCACCGGACCCGCCCGTCATTGTGGTCGCGGCCGAACCCGCAATCAATATGTCATCCCCGGCCCCACCAATAAGGGTCGTCGGAAGAATATTGCCGCTGAGCATATCGTTACTGGCGGTGCCGCTAACTGTTCCCAAGCCACTGCGCACGACACCCAGATCCGCAACATCCACCGTAAGTTGGGTCAGCCCCGCATCCTGTTGCGACGCGACCAGAATCTGCAGCTCATCACCGACCTGCGCGACGCTGAACGACTCCACATTCTGCAAACCGCTTTGGAGCGTATCGGCAAAACTGTCCAAATGCACCAATTGCCCACCGGGCGTCATGGCGAACAAGGTTATTCCATCATCGCCACCGCCCGCGACAACGAACACGTGCCCGTTGACCTCGACCACCGAAAGGTCCTGAACCGACTCGAACCGTGTGTGCAGCGAATCCAGAACGTGATCGGTTGGGATCAGACGGCCATCGGCAGCCAGTTCCATCACGCTGAGAGAGTTGCTTTCAGCCCCCGCGACCACCACCCAGGACTTGCCATATGCCTGTATCACTTCGACCGCCGTAGGCGTCGCGATTCCCAAAGTCGTCAGGGCCTCGCTGTTATCTACCCCTGTTATGGCTCCGGTTCCCCCATCAACCTGATAGGTCGAGACAGTGTTGCTGGCCCCGTCGGCCGCAATAACAAAGTTGTCTGCGCCGATGCTCAACGCCTGCATCGAATCAGATCGTGCCACGATCACGCCCGAGGACGTCAAAGTGCCGTCCCCGTTCACAGTATAGGTGACAATCCGCCCGGTATCTTCATGCGCCATCATCAGCAGATCGCCGGACCCGGTCGATAGTTTCACCAAGGCTGAAATGTCACCGCCGCCTGTCAATATCCCGGTTTCCCGCAAGGATCCAACGGTCCCATCCGGGTTCAAATCATACCCCACCAGCCCATTTGCGGTGTCGATATCCAAAACGAGCTGATCACCCCCACCAAACGAAATTGGTGTTCCGGTTCGACCCACCTGAAAGGTGATCGAACCACTGAAATATTCGGTATCAACCAGTTGCGGCACAGCGCCATCAACAAGATTCCAAACCGCAACACCGCCGCCGGGGCCGGTCAAACTGTATAGATACGTGGCCCCGTTAAGCGTTTTTAAAGCCGTATCACGGATACCTGAATCGAGCGCTGCGCTCCCTGTTGCAACCACGCTTTCGAACTGAAGCATCATACCAAATCACCCCACGCCAAACTTGGCAATGACTGCAGGATGATCCGATGCCCAGCCCGATACCAAAGCGGAATTGTGGTGAAAACGAGGAGTTCGGTTTCAGTTTAACACAATTTTTCCTGGTCCGACCGCATGAGTCACAAACGCGAAAGACTGATGAACAAATCCTGGCCCACCCAGGCGGACACAGACATCACATGTGAGGGTAAGATGACCAAAGAACATGATCCCAAAGCCAAAACTGCAGACCCCGGATCAGACAATGGTCGCAAGGACCACATTCGCCGGTGGATTGATGGCAAAATGCGACGCTGGGTTGGGCGCGGTATTGCCGGGGGGCTTGGTTCGACGCTCATGGCGCTACCCGCCTTGGCGCAGGCAACGATAGAAGAGCTTTACGCCTATCAGTTTGCAGAAACGATTCCCGGCGTTCAGTCAGTGAAGCTGCTGAAAAACGGGGATGTTCTGCTGAAGATGATTGATGGCAGTTCGATGATTGTCGCCGCTGAGAACGTTCAGGTTCTGGACAGTGGCGCAATCATGATCGCCGAAAATGCCGTGAGTGAAATTGCGCAATTCAGTCTGGCTGCCGAAGCAGGTGGTGCCGCTGCGGCGGGCGGTGGCATTAGTGGCGTCGGGGCTGCATTGGGCGGATTGGGCCTGGCTGGCGCCGCCGCGGCGGGGGCCGGCGGCGGCGGTGGAGACGATGGTGACTTTCAACCCGCGCCGCCTGCACCGCCTCAGGTTTTGAACCTCGCGCAAGCGCAATCCACTGCGCTCAGCAGCACAGAGGCCAATATCAAGGTCCCGGATGGAACCGAAACGGTGGAACTTACGATCGGGTCTTTGGTCAAGTCCGTGCCACTCAATCCCGATGGAAGTTGGAGCATTTCACTGACAGCCGTCGAAGCGGCCAGTCTGCCACAAGGTGTTCAGAACGTCACGGTTCGCCACCTGGGCAGCGGCGGGCAAGAACTTTCGGCCGAAACCATATCCTACAACATCGACACAATCCCCCCTACTTTGACAATTTCCGGTTTGTCGGACGGTGCGGTCATAAATGCGGCAGAGAGTGCAACGGATCTGACCATCTCCGGGACGACAAACGCGGAAAACGGTCAGACCGTGACGGTTACTCTGAACGGCGGAACATACTCTAGTACTGTGACCGACGGTCAATGGGCCGTCACTGTTCCTGCCAGCGATCTTGCCGCGTTGCCGGATGGCGAAACCATCGTGTTGAACGCAGATGTTTCAGATATGGCGGGGAACCCGGCAGCACAGATCAGTGACAGCATTGAGACAGACTTTACGGCGCCGACTGTTACCTTGGATCCTCTCCCCGTCGACAAAATCGAATTGGTTGACGTTCAGAACGATATGGCGCTGAGCGGATCGACAACCGCAGCTGATGGCCGGACAGTTATGGTCGAATTCGGCGGGCAGACCTATTTGACAACCGTCTCCGACGGTAGTTGGAGCGTCACTGTTCCATCCGCTGATCTTGCAAATCTGCCCTCAGGTACTCCGGTGTCGGTAACGGTCGTTGTCAGCGATGAAGCAGGAAACACTTCGGTTCCGGCAACAGCCTCGGTTCCGGTGGATCTGACTGGCCCCGCAATTTCCATATCGCCGCTATCGGTTGGGTCCGCTGTGAACGCGGCAGATGTCGGTTCGGATTTGATGGTTTCGGGAATTGCCGGGAACGTGGAAGACGGGCAGCAAGTAACAGTCATGCTGGACGGCCAGAGTTACACCGGCGCAGTATCCGGCAACAGCTGGTCAGTGACTATCCCAGCGGCCGATCTAGGAGCATTGGCAGATGGGGGCGCGTTCACCATCACCGCAGATGTATCCAATGCGGACGGCTTCACAGCCAGTCAGGCGAGTGCACCCGTATCCAAGGACGTCACTGCCCCGACCCTGACCATCGACGGATTCTCTGATGGTGCCGTCCTGAATGCCGCTGAGCGTGATACGGACCTGACAATCACCGGGTCAACTAATGCAGAGGACGGGCAGACCGTAACCGTATCGTTAAACAGTCAGGACTATACGGGCACCGTCTCTGGCGGAGTCTGGAGCGCGACTGTGCCCGCAGCAGATTTGGCGGCACTGTCCGATGGCGCAACAATCCCGGTAACTGCAGACGTGATAGATGCAGCCGGAAACCCGGCACTGCAGGCAACCGGCAGCTTTGACACTGACTTCTCACCTCATGCCATCACCATCACCAATTTGTCCGACGGCCCGGTCATGAACTTGGCGGAACGCGGCACGGATCTGACGGTCTCAGGCACATCGGATGCCCCGGACGGCACCACCATCACCGTAGAAATCGTCAGGGCAGATGGCACTGTAGACCTGAGCAATACCACTACGGTCAGTGGCGGCACCTGGACGTTGGTTTCGCCGGCGGCCGGCTTAAATGCCCTGCAAGACGACGAAATTTACAGTGTGAATGCGACGGTTTCAGACACGGCTGGTAACAACGCGAGCGCGAGTGATGGATTTAGAACAGACTTCACAGCACCAACCGTGACGATCAACCCTCTGGCTGTCGGATCGGTTCTGGACGTCTCCGAAAGGGGTAGCGATCTGTCCATTTCCGGGGCGACATCGGCGGAAGAAGGGCAAATAGTCACCGTCATGCTGGATGGTCAACCATATACCGGTGTCGCCACTGGTGGCACTTGGTCGGTCACTGTACCTGCAGCGGATCTTTCCGGGTTGGCGGACAGTACAAATTTCCCCGTTTCGGCAACGGTCAGTGACCAGGCCGGCAACAGCGCCAGCCCGGCGACCACAACGCTCGCTACGGATTTCCGACCGCTGTTAGATCTGAATTCTGTAGGGACGAACAGCTCAGTTTCACTCGGCGACGCGCAGAATTCCGGTGTTGTTGTGTCTGGAACATCCGTTGGCCTCACCGCTGGCCAAGCGGTGAACGTAACACTCAACAGTAACTCGGTCGGCACCGCCACTGTCGCAGCCGATGGCACCTGGTCGCTTACGGTTCCAGCGTCGGATTTTACAGGGATTTCAGCAGGTGATGATCTGAACTTTCAGGCTCAGGCCACGGTTTCAGGCGGTCCTGATCCGTTACCGGCAACTGGTGAGGCAACGGCGCATGTACCTGGCGCATATGTCATTGCAGAAGCGGGTCGGAGCGGTTCGACGGTCACGTACCAAATCTTCGCAGACGCTGACCGCGACGTTTCCAGCGGGCTAGCGATGACGATTGAGTTGGGATTTGATCCGTCAGTTGTGACATTCGACGCAGGATCCGATGTTGGGAATGGGGCTTTCGGTCTGTATCTGTCCAACCCAGTTGGGGGCTCTGTGGTCAACTTTGCGGGTGTCGCGACCAGCTTTACGGATCTGAACCAACCTCTGGTGACATTCACCATGACCGTTCAGGACCCCAGCAAACAGGTTGAATTTTCGCTTACCACCCCGGATGGGGGTCCGACGACCGTCATAATTGGCACTGATGGAAATGACACTCTGGTTGCCAGCGATGTGGACAGCTTTGTTCGTGGTCAGGACGGCGACGACGCCATCAATGTCTCGGACGCGGGTCGAGACGTAGTTGTGTTCGAAGCCGCCCCAGAGGCCAACGGTGTGGACACGATCACCGGCTTCTCACTCGGCGCGGCAGCGGATGTGGCAGATGCGTTGATGTTCAGTGGCCTCGATCACTCTACCTTGCGCGGCGATGGCACGGACGTTGAGACATTAAATGTAGGCAGCGCGGTTGGTGCAAACACGGGCGTCATCGGCTTGACCACAGTTCTGGCCGACCTGTCGACCAATACAATTGAAACTGCCGTCGAAAGTTTGACGGGACTTCAAGCCGGGGACGAGATCTACGTACTCGCGACAGATGGAGACGACAGCGTTCTGGTCCGGGTAGACTATTCATCCCCGACTGCAGCCACCGTTGGAACCATGGCGCATTTTTCGGGGTTGGACGACCTTAGCGGATTGAACGCGGACAACATCCTGATCGCCGACCCTACCGGAGCAACGGCTTGATCAAAACACGGACTGCCGGCTTTTCAACTGGCAGCCACTCCATACACCAAAGGATCAAACATGGCAGAGAACGGCCTGTTTCCAGTCACATATGAGCGGCACGGTGACAAATACTGGAAGCGTTTTTCATCTTACCACTTTGCGGAAACCCAGCAGACTTGCCCGATTGTCGAGAAAGAAATTCTGCTCGTCGCGGCCACGTACCCGGTAATGTTTCGCGAAACCGGGGGGGAAATTGAACTTGTAGCGCTAATGTCATTGAACCCGGACGCGCCAACCCCTTTTGTGTCCGACGAAGGCCGATGGTTGGCCACCTACATTCCGTCCGCATTGCGGTGTCCGCCATTTCAAGCGGGTTTGCCGAGTAAAACGGGTTGTGATCCGCAACTTCTGGTCGATGAATCTTCCGGTCTGGTCACCGATACTCCGGAGGACGAACCGTTCTTTACCGACGCTGGTGAGTTGACCGCTGAACTTTCAAACGTCCTCAGATTTATCCAAGCACGAGAGAGCTCGGCCAAGGACATTCGGTCCGTGTGTAACGTCATTCAAGGGATGGGTCTTTTCGAACAAACGGTAAGCTACGATAACGTCGCGCTGCCGGCAGGGTATCTGGCCCTGGATGTCCGACGCCTTAAGGCTCTTTCGCAGACAGAAAAGCTTGCATTGTTCGATGTCGGCGCAATTCAGTTGCTACACGCCCACCAAGTATCACTTTCACACATTTATTGGCTGTCGCAGGCACAGGAGCAGCTGGCGAAGCCAAAACTTCAAAAGCAATATACCGAAAATTCAGACATTTCGCGTTTCCTTACCGCCATGGCACACGCGCATAATGACGAACTTTTAGTGACTGGTGAGGTGTGAATATGCCTCTGATCTGCTGCAACTCTGGCTTAAAGTATCTTGTCTACCTGTGTATTCCTTTAATGGCGGCCTGCGCACCCCCGCCCGACCTTACGGGCGTAGAGGTTTCACTGTCAGTAGGTTCTGTTGGAACTGGCGCGCAGCCCCCCATTCCACGCCTGACGCAAAGCGAATTTGGTCAACGGGTGCGGGCGGCTGTCGAAACCAACCCAAACCTCGCGCAAAGCGCGACACGACTGGAAATCGCAGACGCTAACGAAAATGCGGCCAAGGGTGCTTTCCTTCCTCGCGTATCAATGGGCATCAATGCGCGATCACAGCGTGTGAATTCGGATATTGCAGACTTCACCCCGTATCTGCGCGTTTCGCAACTCGTCTATGACGGAGGTGCTGCGTCGGGCGAACTGGCTGCGGCTCAGGCTCGCGTCCTCGAAAGCCGGGGCGGTCAGTTGCAAACCGCAGCGGCGCTGGCCCTTGCCGCGATCGAAGCGTATGTTGTGGTCCTTGATCGGCGCAAAATCCTGGAAATCTCGGCCCAGAACGTTGAGGTGCACGCCGAGATCGTGCGCCAGATCACTGAACGCAGCGCGCAGGGCGTGGGGTCAAGTGCCGACGTTTTGACTGCGCGCTCGCGTATGGCAGACGCGCGTACGCAGCTTGCCGATGCAGAAGCTCGGACAGACAGGGCAGAGGCACAGTACCAGGAAGTATTCGGGCGACTTCCAGGGGCACTTACGGCTCCGATCGCGGCGCCCAAGCTGACCAGAACGGATTCGGAAATCGTTTTGGACAGCCCACAAGTACGACGCGCGAATGCCGCCTTGGTCGTCGCAAAGGCCGAGCAAACCGCAGCCATTGCGCGACGGCAGCCAGGTGTAGAGATCGCGGCTTTTGCAGACCGCGATGACAGCAATGACGCCAATTTCGGTGTCGACCTGTCCGTTAACTATGAACTGGACAGCACCGGTCAACGTAAAGCCGCTATAGCTGCTGCCCAAGCTCAGGTAAAAGAGGCCGAATTCGCCCGCGAGACGTTAATTCGAGAAATCCGCCGCGAGTTAGAGTTCATCCGATCAGATCAGGACGCAGGTGCGGTTCGCCTGCAAGCTGCCCGTTTGGCTGCCCAGGCCAACGCCGAAAGCGTGGAAGCTGCACGGGCCCAATTCACCATCGGTCGACGCAGCCTGGTCGAGATACTGGATGCCCAGCGAGATTATGTGAACGCGCAGCAAAGGTTGATTTTGGCGGAACAAAGCTTCTTCCTCACAAACTACGCCGCCCTCAGTTTGACCGGGGACATCCTGGATTATCTCGGTATTTCAATTGCAAACACAGGTGACGATTCATGGCCGCGTTGAAACCTCTGACACCTAAGCAAGAGCTTTCTCCGTTGGAAACCTGCCTGCTGCACGTCGCCGCGCATCTTGATCGCTCACTCACGGTCGGGGCATTTCATGCTGCGCAATCCGGCACAACAGGCCATTTGACCCAGCGCGATGCAATTGAAGTGGCCCGCCATGCCGGGTTGCAGGCGGGATTTGGGTCGCGAAAACTTGCGGATTTCGATGACACACTGGTCCCAGCAATTTTTCTGTTGGAGGACGACAAAGCAGTTGTGTTTCACGGGCGTGCCAAGAGCGGTCTTCTTCTGATTTTCGACCCTGAGATGGGTGAAGGCATCGGAGAGGTTGAAGAATCAGTATTAGGGGAAAGCTACACCGGCTACGCACTTTTGTTTCGGCGCAGCCACAATGAGGAAACGCAGGGTCGAAACAAGTCCGCATCCGGGCATTGGTTTTGGTCGGCAATGTTGGCAAACCGCTGGTCCTATGCGCAAGTGGTGCTTGCCGCGGCGGTAGCAAATTTTCTGGGCCTTTCCACATCCGTTTTCATCATGGTCGTCTATGACAGGGTTCTTCCGAATGAGGCGATGGAATCCCTTATCGCACTAACCGCAGGGGTTGGTCTTGCCCTTGCTTTCGATTTCGCCCTCAAACTCTTGCGCGCCGGCTTTATTGATCGGGCCGGGCAAAAGGCCGACATGTTTATGGGGCGCCGAGTTTTTGAACAGGTTTTGAACATCAAAATGAAATCGCGGACCGGATCGATCGGTGCTATGGCCAGCACGATCCGCGAATTTGAAACTCTGCGCGAGTTTTTTACGTCGGCAACTCTGGTCGCCCTCGTGGACCTGCCCTTCATTGCCCTTTTTATTTTGGTCATTCACCTCGTTGGTGGACCCCTGGCGCTGATACCTGCCCTCGCCGTTCCGATTGTTTTGATTGCGGGCCTGGCAGTGCAACCAATGTTATCGCGTTTGGCCGAAAAAAGTTTTGCGGACGGCCAGTCAAAACAATCCGTTCTGGTCGAGACGGTTTCCGGTCTTGAAACCATCAAAACAACCGCAGCAGGCAGACAAATGCGGGCGCGCTGGGAAGATGCAATCGAGCGCCAATCCTCGCACGGAATCCGCAGCCGGACAGTTACCCAATTCGCATTGAATCTGACGGGCTTCACGCAACAGGCGGCGCAAGTCCTGATTGTTTTCTTCGGCGTATTCCTGATCACCGAAGGGCAGGCAAGTATGGGTGCGCTAATCGCGTCCGTAATGCTGACTGGACGCGCGCTGGCGCCACTGGGGCAGCTTGCCCAGACTCTCACACGTGTGAACCAGGCGCGCAGCGCGTATCGAAATCTGAACGCATTAATGCAGGCAGAAAATGAGCGGCCCGAAGGGCGCAACTGGATCAGTCGACCGCATGTTAGAGGCCGCATTTCATTCAAAGATGTGCATTTTGCCTATCCCGAACAAGCCGATGATGCCCTTTCAGGTGTCTCTTTCGACATAAACCCGGGTGAAAAAGTTGCCATTCTGGGCGCGATCGGATCTGGGAAAAGCACCATCGCGCGTTTGATGCTCGGTTTATTCGAGCCGAGGACCGGTTCGGTAATGCTGGATGGGGTCGATATCCGTCAGATTGACCCTGGCGACCTACGTCGCAATGTCGGTTCAGTTTTGCAGGACGTTTGGCTTTTTTCCGGCTCAATTCGCGAAAACATTGCCAGCGGCGCGATCCGGCCAAGGGATCAAGATTTGATCAGAGCGGGCCAGGTGGCCGGGGTTGGAGATTTTATCGCGCATTGCCCCAACGGCTATGACCAACAACTGGCAGAACGAGGCGAAGGAATATCGGGCGGCCAGCGTCAAGCCATCGCGCTTGCCCGCGCGTTGATTGGACGCCCACCAGTGTTGCTGTTGGATGAACCGACCAGTGCAATGGACGTGAAGACCGAAGCCGAAGTTATCAAGCGTCTGAAGCAAGAAACCAATGACGCCACAATGGTTATCGTCACACATCGGACCAGCCTGCTTGATCTGGTCGACAGGGTCATTGTGGTCGAACGCGGCCGGGTCGGCGCAGACGGTCCAAAAAGCATGCTGACCCAGCGCGCGCGCGCAACAGGGAGGCATCTGAATGTCGCGGCATCCTGACCTTGCCTTGTTGGCAAGAGAAATGCAGGGGAAATCTCCGTTAGGGGGGTCTCTCCTGTTGCTTGTTATCCTTGCCTGTCTCGTCTCCGCCGGGCTTTGGGCCTATATGACGGAACTGGACGACGTGACCCGCGTGGACGGACGGATTGTGCCGTCGGCAGACGTTCAACTAATCGAGGCAACAGAACCCGGAGTATTGCAATCCTTGCACGTTGCGGAAGGGCTGGTTGTCGACAAGGGAACACTGTTGATGGAGTTCGACACAACTCAGATAGACAGCCAGTTGAGCCAGGAACAACAGCGTGCATTTGGATTGATGGCTCGTGCCCAAAGATTGCAGGCAGAAATTGACGGCACCCAACTTACCTTCTCAGAAAAGCTTATTGAAGGTGCGCCAGAAGTCGTAAGTTCGGAAACTGCTTTGTATCAGGGCCGTCAGGCGGAACTGGCCGCTGAAATCGCCATTCTGGAGCGGCAGCGTGAGCAGCGACATCGCGAGTATGAGGAAAGACTGGTAGACCAGGTAACAGCCGAAGAGACGCTTGGGATTCTGGCCGAAGAACGCGCCATCATGACCCCCTTGGTAGAAAAACGGATGGAGCCTGCGACAACGCTTTTGTCGCTGCGCCGCAGTTCCGCTGAATGGGAGGGTCGCAAGGTTCGTGCAGTTGCAGTGACCAACAGGTTGAAAACCGGACTGGAAGAAATCGATGATCGTATTCAAGCCGCACACAGCAGGTTCCGGAGCGCAGCGCTAACCGACCTTGCGGTCTCGACAGCCGAACTCGCAGCACTTCGGCCGTCCTTGCCGGCCTTGCAAGACCGCGCAGATCGCGCACAGATCAGATCACCGGTGCGGGGAATCGTAAATCGCGTTCACCGGACAACAATTGGCGGTTTGGCGCGCAGCGGCGAAGAGCTGATCGAGATTGTTCCACTAGACGACAGGCTTCTGGTCGAGGCCTATGTTCGCCCAGAAAATATCGCGTTTTTGCACGCAGGCCAGCCCGTTAAGGTGAAAATTACGGCCTATGACTTTGCACGTTACGGCGCGCTGGATGGTGAAATCACCCGCATAGGCGCGAACACGGTGACAAGGCCGGAACGTAATGATGAAGAGGTATTCGTCATCGAAATCCAGACACGTCACGCTATTCTAGACGCAAGCGGCGTAGCCGTTGAGATCATCCCGGGGATGATTGCCGAAGTGGATATCTTATCAGGCAAGAAAACGGTTATGGACTACCTTTTGCAACCCGTGATCAAGATCAAGGATCGCGCTCTGCGCGAATAATAAAGCGCAGCGTCAAACGACAGACTGGTGCCTCAAGTATTAACGCGGCAGGGCGTCGTTTTGACCCGTGCTTACCATTCAACATCGCCCAAAAATATATATCCGGCACCATAAATTGTTTTGATCAGGCGAGGGTTTTTGGGGTCTTCGCCCAGTTTGGTCCGCAACCTGGAAATTCTGACATCCATCGCACGATCGAAACTGTCGCCGGCAGCACCACCCAGGGCATCTTGCATCTGAGTGCGGCTGATCAATCGTTTGGGACTTTCCAGAAACAGCCTTAAAACTTCTCCCTCTGCATGGCTGAACGGGGTCTCGGCGCCGGATCCGTCTTCTAGGATGTAGCGATCAAAGTAGGCCGTCCAACCGTTGAAACGTGCCACGTCAGACTGTGTGGTCTGCGCCTTGGGGGACCGCAACCGTGCCCGAATACGCGCCACAACTTCGGCCGGGTCGAACGGTTTGGTAATATAGTCATCCGCCCCCAGTTCCAAACCGGTGACACGATCCTGAACCTGAGCACGACCGGATATGATGATGACCGAAGCCCCCTGCTCCAGCGCCAGCCGATGGACCAGTGCCAACCCGTCCGTATCCGGCAGTGACAAATCAACCAGACATACGTCCGGCGTGACCCGTTTGAGCGACGCTTCGAATTCCCGCGCGCGCGCAAAGCTCTGGGTGCGAAAGCCTGCTTCTTCAAGCGCGTCGGTCAGAATGCGCCGTATCTCGGGCTCATCATCGACAATGGTCACCAGCGGTTGGGGCATCAGGCAGCCTCGTCACGGATCAGGGCGGACAGTTGCGCCCGGGTGAAGGGTTTCCGCAGCACCGGCGCACGTTTCAGCGCCTCGCGATGCAACGGATCGGCATAAGGCAAGGATGTCATCAGGATACGGGGCAAGGTGGGCTCCAGTTTTGCCAAAAGATCCAAACCCGTCTCCTGCCCTTCAAGGCGAATATCAGACAGCACCAAAGCAATGTCTTTGACATCTTTTGTCAGGGCGATGGCCTCGTCACAAGACGTCGCCTCAATCACTGCAAACCCGATGTCGACCAACATATCGCGGAATTGACTGCGCAGATCGTCGCTGTCTTCGACCAACAGGACCAACCCTTCCTGTACTGGCGGGGCTGTTCGATACGGCAGGCGCAAAATGACCGATGCACCTGACGGAGTATTGCGCAAACTCAGGTCTCCGCCGGCCAGCTTGACCGTGTCGTAGACCATCGGCAGACCAAGACCCGACCCTTTGTCGCCTTTGGTTGTGAAGAAGGGGTTCAACGCCTTTTCCAACGCATCTTTCGAAAACCCGGGGCCCGTGTCTGACACTGCGATTTCCGTCCATATCTCACCGATTGTGTGGGCGCTGATTGTAATCTGACCAGTTTCACCACAAGCATCGCGCGCATTTAAAACCAGGTTCAGCAAGGCGTCCTGAACCATCCCGGGATCCAGCATAAGGGCTTTGTCCGGCAACGTATTGACCACCGACAGGCCAACTCCGCGCGGCAAGGAAGGAGAAGCCAGAATGCGCAAATCCTCGAGCAACCCGCGCATGTCCGTCGCTTTGGGTTGAGGTGTCCTGTTGCCCGTCATGTCGGCGATCCGGTTCAGCAATTGTCCGCCTCTGCGCGCTGTCTGCTTGGTCGCGTCGATCAGCTCACGGGCGTCTTCCGGCAAATCCATCTTTTCCAGCCGAGACTGCATGCCCAAGATAATGGTCAACAAATTCGAGAAATCATGTGCCAACCCACTTGTCATCTGTGCGGCCATCGCGCGGCGACGGGTTTGTTGCAGCGCGACGCGCGCCTGCGTTTCCTCAGTGATGTCGACGGACATGATGTAAACACCACCTTCGCCATCAGGTGTGAAGGATACGCGAATGCGCCTGGAATCCTGATCTTCGGTAAATTCAAAAACAGAGGTTTCCCCGGCATAGGCCTTTTTCAGATGCGTCTGGACGCGTGTAAAAGCGGCAGATCCCAACGCCTGAGAAATATGCATACCCAAAATCTCGGACGGGCGACCTGGCATGACCGAGTTTAGCCGCCGGTTGGAGTAATCGTAACGGCCTTCGGCATCCAGATGTGCAATATGGGCCGGCATCATCTCGGTCGTCATGCGGGTGCGCGCTTCGATCTCGGTCAATTGGCGTTTGGCTTCCTCTAAAGCCGAGTTTGTGGCCGCCAATTTTCTGTTCGCTGCTGACAGCTCCTCTGCCCGGTCAAGCAATTGACCAGACAGCTCCTCGGAACGGGCGCGCAACAGCGCCTCAGCCTGTTTGGTATTGGTTATGTCTGTGTAGACCGCCACCCATCCGCCTTTGGGCAGGGGGGCCCCTTCGACCGATATGACCTGGCCATTGGCCCGAACACGTTCGATATAGTGAGATTCGAAGGTCAGAGCTTGATTGACACGCAGATCGACAGACGCTTCGACATCATCGACATCGCCGTATTCGCCACTGGATGCGAGGTGTCGGATTGTGTCACTGAACAACGCGCCGGGCTGGACAAGATGGTCCGGCAAATCGAACATCGTCTGAAACGGGCGATTGCTGACCACCAGCCGAAGCTGACTGTCATAGATCGACAGGGCCTGGCCGATCAGGTTCAGACCAGCTGTCGTCATAGATTTTATCTGTTGCTCGGATATTTCCAAACCCATCCTCCCCGCGACACATGCGTAACACCGGAACTGATACAGGTGTAGAGGGCAACAGCGCGACAAGTTGGAAAAACTGGTCGCACATATTTTGCGTTCAATACCTGGATTTGGTCTTGGGACCATCCGCCGTAATGGAATCCAGGGACAGTGTATGATCCATATTTTGCATGCGATGGCGCAACATTTGCCGGGATAGACGCATCAAGACCGGTATATATTCGGGGTCATTTGCTTTGTTCCGCAATTCTCCACCATCCTGCTGATCAAACAGCATGGGCGGAAGGTCTGCGGCGAACTCGACCAGCGTGAAACGCTCATCCCTCAGGATGCCAAGGCACGAGTCGCTGTTACCCGTCCCCAAAACCTGCTGCCAGATTGTTGGCTGCTCGGGTTCGGCAAAATCCAATTCGCTGAAGGAATATGTGCGCCAATCGTCGGTGCTATGCCCTTGCAACAGCGGCAGCAACGACCGGCCGTCCATGGAATTCGGGATCGGCTGGCCGACCCAATCCAAAATCGTCGGCGTTATGTCGATGGATTCCGTCGGTACCGAGATCACCGATCCGGCTTGCGGTTGATTGTCCGGCACCCTGATCATCAATGGCGTTTTATAGGCGGCGTCAAAGACCGCCATCTTGCCCCAGCTGTGTCGGTCGCCCAACATCTCTCCGTGGTCCGCAGTGATGACAACCATCGTGTTGTCGTATTGGCCACTATCCTTCAGGAACTGGACGACACGCCCGATGTGATGGTCAACCTCGGTTGCAAGGCCCAGATAAACGGCGCGCAGCGCTTGGATGTTTTCAAGCGTCGGCTCAACCCCGTCAAAGCCCAGAACAAAGTCACCGGCGGACGTATTGTCAATTGTCGGGCCAATAAACGGGTGCATCGCCCGTTCATCCATCGGATCAGAGAACCCTTCGGGTCGGGGCAAGGTCGCTGGGTCATACATATCGTTGTAGGGTGCCGGGGCGACCAAAGGCGGATGAGGTCGAATATAGGTCAGATGGGCAAACCAGTTTTTGCCAACATAAGGCGCCATGCTGTTCAGAAACACATCCGTCAAAAAGGCTGTATCACTGTCTTCAGCCCGGTACATCGCCGGGTCATTCAACCGGGGATCACCCCCATCCGGCGCGACCGGCTTGTGAACGTCCCAGTAGTCTTCGAACGCATAACCCTTTTGCATGAGATGTGCGCGCCAAGGATAGGATTCCTCCAACCGCATTTCGAGGACCTCATGAAACCCAGCCATCGGGTGTTCATAGGATTTGAGGATCGGATCGTTGTGGTCATGAACCCTAGGGTCGGCGGATGTATCCGTGTATCCAAACAGCATGGGCAGATAGCCGGCCTTGCGCATTTCGGTCGCAATGTTCGGGGTGTCATGCCGCAACGGGGTTCCATTGCGAACGGACCGGTGGTTCATCGCATATTGCCCGGTCAGGATTGACACACGCGATGGACCACAGGGGTTGGTCACCGAAAAATGCCGATCAAGCGTCACCGCCTCGTCCATGAATGCACGCAGGTTTGGCAGATCGACATGGGCCGCTAAAGCGCCGTTCAGACAGTCGGCGCGCAACTGATCTATGATAATGAACAAAACATTCTTAGCGTGCCGCATTTCGCTCTCCCTGATTCCACGTCAGTGGCGCCAGAGCGAACTCTGCCGTGGTTCGCAGAGCCCGGCAACACCTGAGTCACGAGCCTTCGGACTTTCCCTCTGCACGCCCTACCACTGGAAACAAAAGAATAAATTGAAACGTCTTTTCCGCAGCAGGTCCAGTTGAGAGCCAACCCCCAGACAACTGCTGTTTTAGTGCCTGCCAATGTCACCTCGACGCAATTGAATGGCAAGAAATACAAGGCAGTTCGCAAAAACCCGTTGCAGGTCAATGTCCTTTGCCATCACATACGCTCATGACGCAGCCAGTGATACAGTCGGACCGTGACGCCAATGGCGTTTACCTTCGGGTTTCGGGTAATCTGGTGACTCAATCCCTGGACACGATCGAAAAGGCGTTTGAAGGGTTTCGCGCTGACAGTAACGAACTAACTGTCGATCTTTCGAAGGTCGGAGCACTGGATACCGGTGGCGCATGGCTGATTGCCGATGTTGCACGGCGCGCAAAGGCAAGTGGCGCGACCGTACATTATGAAGGGTTAAAGCCCGCCCATTCCGCGCTTTTGGAAACCGTGGCGGAAAACATACCGGATGACCCCGGCGTGGCGGCAGAACGCCGCAGCTTCACTGATTGGGTCGCAAGCGTCGGGGAACGCACAGCGCAAGCTGGAAAAGACATGCTTTCCCTTTTGGGATTCTTGGGTCTGACGCTGCATCGCCTCGCTCGTACAATTCTGATGCCGCGCCGTCTGCGCAAAGCGGCCTTGGTCTCGCAAATGGAAGAGACCGGACTCAAGGCCATCCCGATCGTTGCCCTTATGGGGTTCCTGATCGGCGTCGTACTGGCGTTTCAGGGCGCGACCCAGCTAAAGCAGTTCGGAGCCGAAATTTTCGTGGTCGAGCTGATCTCGATTTCCGTCCTGCGTGAGCTCGGCATTTTGCTGACCGCGATCATCGTTGCGGGGCGTTCGGGCTCGGCATTTACCGCCTCAATCGGTTCGATGAAGGTGCAGGAAGAGATCGACGCCATGCGCACGTTGGGTTTGGACCCAATCGAGGTGTTGGTGATCCCGCGTGTTGTTGCCCTGTTGATCATGCTGCCGATCCTTGGCTTCATCGCCGACCTTGCCGCCCTGATCGGCGGCGGATTGATGAGTTGGATTGACCTGGGCGTCAGCCCCGGCATGTTCGTCACGCGCCTGAAGGAAAACACAGGTATTTGGCAATTCGCCATTGGCATGATCAAGGCCCCCTTCTTTGCTTTGGTCATCGGCGTTATTGCTTGTTGGCAGGCCATGCAAGTCAAGGGGTCTGCCCAATCCGTTGGCCAACGAACCACGGCTTCGGTCGTGCAATCCATTTTCCTTGTGATCGCTCTGGATGCCTTGTTCTCGATCTTCTTTTCGGTGATGGAGGTCTGAGATGGACGGCACCACGCTGGAACAGACATCTAAATCCGACGCTCAGCGCGAGGCTGTGATCCGCGTTCGCAATCTTACAAACCAGTTCGGTCCGCAAGTTGTACATCAGAACCTAAATCTGGATGTGTGGCGTGGTGAAGTTCTGGGCATAGTCGGCGGATCGGGAACTGGCAAATCGGTTCTGCTGCGCACGATTGTGGGCCTGAACAGACCCGCGGCGGGCAGCATTGAGGTGCTGGGTGTCGACGTATTGAATGGCCCAGAACAGGAACGCCGCCGGATTGAGCGCCGCTGGGGCGTTGCCTTTCAGGATGGGGCATTGTTTTCCTCGCTGACGGTTTTGCAGAACGTGATGGCGCCACTGCGCGAACATACAGGGCTGAGCGAAAGTTTGATGTGCGCGCTTGGTAACCTGAAGATCAGCCTTGTCGGATTGCCACAGCTCAGTTGCGGCAAGTTACCCTCTGAATTGTCCGGTGGGATGCGTAAACGCGCCGCCCTTGCCCGCGCCCTGGCGTTGGACCCCGAGATTGTGTTTCTGGACGAGCCAACCGCCGGCCTCGACCCAATCGGCGCGGCTGCATATGACGAGTTGATCGGTGAATTGCAGCATGCTTTAGGCTTGACCGTCTTTATGGTCACACATGACCTCGATAGTCTTTATGCCATTTGCGATAGGGTCGCAGTGCTCGCAGAAAAACGGGTCCTGGTTGAAGGTCCGATTGAAGAAATGACCAAAGTCGACCATCCTTGGGTTCAAGAGTATTTCACCGGCCCCCGGGCCCGCGCGGCGCAAGAGAAGGGGCAGGACAGGTAAAGGCTATGGAAACCCGGGCAAACTATATCCTGATCGGCGCGTTCACAATCGCGGGCATCCTTGGTGCCTTCGGGTTTTTCCTATGGCTCGCGAAATTCGAGGTGTCGCGCCAATACGCATATTACGACGTATTGTTCGAAAACGTATCGGGCCTCTCCTCCGCAGGTGGCGTAAGTTTCAATGGCTTGCCCGTTGGTCAGGTGATCTCGTTGAACCTGGATGAGGACGATCCGTCAAAGGTGCGTGTGAAGCTTGAAGTAGATGCCGACATACCCGTCACCGAAGATACAATCGCGCAGCTACAATCTCTGGGTGTCACAGGCGTAAGTTATGTTGAGCTGACGGGTGGCAAGAGCGGTGACAAACCCTTACCCGAAAACGGCGTTATCAAAAGCAAACGCAGCGCAATTCAATCCTTGTTCGAAGGCGCCCCGAAAGTTCTGGATGAGGCGGTTACTCTGCTTGAAAGCTTGAACTCGGTCGTTGACGACAAGAACCGCCAATCCGTCAGCGAAATTTTGGACAATCTGGCTTCTGCATCCGGTAGACTGGACAAAACGCTGACAGATTTCGAAAGCTTGTCCACCGACCTCGGCGGCGCAGCCAAGCAACTGGGCAACTTTACAACGCGGCTTGATAAATTGGCCGACACAGCCGAAACCACCCTGACGACAGGAACAGACACACTCAAAAGCGTAAGAACTGCATCCGAGTCGGCGACAGAAACACTGAACAGCGCCAAGACCACAATTGAAACCGCCGATCGCATGATGCAGGACGACGTGAAACCCTTCATCGATCGCGCCTCGACATTGGCAGAACGTCTGACCAACCTGTCCGATGAAGGCAGCGTTGCCTTGGCGACCGCGACCGAGACCTTTGTAAATGCAAACAAAACACTGGGGTCGATCACCGCAGCGATGGATACAGCAAACACCACATTAGCTTCTGCAGAACGCGCTTTTGACTCGGCCAATGAGGTCATCAACAAAGACGTTGGCGCAGTCATGGATGATATCCGCAATGCGGCCGATCAGGTCGCCTCGACGGTGTCTAATGTCACAAGCAAGTTGGACGAAATTTCGGCCGATATCCTCAACGCATCGCGATCGGCGTCCGAGTTGCTGGGCACCATCGACGGTATCGTCCAGGACAATCGACGGCAATTGTCCGACTTCCTCCGCGTCGGCCTGCCGCAATTCACACGTTTCATAGAAGAGTCGCAACGACTGGTAATCAGCCTGGATCGGCTGGTGGACAAAGTCGAACGTGACCCGGCACGGTTTTTACTGGGAACCCAAGCTTCGGAGTTTCGCCAATGATCAGGCTGTTTCTTTTGGTTCTGGCGTTGGGGTCGCTGGGCGCATGCACCGGGTTGGGTACGCTGAGCCAGGCGTCCAAGCCAAACGACCTGTATCTTTTGACGCCGAAAAGCACCTTTTCGTCTTCGTTACCGCGCGTCCAGAAACAAATCGTTGTACAGGAACCGACGGCAACGGCGGCGGTCAATACCGATCAGATCGCTGTTCAGCCAACCCCATTACAGGTGCAATACCTACCGCGCGCCAGATGGGTCGACCGTGCACCGCTTATCGTGCAGGCGCTGTTGGTCGAAAGCTATGAAAACAGCGGCAAAGTGGCCGCTGTTGGTCGCTCAACCGTGGGCTTGCGCGCCGATTATGTCATCGTTCCGGACCTGCGCGAATTTCAGGGGTTCGTCGTCAGCGATGTTGAGGGGACAAAAACCATCCGCGTCGAAGTGCGTATGAACATCAAGATCATCGATGAGTTCGAAGACAAGATCATCGCGTCCAGTTCATTTCGGGAAGTTGTTGCCTCTGCCAGCGATGCGACGCCTGACCTTGTGAAAGCCTTTGACGATGCTTTGGGCAAGACCATGCGCGATGCCGTAGAGTGGAGCGTGCGCCGGATCAACACACATGCGGCCAACAACCAAAGATCGTATTGACGGGACACGGGCGCTGCCCAACGCAGCGCCCCATTGCCCGCTGTTACCGTGACAGCGTTTGCGCAAGCCGCATGAGGGTGGCAGCTTCGGCCCTGTACCCAAATGGATCTTCGCCACGCGCAGCGTTTGCCAATCCGATCGCGTCGTCGTAGGACCAGTTCCCCAGATATTCTGCACCGCGCAATAACTGCCCGAATCCGGCGATGGCATAGGAAAAGCGGACATCGTCTGTAGCCTCGCCCTGCGTCGTCGCAATGGGCTGTTCGATCAACTGACTCTGGTCAGATCCCGGCGTTTTGTAACGCAGCTTGAAAAACCCGATCTCATCCGAACCATCGCGCACGGCTTGGGCACCATAGCGCAACGGGTCGTTCAGGATGGCGTCTGAACCAACAGGCGTGACCTCGTAAATCGCCGTGACCGAGTGGCCTGCTCCAATATCACCGGCGTCAACTTTGTCATTGGTGAAATCTTCCCGACGCAACGCGCGCGTCTCGTATCCGATCAGGCGATATTCGGCTATTTGTGACGGGTTGAACTCAACCTGGATTTTGACGTCGTTTGCGATTGGGAACAATGCGCCGGTCAACTGGTCGACCAGGACTTTTTGCGCCTCGCTCAGCGTGTCGATATACGCGGCCTGTCCGTTTCCGTTCTGGGCAAGTGCCTGCATCGTGGCATCGTCCAGATTACCCCGGCCAAAACCCAAAACACTCAGAAACGTACCGCTGTCACGTTTATTTGCTATGAAGTCTTTCAGCGCATCAGGATCAGACAAGCCAACATTAAAGTCGCCATCCGTTGCCAGGATAACGCGCGTGACCTCGTCGTCGGCGCTCATGCTTTCGGCTACCTGATATGCCTGTTGCAACCCGGCCTGACCTGCGGTCGAACCGCCTGCCTCCAACTGGTCGAGCGCGCCGAGGATTTTGTCACGTTCCACGGCCGCGGTGGGTTCCAGAACCTGCCCCGCGCTACCGGCATAAGTCACGATCGAGACCTCGTCCTCATCTCGCAGCTCGGACAGCATCAAACGGAACGATTGTTTTAACAGTGGTAGTTTGTTGGCATCATGCATCGATCCCGACGTATCGATCAGAAAGACCAGATTCAGCGGTGGTCGGTCCTCAATCTGCGGCAATGCCCCTTGGATACCGACATGCACAAGCTGTGTACCCTCATTCCAAGGCGTCGGTGTTACTGTGATCGTCGGCCGGAACGGCGCGTCCCCTTCTGGTGCGGGATACGAGTAAGGAAAATAATTTACCATCTCTTCGACACGGACGGCGTCCTTGGGTGGAAGCTGACCGCGCATAAGAGAGGACCGGACGATCGAATATGAGGCCGTATCAACGTCAATTGAAAAGGTGGAAACAGGCTCTTCACTGGTGACTTTCAGCGGGTTGTTTTCCGCGTTTGAAAAAACCTCGGTATCCGGCACCTGCAGTATTCCCACCTCTGGTTCGACCATCATATGAGTGGCATCACCCGAAGTGACGCCAAGTCGCGCGGTGTTTTCAGCAACCAAGCCCGAAACGCCTTGCTGAGGGGCGGCCGCTTTGGATCGCACGGGCGCGGCATACTCTTCAACTACGACCGGGGCCTCAACGACGGGTTCTTCCAAAGCGGCAGAGTCTGCTTCGGGTGCGGCCGCAGGGCTTTCGCTGCGTGATAGGGGCTGCACAACGATGTCGCGGGATTGCGGCACGAACATAATCAGCGCAACAGCGGCAATTGCGGTTGTCGCGGTTAGGGCGCCGCGATGGGACAAAGCATTCAACATGGATTTCGCTCCTTCTGTCATGCGGGCCATTGGGCCTCGCTTAACAGTCGGACGCATCGCAGCATGCGATCCTTGGCTGTGTGCAAAATTTTTCTGAGCCCGTTTTAAGTTTTGCGCCCGCCGTTCGGCATCTGGTGCCGGCGTCGCAGCATCCATCAAGGCTTTGAAGTCATCAAGATCATCGGTCATGGTGCCAATTCCTCTTGTCGCAGGGCGCGCAGACGTTTGCGAATGTCGGACATGCGCCAGGACACGGTGCCTTCGGACACGCCCAGAACTGCTGCAGCTTCGGCGTGTGTCATTTCATCCTCTAATGTCAGGGCCAGAGTGTCTTGCAAATCGGGTGGCAGAGACCGCATGGCGCGCTGCAACCAATCCATTGCTTGGGCCGTTTCGGTCGCCTCTGCCCGTCGCAATTGCTCCACATCACCCCACCCTGCGGCGGCGCGGCTGTGACTTGCCTGGCGACGCCGGGCGTCCTCGGCCGCGTTGACGACAACGCGATAGAGCCAGGTCGTGAACTTGGCCTGCGCCCGGAAGCCCGCGATTTTGGTGGGCAGCGCCGCACAGATATCCTGTGTCAGATCCTCGGCCTGATCAGCCCGTCCGGTCAGACGAAAAGCCAGACGAAAGACCCGGTCGTAATGGCGCTGCAACAGGGCCGCAAACGCTTCAGCGTCCCCGTCCGCGGCGGCACTGGCCAAGTCCTCATCCGATGTTTTCATACGCATCACACTGAGTATGACGGATCGAAAACGTCAATCCTTGGCGATATCGCCAAAAAAATTAAAAGTGGTCCGCCGAGGCGAGTTTCCAATCTGTCGCGTAGTCGGACGGAATTGTGTCTGTCAACAAAACGCCCTCGTCGATAAGGGTATAGAGTTCGGCATAAGACCGTTCCCGCTCGTCTGCCGTGCGGCGGCGGATATCTATCGGGTGAAGGTCTGACACTTTGTCTTTGCCCATAGCGCCCAAAAGTTCGCGGAAGCTTTCCAATGTCGCATCGTGAAAGCGGTGCACGCGCTGGCGTTTTTGTGGAACATTGACCGCCCTGCCCCGTATCGGGTCCTGAGTGGCAACGCCGGACGGGCAGCGGTTCGTATTGCAATGCAGCGCCTGAATGCATCCTACGGCAAACATCATTGCGCGCGCCGCGTTGCACATATCTGCCCCCAGCGCGAATTTTTCGACCATATCGTAGCCGGTGGCTACCTTACCCGAACAGATGATCCGGATTTTGTCACGCAAACCGACGCCACGTAGGCAGTTGTTTACGAAAATCAGCGCCTCGTTCAGCGGCATGCCCAACCGGTTGGTGAATTCGACCGGGGCAGCACCGGTACCGCCTTCGGCACCGTCAATTGTGATGAAATCCGGCAGGATTCCTGTTTCCAGCATCGCCTTGCAAATCGCCATAAACTCGGACGGTCTACCAATACACAGCTTGAACCCGATTGGTTTGCCGCCAGACATTTCCCGCAGATGCTGCACAAAATGCATCAGACCGGTTGGACCTTCAAAAGCAGAGTGAGTGGGCGGAGATATCACGTCCTGATGTTCCGGCACGCCGCGAATTTCGGCAATTTCCTGATCCACTTTTGCGGCAGGCAGCACCCCGCCATGCGAAGGTTTGGCCCCCTGCGACAGCTTGATTTCAATCGCTTTGACAACGTCCTTTTTTGCCTTTTCGGCAAACAGGTCCTTGTCAAAACCACCCTCGGGCGTGCGGCAGCCGAAATAGCCTGTTCCGATCTGCCAAATGATGTCGCCACCCTCGGCCAGATGGTGCGGGGACAGGCCGCCCTCACCCGTGTTATGCGCAAATCCGCCGTCCTTGGCGCCGCCGTTCAGTGCCCGGATCGCATTGGCGCTGAGCGCCCCAAAGCTCATGGCGGAGACGTTCAGCCGCGACGCACTGTATGGCTGCGTGCATTGCGGGCCACCCAGCATGATCCGTTCTTCGCTTTCATCCACATGCTTGGGCGCAAGCGAGTGGTTAGCACGATGATATCCGACTGACAGGACGTCGTATTGCGTACCAAACGCCTGCGTATCCACCTGTCCTTTGGCCCGCGAGTAGACAAGTGATCGTACGATCCTATTGAAAGGGCGGCCGCTTTCGTTGGTTTCCACAAAATACTGCCGGATTTCCGGGCTGACGAACTCCAGCATGTACCGGAAATGCCCCAGGACCGGGTAGTTGTTCAGCACGTTGTGCTTGGTCGTCAGCATGTCGTAAAGGCCGATTACGGCATATGGAATAAGCACCACCAGCAACCAATGGGCGGGCGGCCAGAAAAAACCCCACAACAGGGTCAACGGCAGACACACATATGCAATGAAGTAATAGAGTCTGCGTACAATCATTCGTGCTCTCCCAGGATCGCGTGCTTTCCAGCCTGCTTCAGCAGGCGAGGTGTTCGCCAAACGTGGGCCAAATCGCTGTTAGATTGCAAGCGATTGTGCCCGCCTTCACGTAATCGGGCGAAGATGTGAAATATGGCGCGGACATTGGTCACGGTTGATCCGGGCAACGTCAGCCATTATGCCCGAAGAAACGGGATACAGGCAGGACAGCAGGCTGTGACACAAAAACGAACGCATGTTCGGACCACGGCATTGATGTTTGGAGCCGTGTTCATTGGTGGCGCAGTTGGGTCGCTGCTGCGCGAGTTGTTCTCGGTAAGCATACCGCATGCCGGATTTCTGACGCAGACCTTTGGCATCAATATAGTGGCCTGCTTCATACTGGGGTGGCTGTATTCGGTGCGAAACCGCGTCCATGCCCATGTGCTGCATCTTGGAGCTGTCGGCTTTTGTGGTGGCCTGTCGACCTTTTCCTCGTTTGTTTCCGAATTGGAGCGGTTAGCCTTGTCCAACATCTGGGTTGCGGCTTCGGCCGCCGCGTTGGAAATCGCGGTGGGACTGGCCGCAGCCATTCTGGGTGAGGCTATCGGAAGGCGCTTTCATCCACCGAGGGCGACTGAATGAGCGAATTGTTCCTGCACGCGATGTTCGGATTAGGCGGCGGTTTTGGGGCCGTTTTGCGCCACTGGATCGCACTGCGGATTGTTCATGACCTGCCGTTTTCGACGCTGATTGTAAACGTTCTGGGTAGCCTGCTGCTGGGTTTGTGGATCGGCTATCTCGGCGGATCAATAGAGATGGGCGAAGAACAAAGACGCCTGGTCTTTGGTTTTTGCGGCGGCTTCACGACGTTTTCCAGCTTTGCCTATCAGTCGCTGGAACTCAGACGCGAACGGACCGTCGCGCTGGCGGCGGGCAATATATTGCTCAGCCTAGGTCTTTGCTGGGCGGCACTGGCATTAGGCTTGTTCGCGATGCGTTAATGTGCCGGCACTGACGCCTGCGTTCCAGGTTTAGGTGCTTTGCAAAAGAACAGCAGCGGAATGGTCGCCAAGGCCAAAAGCCCTAGATTGTTGAAGACGGTCAGATATGAAATCAGTTCAGCCTGCTGCGCGATCTCCTGCCCCAGAATGGCCGCCCCCTGCGCACTGTCTGGCGTCAAGTTCAGTGGCGCAAGATAGGCTTGGGCGGCGGGGTTATAGGGCGTCACGTTTTGGCTGAGAACTGCCGTGTTTGTTTGAAGGCCCCGAACCACCCAAGTTCCGACCAAGGAAATTCCGACTGATGATCCAAGCTGACGGGTCACATTGAACAGGCCGGATGCCTCGTCCTGCCGCGATTTGGAGATGCTTTCGAAGGCCAATATCGACATCGGCACAAACACCAGCCCCATTCCCAGACCGCTTACTGCTCCTGGCCAGGCAAGCTCCCAAAAACCTGCATCCATGTTGAGCCGTCCCATCATGAAATTGCTGACAGCCGTCAAAAGCATACCGAGCCCCGCCAGGATGCGCGGATCGAAACGCGTAACCAGAACAGCGCCGGTCAGGACCATCGACAGCCCGGCGGCGACCCCTCGCGGGATAAACAGATGGCCCGATGTGATGACTGGATAGTCCAGCAAGTTTTGAACGAAAGTCGGCAGGATCGCGATACCTCCGAACAGGGAAATGGCAAATCCGGCGATAACCAGATTGCACAGCGCAAAATTGCGATCCGCGAAAAACCGCAAATCGACAACCGGCTTTTCCGTGGTCAGCACATGGATGATAAACCCAACCGCGCCCAAAAACGACGCGATGAGGGCAACCTGAATGACCCGTGATGACAACCAGTCCTTGGTCTCTCCCTGATCCAGAACAAATTGCAGGCAGCCTATGCCAATGGCCAGAAGGGCAAGACCTTTCCAATCGATGCGAACCTCTTCGGTTTCGTCATCCGGCAACTCTCCGGCCAACAAAAGTAACGCCATCGCGGCTACCGGCAGGTTCACGAAAAATACCATCCGCCAAGAGAAATACTCGGTCAGGATCGCCCCCACTGTTGGTCCCAACACCGGGGCCACGACGACTCCCAAACCGAAGACCGCCATCGCCTGCCCACGTTTTTCACGGGGATAGGCGTCGAATAGAATGGATTGGGACAACGGGATCAGAAACGCCCCGAACATGCCTTGGGCCAGGCGAAAGGCTACAATGGTCTCAAGGCTCCAGGACAGGCCACACATGACTGACATCGTCGCGAACCCGGTCACAGCGGTCAGGATCAGACGTCGACGGCCGACACGGCGGGCGACAAAGCCCGTCAGTGGCATGACCACAACGGCCGACACAATATAACTGGTCAGTATCCACGTGGCCTGATCGGTTGTTGCCCCGAATGCCGCCTGAATATGGGGCAGCGCGACATTGACGATTGTACTGTCGAGCACCTCAAGAATAGCGCTGAGGACAACAGCAACCACAATCACCGGATTGATGTGGCCTGCTGCCGGGGATGTCATTTTTGGGCCTGCGGTGTGGTATCCACGGTCACCTTGCTACTGCCACCCACGCGCAATGGGGCATCCGTAGGATCAAGTTCAACCCGCACCGGAAAGCGCCGCGTGACCTTGACCCAATTCCCGCTGGCGTTCTCGGATGGCAACAGCGAGAACGTATCCCCCGACGCCCGTCCGATTGACGCAACTTTGCCCGTCAGGGTGACGCCCGGCATCATGTCGACCTTTACAGTGACCTGCTGACCCGGACGAATACGCGGCAGCGACGTCTCTTTGAAATTGGCGTCCACCCACCAATCAGACGACTCGACGATGGAAAACTGCGGCGCGTTAGCTGAAACCGACGATCCAGGCCTTAGGGTCAGGTTGGCGATCCACCCATCTGCCGATGCGAAAATCTTGGTCCAATTCTGATTGGCCTGCGCAATTTCCAATTGAGCTTGCGATGACAGAATATCATCCTGTTTGGCCGCCAGACCGCTTTGCAAGGCCAACAGGGCGGATTGGCTTGTGGTAAGCTGCGCCGCGGCGCGCGCAAACTCCGAACTGGTTTGATCCAGTGACGCCTGTGCCAGATCACCATCTGAAAACAGCGCCTTAGCACGTTCCAGATTGCTCTGAGCGGTATTGTAGGCCGACTGCGTGCTGTCGACCACCGCTTGTGCGGCCGCGATCTGCGTACCGTAAGACTGCGCCTGCTGCACCGCGCTGTCGAGGTTGGCCTTGGCTTGATCAACCGAAGCTTTGAATTGCGTATCGTCGATCGTGAACAGCAAGTCCCCGGTTTTGACCGGCTGGTTCTCAATCACAAGCACTTCGGCAACCTGACCGGTGACCTGTGGCGCCACGTAGATGATGTTCGCCCCCACATAGGCGTCATCGGTCGAAGGGTATCGTTCCTGATGGCGCCAGTACAACAGCAGCCCGATGGCAATTGCGCCCAAGATGACCACCGCGCCAACGACCTTAAGAGATTTCATGAACCAGCCCCCTTCATTTGGCTTGGCCGAACGTCACATTGGAAACGTGTGCATCCGAACCGCCAGATTACCCATGATCCAAACAGTTCCAAGAATGATGATCAGCAGCACCATCGTGGAAAACAGGATAAGGTCCAGATCTTCGCGGCTGCTGCGACGTCGGTCGATGTGCAAGAAATAAACCAGCTGTACGATCAGCTGAGCCAATCCGAGCAGGCTGATTGCAAGGTAAACGCCCGGTGTCTCAATGCCGTAACGATAAGCGATTCCGAAAACTGCAAAGGTCAACAAAAGCGACCCACCATAGCCGATCACATAACGGCGGCGCTCGCGGCGATGCATTTCGCTGCGCTTATCCATAGGTCAGCCCTCCGAAATAAACGATAGTGATGATGCCAATCCAGATCAGGTCCAGAAAATGCCAGAACAGCGCCAGCCGTACCACGCGAGACATCAGCAAATCGGTAAGGCCAAAAATTCGTAGCTGAATACCCAGCACGATCAACCAAATGCACCCGGCCGTGACGTGCAGACCGTGCAAAGGCACCAGCCCATAGAATGCTGACAAAAACCCACTGCGCTGTGGGATACCCCCCTTTTCGGCCATCGACATGAAGTCGCGCATTTCCAGAACCAGAAAACTGAGACCAAGAACCAGTGTCACAAAGAACCAGAATACGATCCGCCACCGCGGAAGGTTGTATTTGAGCGCAAGCATCGCCAGACCCACAGTAAGACTGCTGGTCAAAAGGATCAGCGTCTGGGCAAAGATGCTTTTCAGGTCGAACAATTCGTGCGGCCCGGGTCCGCCTGCCTGTGCGTCGATCATTGTGATGTAGATCGCGAACATCAGCCCGAAATAGACTAGGTCGCTCATCAAAAAGACCCAGAACCCGAAGGTAACGACTTCGCTTGCCTTGTCGGCACTTGCGTGCCGCCGTCCAAGGTTCAGGCCGGGATAGCTGTGGGTGGGCGCGCGTTTCATGTCACGGCCTCCAGATCAGGGCGGGCCAATCCGCGATTTTCCGGGGCAGTTTCGTGATCACGGTCAACGGGCGTAGAATTGTGCACCAGATCCAACCAGGCTTCGTGCTGCTTACGCACGTCGTCTGCCGGAATGACCCGCTCTGTTTCGGCCTTGAACGTCCATGCGATAAAGGTCGCGAGCATAAAGATTGTCATCAGCGCCGCCAGCCACCAGATCCACCAGACCAGCGCAAACATCCAAACCCCGCTGAGCACGCAGAGACTGAAGCCTATGCCAGTGTTCAGCGGAACCGAGATATCCTCATAGGCATCAGGCGACGGGTACGCGTTGCCGCGCTCTTTCGCGGCAGCAAAATCGTCCCGATCGGTCACATGGGGGATGATGGCAAAATTGTAGGAAGGCGGCGGGGCCGGGATCGACCATTCCAACGTATGCGCATCCCACGGATCACCGACCGGAACTCGTGCCTTTTCCCGATCACGGATACTAACCCACAGTTGCACGATCACCGACAGCAAAGCCGCCAATATGATCAGCGCGCCGACGACGGCAACGATCATGTACGGGTGGAAGCTCGGGTCCTCCCAACTGAATGACCTGCGTGGCATTCCCATCAGGCCGACGAAATACAGCGGCAGGAATGTCAGCATGAACCCGACGGTCCACAACGCAACCGAGACGCGGCCCCAGAATTCGTTCAGGCGGAACCCGAAAGCTTTGGGGAACCAATAATTGTATCCGGCAAGCAATCCGAACAGCACACCCGGCAACAGGACATTGTGGAAGTGGGCGACAAGAAATAGCGTGTTGTGGACCTGATAGTCCACTGTTGGGTTTGCGAGGATCACACCGGATAGCCCGCCGATGACAAACAACATTAAGAAAGACAACCCATAGAGCATTGGCACCGAAAACCGGATTCGCCCGCGGAACAAGGTAGCCATCCAGTCATAGACCTTCACCCCTGTCGGGATAGCAATTAGCATTGTCGCGATGCCAAACACGGCGTTGATCAGCGCGCTTTGACCCATGGTGAAGAAATGGTGCAGCCAGACAGTGAATGACAACACCGCAATCGACATGGTGGCGATTACCAGCGAGTTGTAGCCATACAGGCGCTTGGCCGAGAATGTTGCGAAGACCTCAGAGTAGATACCGTAGGCCGGCAGAACCAGCAAATAGACTTCGGGATGACCAAACAGCCAGAACATATTGGCATAGTTCATCATGTTGCCGCCAAGGTCGTTGGTGAAAAAATGAAAGTCCAGATACCGGTCCGCTGCCAGCATCAGGGCGGCAACGCCCAGAGGCGGCATGGCAAAGACAATCAGGATCGAGCTACAGATGATTGTCCAGCAATACATCGGTAGCCGCATGAATTTCATGCCAGGTGCGCGCAACTTATAGATCGTGACAGCAAAATTGATGCCCGTCAGTGTTGTTCCGACACCAGAGACGACGATCGCCCAGATCCAGTAGTCCGGACCGACACCGGGGTTGAACGCCGCACCGGTATATGGCGGATATGCCGTCCAACCGCCGGTCGAAAACTCGCCCACCACAAGCGACACCATCAGCATCATCCCGGCTGAGACGGTCAGACCAAGGCTGATCTGGTTCATCACAGGAAAGGCCACATCGCGCGCACCTATCATCAGCGGGATCAGGAAATTCGCCAGCCCAAACACAAACGGAACGGCGACAAAGAAGATCATGATCGTTCCATGGGTACTAAATAGTTCGGCGAAATGCTCGGCCTCAAGAAATCCATCGCCCGGACCGGCCGCCTGCTGCGCCCGCATTACCACGCCTTCCAAAACGCCGCGCGCAAGCATGACGATTGCAAAGACGATGTACATGATGCCGATCTTCTTGTGATCCGCACTGGTTAGCCAATCGCGCCACAATGGTCCCCAAAGGCGAAACCACGTTAATGATCCAACGACAACGATGACACCGACAATCACTATCGCAGCGGCAGTGTTGGCGACAATCTCGTTCGTGTTGGGATTCTGAATAAGCCCTGTAATCGGAAACGCGTCCCAATTCAGGCGGCCGAAGAAGCCAGAACCATTGGTGGTCATTGCTGCGCCTCCTGCCCGAATTCTACCGTCCCCGGCTGCTGGTCGGCGGTCAGAGCATTGTTGCCGTGATACCGATGCACAATTGAATGAAACAGGTTGCTGTCCTCCAGCGTGAAATACAACGCGTTATCTGGCATTTGCTCGGTTCCCAACGCGGCTTGAACCTCGTCCCGGTCCGTCCGCATGGCCAAAATGCGATAGGTCTCGTCATTCAGCGCAATGCCGTTACTGCGCACCTTGTCGACCCATTTGTTGAATTCCTCGACGGACATGGCAACGGTTTGGAACTTCTGTTTGGTGAACCCGCGCCCGTTATACTGGGTGTTCTCGCCCTGCATTGTTGCAGCCACATCCGACACGACATGCAATTCCGTAGTCATACCGGGCATTGCATAAATCTGGCCTGCCAAAGCAGGGATCATGAAGGACTGCATCACAGTATCGGTCGTCAGTGTCATTGCGACCTGCTGTTTGACGGGGATGCCAAGCTCTCCGACGCTGGCGATGCCAAGATCGGGGTAGATGAACAGCCATTTCCAATCCAAGCCGACGACCTGAACGTTCAGCGCAGGCATTTCGCCAAAGCGATCCGAATATGGGTCCAATCTGTGGGTCGCCTTCCACAGATAGAAAGACAGCAGCACGACAATTAGGACCGGCACGCCCCACATAACGAACTCCAACGGACCGGAGAAATCCCACTTGGGCCGGTATATGGCTCCGCCTTCTTTGCGCCGCCGATACCGAAAGGCAATCAGCGGCACCAAAACAAGAACCGGGATAACCGCCAACAGGATCAGGACAGTTGCGCGGAAAAGGTGCACTTTTTGGACAGCGGCAATCGGACCTTGTGGGTCCATGAAACTGTCACTTGCGCCGGCAGCTTGCACCGTAGCAGAGAGAGCCGCAGCGACAATCACAACCTGCATCGCCTTTGGTGACATTCGGAATAGGGCCACGCCTGATTGTCCTCCTAAAGCAATCTCTCGCGCCAACTATCGGCAGACAAATGAAATTTCTCAAGGCTTTTTCCCAAATAGGTCGGTGCTCGGCCGCCGACCCTGATCAACGGTGGGAATTGGCGCAGACAAAACCACGGGAAAACCGCTGTTGACTTGCGGCTTTGACCAAGCCAGACCTTAAGCGATGCGATGGATCATGTTCGTCCTGGGTCTTTGGTGCCTGTCCACAAGTGCAACCGCGCAAGATCGTGCTGCGGTTGAAAGACAATTCCAGTCTTGGCTGCAAGACACCATCTGGCCAAAGGCCAGAGCCAAGGGTGTTTCCAGGCGCACGATGCAACAGGCCTTTGACGGTGTGACGCTGAACTGGAAATTGCCGGATCTGGTGCCGTCTGGGCAACCGATCAAAACCCCAAAACGGCAAAAACAGGCCGAATTTGGCTCTCCGGGTCGATACTTCAACGCGGGTTCCGTTCAGGGCGCGACATCAGTCGGGCGGCAAATGGCCCGGCGACACGCCGCAACCTTGTCGCGCGTCGAGACCGAAACCGGCGTGCCCGCCCGCATCATTCTGGCCATCTGGGGTCGTGAGAGCGGCTATGGGCAAGTTCCCATTCGGCACAACACCTTCCAGGTGCTGGGCACCAAAGGGTTCATGAGTACCCGCGCGGACTATTTTACCAAAGAGCTGATCGCGGCGCTGCAAATCGCCGAGGCGGGCGATGCACCGCCGGGCACAATGAAAAGCAGCTGGGCGGGCGCTTTGGGTCAGCCGCAATTCATGCCCTCCAATTTCCTGACCTATGCGGCCGACGGGAACGCGGACGGGAAAGCTGACATTTGGACCTCAGCCGAAGATACAATTGCTTCTATCGGGAATTATCTGGCGCAGCATAGCTGGAGGACCGGACGAGATTGGGGGTTCGAGGTCATAGTTCCTGACACAATTTCCTGCGCACTGGAAGGTCCCGACCAAGGCAGACCCATTCGGGACTGGGCCGAAATGGGAATTGCGCGTGTGTCAGGCAAGCCGTTTCCAAAACATGAACTGGCCGGTGAGGGGTATTTGATGATGCCTGCAGGGCGGAACGGCCCTGCCTTTGTCGTCACGCCGAACTTCTATGTCCTCAAGGAATACAACAAAAGCGATCTGTATGCCTTGTTCGTTGGACACGTCGGAGACCGCATTCAATATGGCATTGGCGATTTCACAGGACGCTGGGGCAAGGTGGGAAACTTGTACCGGTCTGACATATCGTCCATGCAACGCACACTGGAACAACAAGGACACGACGTGGGCGGGGCAGATGGCCTACCGGGTTTCAAAACCCGCCGCTCGATCGGTCGCTGGCAAGAATCGATCGGCCAGGCTCCGACCTGCTTTCCTGACGCGGGCATGAAGACCAGCCTGAAACAGTAGCGATTCGCCCTGATCCAGAGACCCCTCAGCTGTTTGACCCGACGGCAACAGCCAAACGAAAAACGTTGCCTTTCACGAAAATGTCACGAAGCCTCCGAGTTTCAACATAAAATTTCCACTGCACCCCCGTTTCCATTCACAATCCACCTCTGGTTGCCCAATTTTAAGGCAAAGGCTTTAACCTTTTTTGAAATAATGCCACGTTCGACATCAGTGAAAGGCGACTTTTGCAAACACGTTCCCGACTGCAAACCGAAAGACTGCGACGCGGTGTTCATTGCGATCTGAAAAAGCAAAATTCGAACCAGTCCCGGTCTCTTTCTGGGTCGGACAAACATGGTGGCCTTCAGCCATCCTGAAGGGATGCGCGTGGGTTGCCGAATAAAAAACGGGAGTTGAAAAACATGAACAAGTATATTCGTACATCTCTTGCGGGGCTGTTGACCTCGACCATGATAACCGGTGCTGCATTTGCCGCCGGAACCCATCCGACTACCGGCGAAGCGTTGGCGGATGACCAGACCTTTACCTATCGTATTCTCGACGAACACAGCTCGGTCGATCCTCAGGTTGTTGAGGATGTTTCCGGCGCCGAGATCGTGCGTGACCTGTTCGAAGGCCTGATGAACCAGGACGAAGACGGCAATCTGGTCCCCGGTGTTGCCACCGGTTACACCACCAACGACTCCAAAGACGTTTACACCTTTACCCTGCGCGACGATGCGAAGTGGTCGAATGGTGATCCGGTAACCGCCAGCGATTTTGTTTTCGCCTGGAAACGTGCCGTCGATCCCGCCCTATCCTCGCCCTATGCGTGGTTCATGGAACTGATGTCGATCGAGAACGCATCTGAAATCATCGCAGGTGACAAGTCGGTTGACGACTTGGGCGTTAAAGCCATCGACGACCACACGCTTGAAGTGACGCTCAGCGCACCGCTGCCGTACTTCCCGCAAATGACCACGCATTCGACCACTTTCCCTGCCCCGCAGAAAGTTATCGAAGAGTTTGGCGACGCCTGGACCAAGCCTGAAAACATCGTATCGAACGGGGCATACGTCCTGACCGAGCATCTGCCGCAGGAACGTTCGGTTCGTGAGCGGAACGAAAACTACTGGGACAACGACAACACGATCATCGAAAAAGTCGTGGCACTAGTCATCAACGACGAAAACGTCGCGCTGACCCGTTACCTGGCAGGTGAGCTGGACCGCACAGAAGTTCCCGCAGGTCAGTTCCCACGCTTGCAAAAAGAGCACCCGGAAGAAGCAATCAGCTTCCCGCGCCTGTGTAACTATTATTACACGTTCAACCTGTCCGATGGTGGCCCCGAAGCCTTCAAGGACCCGAACGTCCGTCAGGCGCTGTCCCTGGCAGTTGATCGTAAGATCATCACCGAGAACATCATGGCAGGTGGGCAGCCGCAGGCTTATACCTTTGCCCCGGCAGCAACCGCTGGCTTTGACGTTCCAGACGTAGAAATGGCGTCCATGTCGCAGGCCGAGCGCGACGAACTGGCCAAGGAACTGCTAGCCGCAGCCGGTTATGGTCCCGACAACCCACTGAGCTTTGAGATGGTTTACAACACCTCGGAAGCGCACAAAAAAGTTGCTGTGGCCCTGAGCCAGATGTGGAAGCAAAAGCTGGGCGTCAATGCCGAGCTGGCCAACATGGAATGGAAAATCTTCCTGGAAGAGCGTGGCAACCAGAACTTCGATATGGCACGCGGCGCATGGTGTGGCGACTATAACGAAGCCTCGACCTTCCTCGATCTTCTACAGTCGGATTCCGGCTATAACGACGGCAAGTACAACAACGCCCGCGTTGATGAACTGTTGTCCGACGCCAAAACATCTGACGATGCCGCTCCTCTCTACACCGAGGTCGAGCGTATCATCGCGCAAGAGACGCCCGTTATCCCTATCTATCACTATGCTGGCGTCTACATGATGGACAGCGATGTTGGTAACTGGCCGGTCAAAAACGTAGAGCAGAACTGGTATTCCAAGAACCTCTACAAAACCGCCGAATAATCTTCCTTAGACCAAGCTTTGCCCCGGAGTTCTTTCCGGGGCAAAGCCAATAATGGGGGCATGAAATGCTTGCCTATATCGTCCGGCGATTGCTGATCGCCGTCCCAACGATCCTTTTGCTGATCGTTGCAAGTTTCTTTCTGATGCACTTCGCGCCAGGTGGACCATTCACCTCGGAACGGCCACTGCCGCCCGCGGTGCTGGCCAATATTGAGGCACGGTACGGTTTGGACCAACCGCTGTGGAAACAGCTGTGGGACTATCTGTATAACATCGTCGTGCATTTTGATTTCGGCCCGTCCTTTAAGTTCAAGGACCGGGACGTGAATGACATCATCGCGCAGGGTTTCCCGATCTCGCTGACCTATGGTTCGCTGTCCTTCCTGGTGGCAACAACCGTCGGAGTCGCGCTGGGGATTGCCGCGGCGATCAAGCACAACAGCTGGATCGACTATCTTGCTGTTGGCTTGGGTATTGCAGCGCAGGCGCTGCCGAACTTCATCATGGGTCCGATCCTGATCCTGACCTTCACCTTGTGGTTGGGGTGGCTGCCGGGTGGTGGCTGGAATGGCGGCCAGTGGCCGTACTTGATCATGCCCGTTATCGCGCTTGCTACCTCATACATGGGGTCCATTGCACGGATCACGCGGTCATCGATGCTGGAGGTTCTGAACTCGAACTTCATCCGCACGGCCCGAGCCAAGGGTCTGCCGACAAGAACCGTGATCTGGCGCCATGCACTGAAACCAACCTTGCTGCCCGTCGTGTCTTATCTGGGTCCGGTTTTCGTCTACGTACTGACCGGTTCGGTCTTTGTGGACATCTATTTTTCGACCGGTGGACTGGGGCAGGCCTATGTGGGGTCCGCGCTGTCGCGCGACTATGCCGTGCTGTTGGGGGTCACGATCCTGTATGGCGTCCTGACCGTTCTTGTAAACCTGCTGACCGACCTGGCTTATGCCTGGTTCGATCCGAAAATCCGTTACTGAGGGGCTGGCAATGCTTGGTAAATCACAAAAAGCCGCCCACCTGGCCGAAGATATCACCGATTACACGGTCATTCAGGGGCGTTCACTTTGGCAGGACGCACGGATGCGTTTTGTTCGCAACAAGGCTGCCATGGCGAGTCTGTTCATTCTGGCTATGATCGTTTTGTTCACGATCATTGGCCCCTACTTTGCCGTTTGGAGCAACGAGGAAATCGACTGGAACGTCATGGGCGACGTACGCGGCATGGGAATGCCGTCCGCAGAGACTGGGCATTTCTTCGGCGTCGACGATCTGGGGCGCGATCTATACAGCCGCATCATTCAGGCGACGACGACATCGCTGCTGGTGGGTCTGATCGGTGCCGCGACCGCCCTGATCGTCGGTACATGTTACGGTATTGCTGCAGGGTATATCGGTGGCCGTACTGATGGCGTAATGATGCGCTTCGTCGATATCCTGCTGGCCATTCCGGCAACTCTGGTCATCATCCTGTTGCTGGTTGTCGCGGGTCGATCATTCGTCATGCTGTTCATCGCACTTGGTGCGGTTGGTTGGCTGACGATGGCACGAATTGTCCGGGGGCAAACCCTGACCCTGAAGAACCGAGAGTTTATCGAGGCCGCACGTGCAGCTGGGGTCAGCGAATTCACCATCATGTATCGCCATATCCTGCCCAACCTTCTTGGCGTGGTGATTGTGTATGCTTCGCTTCTGGTGCCTGAGATGATCCTGACTGAAAGTTTCATCTCGTTCCTCGGCCTTGGGATTTCTGAACCCTACACGTCGCTGGGTCGACTGATCGCCGAAGGGGCTGGGACGATGGGCTATGGCACGCTGTGGCAGTTGTTGTTCCCACTGACATTCTATGTCGCAATCATCATCACCATGTTCTTCATAGGTGATGGCTTGCGCGACGCTCTGGACCCGAAGGATCGCTGATATGAGCCTGTTTTCCGTAAAAGACCTGAGCGTCCAGTTCAACACCGCCGACGGCGTTGTCGAGGCCGTCAAAGGCATCAGTTTTGACATCAATCCGGGCGAATGCCTGGGTATCGTAGGTGAGAGCGGGTCCGGCAAAAGCCAGACATTCATGGCCGCGATGGGCCTGCTGCCACCTGCGGGGCAGGCATCAGGCTCTGCCATGCTGAACGGTCAGGAAATTCTGAACCTGCCGGTCAACAAGCTGAACCAGATCCGTGGCGACGATGTCGGCATGATCTTTCAGGATCCCCTGACCGCCCTGACCCCGCACCTGCGGATCGGTCAGCAGATGCGCGAAGTTCTGCAGGTTCACGAGGGGCTGCAAGGATCGGCTGCTCGGGCTCGCTGTCTTGAATGGCTGGACCGTGTGCGCATCCCTGAGGCTAAACGGCGTCTGGATCAATACCCGCATGAGCTTTCCGGCGGTATGCGCCAGCGGGTCATGATTGCAATGTCCATGTTGTGTAATCCAAAGCTGTTGATCGCGGATGAACCGACAACGGCGCTGGATGTGACCGTTCAGGCAGACATTCTGGACCTGATGGTACGCCTGCAAAAGGACGAAGGCACCGCGATTGCGCTGATTACCCATGACATGGGTGTCGTGGCCCGAATGTGCGATCGCGTTCAGGTCATGCGGCTGGGTCAATTCGTTGAGGCCGGCGAGACGCGTGAAATCTTCCGGGCGCCCAAACACGACTACACCAAGACTTTGCTGGCCGCGATGCCCCGCATCGACGCCGGTGACGCACCCAAGGCGCTGGAAAAAGTCGATGAGCCGCTGCTGAAAGTCGACGACGTCAAAGTGCACTTCCCAATCCACGTCTCGGGCGGTTTGTTCGGGCACAAAGTACCTTTGAAAGCCGTCGATGGTGTCAGTTTTGACATCCGCAAGGGCGAAACATTGGGAGTCGTGGGCGAGTCTGGTTGCGGAAAGTCCACTCTGGCACGGGCCGTCCTGCAGTTGATCGAACCCAGTGCGGGAAATGTCAGTTGGCTGGGTCATCCCATTGTTGGACTTAGGAGGTCCGAGTTGAACAAGTACCGCAAGGACTTGCAAATCGTGTTCCAGGACCCGCTGGCCAGCCTCGATCCGCGGATGACCATCTCGGCCTCAATTGCGGAACCGCTGAAGACCTATCGCCCTGACCTGACTGAGCGGGAGCGCAAGAAGCTGGTCGCCGAAATGATGGAACGGGTCGGCCTGAAGGCCAACATGATCAACCGCTATCCGCACGAGCTTTCGGGCGGTCAGAACCAGCGCGTCGGCATTGCACGGGCGATGATCAACAAACCCAAGCTGATCATCTGCGACGAAGCAGTGTCCGCGCTGGACGTGTCAATTCAGGCGCAGATCGTGGAATTGCTGCGCGAGTTGCAGCAGGAGTTCGGTCTGTCGATGATCTTCATCAGTCACGACCTGTCGGTTGTACGAGCGGTATCTAACCGGATCATGGTGCTGTATCTGGGCCGGATCGTGGAACTGGGCGACGGAGAAGTGATATGTTCTGATCCGATCCACCCCTACACCAAATCGCTGATCTCGGCCGTGCCAATTCCGGACCCGGACGTGGAGCGCAGCCGCACGCGCCTGAAACTGCCGGGCGAACTGCCCTCACCGATGGATCCGAAAGCCGCGTTGCGTTTCCTGCCAAGTCGTTTGGCGGCCGGTGAGAATGACTATGTTCCTCTGTTGAGTGAAGTGAAGCCTAATCATTTTGTGGCCGAGCACGACCCGCTCGAGGCGATCATGGCAAAGGCATAAACCCGCCTGCTCCGAAGCAATTCACAGCCTTCGGGGCAGGTTCGTTTTTGGGTGTTTCGGCGATTCATTTTTGTTTCGCCACCGTGTCCAATGTGTACAAATTCATCCTCTTTGCCCCAAATAATGCAACTTCCGAGGCTAAGTTATAGCCGGCATGACCACAGCATTTTGACTTCCGATTTCAACGGTGGCACGATCTCTCCGAGTTGACCAGCTTTGCCTATTTGCGTTGATTGTTCTAACCGCACACACTATGAGGTGGCGTCGACAAAACACTTTCATACGGACAAGACTTTTTGCTGAGAGGTAGCATGGCACGTAAGGTCACAAAGGCGATTTTTCCGGTTGCGGGTCTTGGTACTCGCTTTCTGCCCGCGACAAAATCGGTACCTAAGGAAATTATGACCCTGGTCGATCGCCCGCTGGTTCAATACGCAATCGACGAAGCCCGGGCGGCCGGGATTACCGAGTTCATTTTTGTAACATCCCGCGGAAAATCGGCGCTTGAGGACTATTTTGACCACAACCAAATCCTTGAACAAACACTTAAGGAAAAGGGCAAAGACGACCTGTTGGAAACACTAAATGCGACCAACATGGAAAGCGGGGCCATCGCCTATATCCGGCAGCACAAAGCTCTGGGCTTGGGTCACGCCGTGTGGTGCGCACGCCGCCTGATCGGAGACGAACCATTTGCGGTCATGCTGCCCGACGACGTTATCGCAGGGGAAAAGCCCTGCTTGCAGCAGATGATAGAAGCCTATGAAGAAACCGGCGGCAATATGGTTGCCACCATGGAAGTTCCCTCGGAAAAGACAAGCTCTTACGGCGTTCTGGATGTCGGCGATAACATCGGCACAGTCGTGCGCGCGCGCGGCATGGTCGAGAAACCGAAGCCCGAGGAAGCACCATCCAATCTGGCGGTTATCGGCCGTTACATTCTGCGCCCATCGGTGCTGTACAACCTCAATCAGAACAAGCAGGGCAGTGGCGGCGAAATTCAACTGACGGACGCAATCGCCGAAGATATCAGAAACGGTGTCCCGGTCTTCGGGTACAAATTCGACGGCCAGCGGTTTGACTGCGGGTCCAAAGCGGGTTTCCTGCAGGCGACCGTCGCATTTGCGCTGGCGCGCGATGACCTTCGAGAGGATTTGCAGAAATACCTGCACGACGTTGTCGCCACGGGTCAGGCAGCCCAGTAACCAAGATTGCAGCCTTGACGACGAGGCAAACGGTATCGATTTAAGGGGCAAACTGCGGGCATTGCAGTTTGCCTTTTTCTTTCGGTGTAGATGAAAGGCCTTGGGGGCGATTGGACAGCCCTTCACTCAGACAAAACAATGGCACGACATTAACCGAGCGTTCGTACCGGTCAGGCGGGATTCATCTGAGGCGCTTCAGTCTGGCGCGCAACGAAATTGTCGATCCGACAACCAACGGAGAATGCCCTTTGTCCCAAAATTCGCCCAAATTGAACCTGCCATTCCTGCAACCGTCGCAAGCGCAAAAGCACGTCACGCATAACGAAGCCCTGAGACGCCTTGATCTGATCGTCCAGCTGAGTGTTGCGTCTATCAATGCCTCAACCCCGCCCGCAGTTCCGGCTCAGGGCGAGCTTTATGCCCTTGGGTCGACGCCCTCCGGCGATTGGTCGGATCATGCCGGAGAACTTGCAGCTTGGTTAGACAATGGCTGGCATTTCATAACGCCCAAATCGGGCTGGCGCGCGTGGGACCAGGAGAATAACCGTCTGACAATTTGGGACGGGTCGGCATGGGTCGAACCCCCGACGACGACGCAAAACCTGCCGGGCATCGGAATTGCCACCGGGCACGACACGACCAACCGGCTGTCGGTGCGCGCCCCGGCGACGTTGCTAAGCCACGAAGGGGCCGGGCATCAACTGAAGATCAACAAGGCAAATGCGGGTGAGACCGCATCCCTTTTGTTTCAATCCAACTGGACCGGACATGCGGAAATGGGTCTGTCCGGTAACACAGGCTTTTCCATCAAGGTCTCGCCGGATGGGAACAGTTGGTTTGAGGCGCTGAGTTTTGATCCAGCGTCTGGGGTGGCCTCTGGCACGGCCGTGCAAAACAGTGCAAACGACACAACGGCGGGCCGCCTGATGCGGGCTGACTACGGGTATGGGCCCGGCAACCTAGTGGGGACAGTCACGCAAAGTGGCGGAACCCCGACCGGCGCTGTGATTGAACGAGGAGCCACACCGAGTGGTGATTTCGTCCGGTTTGCTGATGGTACCCAGATCTGCACCGCTTCACTGGATGCAACGACCTGCACAAACACCGAAGGTGCACTGTATGCGAGCTCGTCTGCAACATGGGTTTTCCCGGCTGCCTTTGCTACTGGCACCAACCCGGCAATCAGCGGCAGTGGGGGCGCGATCAACAGGTTCATGGGCTTTGATGAACCGTCCGAAACTCAGGTCGTGTACAAAGTTCTTTCGTCTGCTTCTGACGCGACGGCTTTACCTCCAACGACCATAGCTATTGGCCGCTGGTTCTGATCCGCCAGACTGCCCGGATCTTTGTCCGGGCGGTCACTTCGCGCGAAGTTCTGCCTCGGCTTGCTCCAGAAACCAGGCATAGGTTTCGCGAATACCGTCTTCGATCCCGATAGTCGCGCGCCATCCCATATCGGCCAGCCGGGAAACGTCCATCAGCTTCCGCATGGTACCGTCCGGCTTGCTGACGTCTTGCGTAATCCGCCCGGTGAACCCGGTGATCTTTGCTACCATCGCTGCCAGTTCCGCGATCGAGATATCTTCGCCACATCCCACGTTGATATGGCTCAGCATGGGTTGGGTATTTGCCTCATACGCAGCACGAGGCAGGTCCATTACGAACAAAGACGCCTCAGCCATATCGTCAACATGCAGAAACTCGCGCCGGGGCTTGCCTGTGCCCCATATGACAACTTCGTCCAGCCCATCCCCGCATGCCTCGTGAAATCGGCGGATCAGGGCGGGCAGGACGTGACTGTTTTCAGGGTGAAAATTGTCACCAGGTCCATACAGGTTTGTCGGCATCACGGAACGGTAGTCCACCCCGTGCTGCCGATTGTAGCTTTCACACAGCTTGATACCGGCAATCTTTGCCACGGCATAAGGTTCGTTTGTCGGCTCTAACACGCCTGTCAGCAGGGCATCTTCGCGCATTGGCTGCGGCACTGCACGCGGATAGATGCAGGAACTTCCCAATTGCAGCAGGTTTTTGACACCAGCGGAAAACGCCTGATGGATCACGTTGCACTCGATCATCAGGTTTTTGTAAATGAAATCCGCCGGATAGGTGTTGTTGGCATGGATACCGCCGACTTTAGCAGCCGCCAGAATGACAACGTCCGGGCGCTCGCTCTGCATGAAATCGGCGACAGCGGTTTGATTGGTCAGATCAAGTTCCGCATGGGTCCGTGTCACAAGCTCCAGCGCCTCGCCTGATGCTTTACGGTTTTGCAAGCAACGCAGGATTGCGCCGCCGACCATGCCGCCATGTCCGGCAACGTAGATCTTGCGCATGCCCCCCGCCTCAGCCATTTTCCAGAGTGACCGGCAATTCGTAACCATGCTGTTTTAGCAAGGCATGCCGTTTGGCTGTCTTCAGGTCCTCGGTTATCATTTCAACGCACATCTGCTGAACCGTCAGTTCCGGCTCCCAGCCCAGTTTGTTTTTGGCGTTCGAAGGATCGCCAAGCAATGTTTCCACTTCGGCCGGGCGGAAATATTGCGGGTCGATGCGCATGATTACATCGCCGGGTTTCAACGCAGGTGCACTATCGCCCTCGACGGATTTGACCGTGGCGATTTCATCGACGCCTGTACCTGAGAATTCAAGCGTCACACCCAGCTCAGCGGCAGACCATTCGATGAACTGACGCACCGAATACTGTACACCCGTTGCGATAACGAAATCCTCGGGGGCGTCCTGTTGCAGCATCAACCATTGCATCCGGACGTAATCCTTGGCGTGCCCCCAGTCGCGCAGGCTGTCGATGTTGCCCATATACAGGCAGCCTTCCAGACCTTGTGCAATGTTGGACAGACCACGGGTGATCTTGCGCGTCACAAAGGTTTCGCCCCGGCGCGGGCTTTCGTGATTGAACAGGATGCCGTTGCAGGCATACATGCCATAGGCTTCGCGATAGTTGACGGTGATCCAGTAGGAATAAAGCTTGGCCACCGCGTAAGGGGAACGCGGATAAAACGGCGTTGTCTCGCGTTGCGGTGTCTCTTGGACCAATCCATAGAGTTCGGACGTGGACGCCTGATAAAAGCGCGTCTTTTTCTCGAGACCCAGAAACCGGATCGCCTCGAGCAGGCGCAATGTACCGATTGCGTCGACATCAGCGGTATACTCGGGCGATTCAAAACTGACCGCCACGTGGGACTGAGCGCCAAGGTTATACACCTCGTCCGGCTGAACCTCTTGAATGATGCGCGTCAGGTTCGATGTGTCACTTAGGTCACCGTAATGCAGGTGCAGGCGCGGATTGGGCACATGCGGGTCCTGATAAATGTGGTCAATGCGCTGTGTGTTGAACGAAGATGCACGGCGCTTGATGCCATGGACTTCATATCCTTTTTCCAGCAAAAGCTCAGCAAGATAAGATCCGTCCTGCCCTGTAATACCAGTCACCAATGCTGTTTTTGTCATAGCCGCGATCCGAGAATATCTGATTTGCTTTTCGCCGCCTCAGAAACAGCAATATACCCCTGAATGCAACCCTGCGCCGCGACCGGGCTTTGATTCCACTGCAGTTGACCATCGTTTGCGCAAGCGCTTCAGGACGACGCATATAACGGTACTGAGCCTTTTGCACCTTCTGCCAGCGCTGCGCTTTGATCGCTGCGAACCCTGTCGTACAGCGCCAGCGCATCAGCAGAAAACAACTCGGCTGGCGGTTCGACATGAACAAAGTTGCTTTGGCCATCCTGCCCGCGCGCCAGCATGGCATAGTCTCGCTCGGCCACCAGTTGCTTGGCATTCGGGTTAAGATAGCGGATCGCAAGACCAATACGCCGGTCACCCGATTGATTGGGACCCGAACCGTGGATCGTCAGCCCGTGATGCAGAGACATCTGCCCCGGTGTCAATTCGATGTGGGTCTTGTCTCTCTCGGCTACATCCACCGCAACCTCTTGTCCGCGCGACAGAAGATTGGTGTCTGAATACGTGTCCTTATGGGGAAGGATCGGGTTCTTGTGGCTGGCGCGCACAAAATCCATACACCCACTTTCAACCGTTGCCGGCGACAACGCAATCCAGGCGGTGACCTGATCCGGGGTTTCACCCATACCCCAGTAGGTCAAATCCTGGTGCATCCCGACAGTATGGGCTGTGTGCGGCTCTTTGATGAAGAATTCAGCTGACCAGATCATGATATCCGGCCCCAATACACCTTCGATCACATCCAATACGCGGGGATCCGTCGCGACACGCGCCGCAAGCGGCATCACCAGATGTGCGTTGACCCGTTTATAGGTGTTCAACGGCAAGGGCAGATCCGCGTCAAGCCACTCCCGCTCAATCCGCTCAAGCTCAGCGCGGGTTTCGGCGGCCTCCTTTTCGGAAAAGATGGTCAGCGGAAAAAGAAACCCATCCTCCCAATATTTGTCGGATTGCGCCTGGCTAAGTACGACGTCACGCGTTGGGGTGCTTTCAGACATCTGGCATACCTTCTCGAAAACTTGCTTTCCCAGAGTTTTACCCTGCGCTGCCCGCAGGGCGCTTATCCTACCTGCGACGATAGGTTCAGCTTTGCCTTTGGGGCAAGTCACCTCGCGTTTCATTTCTGAAACGCTTTCGTGCCTTCCAAACTCTGGCCTGATCCACACGGATCAGACCCTGTGATTAGATTGAGGGCACGGCCAAACCCTCCCGGATCAAACGTGTCGCCCGAAAGCCAAAGCCGGAGTTCACGTTTCAGCATCCCAGCTGAGCGAAAGCACCTATGCTGCCTACATTCACCAGCCCGCTGCCGTCGCCGCAGCGGATAACCAGGGTGTTCGTGTCTATCATCTCGGGCTGATCGCTATAGGCGATCAAGCCACTTCCCAGCACCGTATACAGCCCACCAGGCTGGGGTTCCGAGTAATAGCCCTGAACCTGAACAACGCCGACCGCACCGGCGAACAGCCCGGCTTCTAGACGCTCGGCCATTATCCCGTCGCGTGTTGGCTGCCCGACAACTCGAACAAGATCACCCGGCGACAGATGTTGCGGCTCAAGCCCACTGACAACGCTTGCCCCGATCACTGTTTGGGCCTGAGGGTCAGACCCAAGATACGTGCCGGATAACCGCGCCTGATGCCCAACGCTTGTCAGTTTTTCGATGTGTGAAGCGCGCACTGACAGACCTTGCCACAATCCGCTGATGGCGACCCAATCACCGATTTGAATGTCAATTGGCCCTTCGTACACAACGTCCGTCCCAAGAGCCGACACCCTACCATCCTGCACGCTGGACACTGGTCCGACCAGAGGCAGGACCTGACGGATATGTTTTGCGTGCCACCCGCCATTTTCCTGCGCTACAATAACCGCAACAGTATGACCCGGTTTCAAATCGCCCGCGGAGATCAGTGGAACCGAGTCGGCCACCGGCATCTGGTCATCGAACAGAATATGCTGCCCATTCACGTGGATGCTGCCCAGATGGGTGATCGTGCCCACGATACCGGTGCCGATAATGCCACCTTCACGATCAGTTTCACCTTTGTCTTCGGCCTGAATCGGAGCAGGCAGCCAAGACATCAGGAAAAACGCCGCAAGCACACGAAGAAACACACCCATACTTACTCATCCTCTTTCGGGTTTTTACTTTGCGATTTTTGCGGCGAGGGCAGGACAAAAGCGCCCGCTGCAAACCGACCGCTGTGATCGCCATCACTGTCTTTATCCTGCAGCTCGCGGGCCAGGGAATTGATCTCTTGCAGCATCGCTTGCGCCCGGTCTGACGAGAATTGACGCAACTCTTCAATCGATTCTGACGACAGATGAGAATACCGCACCGCACGGTCAAAATTGCGTGGGGCATCCGGTTCTGCCAGCAGGTTCTGTGTCGCCACCGCCAAATGCGCAGACAGCGTCGCCTCGTAAGCCGCCACTTGTTCAGCGCTTCCAGCAGAAGGAAGAAAGGCTTGGGACAACAGGCGAAGCTTGCCTTTTTCGACCTGTTCCACATTCTTTTGGTCGACCAAGGTTTCCAGAACGGTACCTGGGGCCATGTCCACACGCGCGCGCCGCACCAGATCATCAAATCCCGGCCCAGTTTCGTCGCCTTTACGGCTCAGATTTCGAGGCGCACCCAAGTCGTCCAGAAATTCGGGCGTCGTCGACCAATAGCTGATGACCAGTGCCGCCGCATTGCAACTGCGCTTCAACGGGGCATCATCGTCGATGTGGCGCAGCCTTTTGACATCCTTGCGATGCAGACCCGTCAACAGACTGGCGCGACTGTCGCTCAGTTTTCCGTCCGTGCTTTGCTCAGCTGCAGTCAGCAAGGCCTGTTTGAGCGCTTCGGTCGCGGTGCCAAGCGTGACCCCATGCGCAACCATTGCCTGCGCCAGTGGGACCAGCAACGCAGACAGCGCGGTTTCAAGAGGAGGTTTGGGATCATTCGACATTTGGGAACTCGTCACGGATTGGTAGTTGATAACATTTTCCTAGAATTAACGAATTCAACGCTTTCGTGTTCAAAATGTGATCGAATGTGACCTTTAATGGGATTTTTTCCCATTATCACTAAGGTGTGACCCCTTCTTGAACTGGAGAATGCCATGCACCTTATCGCAACCGATCCCCAGACAAACTACCCCCCCCTGTCTCAAACCGATTTTACCCGCACAAAACAACCAGGTGCGCTGGACGCGCTCAGCCCCGAAGATCAAAAGCTGTTTCTATCCTTTGGCTGGGGGCCGCAGGTTCCGCCACGCTATGCCACCATCGCCGATGCGCTGCGCCAGTCGTTGCAGGATCAGCCCGATGCCACCGCGGTGGAATGCGCGGACCATAACCTCAGCTACCGGGCACTGGACGAGGCCTCGAACCGATTGGCGAATGTCATGCGCGCCCATGGCGTGAAACGCGGCGACGCGGTGTGCCTGTTCCTGCATCGTTCGGTCGAGATGGTCGTGGGTATCGTCGCCGCCATAAAGCTTGGGGCCGCTTATATTCCGCAGCATGTCGGTGTCGCGCCGACGGAAACCTTACGCCATGTTGCGAATGTAACTGGTGCAAAAATCCTACTCGGCCTGAGCGAACTGGCAGATCAAATCCCCGTTGGATTGGACCAAACCCTGATCACAATTGATACGACGATGTTCGACCCGATGCTGAACGCACCGACCCCCGGTCCAGCCTATCAGGCCAGTCCCGACGATTTGGCGATGATATTGTTCACGTCCGGCACAACCGGTGTTCCAAACGGCGTACAGGTTAGCCATCGGAACCTGGCCAACATCTTGCTGACCGCCCCCGGGGATTTGAGTATGCGACCGGGCTTGCGGGTCGGACAGATCCTGTCGATCTCATTCGACATGGCAGCGTGGGAGATCCTTGGCGCTTTGTCCAATGGCGCAACTTTGGTGATCCGTGGCAAATCGATTCAGGAAACCGCCGAGAAGGTGGATGTGCTGATCGCCACGCCTTCGATCCTGAATGCGCTGGACCAGACCCGCTGCACGCAGGTCAAAGCTGTCGCCGTAGCGGGCGAACCCTGCCCCCGCCCGCTGGCAGATCGCTGGTCAACCTTTTGCACCTTCTACAATTCCTGTGGTCCGACCGAGACCACCATCATCAATACGGCCGAGCCGCATCACCCCGACAAACCGGTTTTGTCGATCGGGCGCCCGACACCGAACAACACGGTCTATGTTCTGGGCGAAAACCTGCGCCCTTTGCCCATCGGCGAAAAGGGTGAGATGTGGGCTGGCGGCGATTGCGTCACTGCCGGTTACCTCGCCAACCCCAAACTGACGGCCGAGCGTTACCGACCTGATCCATTCCGACCGGGGCATATGATGTTCCGCACCCGTGATCTGGGGCGCTGGACGAAGACCGGTGAGCTTGAGCATTTCGGGCGCGTTGACGACTTGGTCAAGGTGCGCGGATTCCGGGTAGAGCTCGACGGTGTTACATCCGCGCTTGAGGCCTCGCCCTGCTGTCAGCAGGCGGTGACTTTGCAATATGACAGCCGCAATCTGGTCAGCTTTATCTCACCGTTGTCGGCCTGCCCCAAGCAGGCGGCGCAATCCGTCTCGGATCGTTTGCCATACTACTGCAGCCCCGCCGTTGTGGTCCCGATGGACACGCTGCCCCGCACTCCGCGCGGCAAGCTGGACAAGCGTCTCTTGCTGGATCTGGCGCGCACCCATATCGCGAAAACTGGTGCGGAGTTGAACTGATGACGACGCAGACGACAAATCTTGACACAGGCGGCCTGAATTGGCGGCGGGTGACCCGCCACCCGGCCCTGATGGAATACCGCCGCCTGGTAATGCTTGTTGCATTGCTGAATCTGGCCGTCTTCGTGGTTGGATTGCGCGATGGGACTTGGTTCGCAGATAACGCGTTCACGCTCGGCCCGATTGCGGATATGGCGCTGATCAACCTCAGCCTCGGCATCCTGATCCGGCAACAACGAGTGGTCAACGCCCTGTTCTGGCTGGCCATCCGCATTCCCACATCGTGGCCACTTTGGATCCGTTGGGGGGCTGGCAAGGTGTTCCACTTTGGCGGGTTGCATTCCGGCGGCGCCGTCACTGGAACCATCTGGTTCGGCTTTCTTCTTTTTGCGATAATTTGGAACCGCTCCAACGGAGCCGCCGTGCCCTCAGACCTGACACTGGGCCTGAGCGCGACAATGGTCGTCTTGATGACATTGATGGTGATTTCAGCCCTCGGCCCGATCCGCGCGCGGTTCCACAATGCGTTCGAGAAAACGCACCGCTTTGTCGGCTGGACGGTTTTGGGATTGTTCTGGGCGCAGACGATCTCTATCACAAATGACATGGGGGGCATGTTGTTGCACAGCCCGGCCTTCTGGATGCTCTGCCTGATCACCTTGTCGATCCTGTCGCCATGGCTGACACTGAAACGGGTCGAAGTCAGGATTGAAAAGCCGTCAAACCATGCGGTGATTGCGCATTTCGACTATGGGGATACGCCATTCCCCGGCAGCTCGAACGCGATCAGCCACACCCCGTTTGGTGAGTACCACTCTTTCGCCAATATCCCCGCTCCGGACCGGTCGGGCTATCGATTGGCCATCAGCCGCGCCGGAGACTGGACCGGGCGTTTTATCGACAACCCGCCAGACAAGGTTTGGGTCAAGGGTATCACAACATCAGGTGTGGCGCGGATCGAGGTGCTTTTCAAAAAAGTGGTGTATGTGGGCACCGGTTCGGGCATTGGGCCTATCCTGCCGCATCTGTTGGCCAAAGAGGTGCCGAACCGCCTGATATGGTCCACCCGAAGCCCGCGCAAAACCTATGGTGACGCGTTAGTTGACGAGATCGAAGCAAATACCGAGCAGCCTTTGATCTGGGACACCGACGAAGACGGCAAACCGAACCTTTCGGCCCTTGCCTTGCAAGCTGTTCGCGAAAGTGGGGCAGAGGCGGTTATCGTGATCTCGAACCAAAAGCTGACCCGCAAGGTTGTGCATGACTTGGAAAGCCTTGGCATTCCCGCCTATGGTGCAATTTGGGATAGCTGATCATGTTTGAGACAATCGAAACTGAAACACGGGGGCGGGTCGCAACGATCCGCCTCAATCGGCCCGATCAGCTGAACGCGTTGAATACACAACTCATGCATGAGGTGCTGACCGCCGCCACCGAATTCGACAAGGACCCCGGCATCGGCTGCCTGATCCTTATGGGCAATGATCGTGCTTTTGCCGCCGGGGCAGATATCGGCGAGCTTGCGGTGCAAACCTACGCGACCATGCAGGCAAGTGACTACTTTGCCGAATGGGACAGGTTTGCGGCGCTTCGCCTGCCCAAGGTGGCAGCGGTCAGTGGCTATGCCCTGGGCGGCGGGTGTGAAGTTGCGCTGATGTGTGACGTCATTCTGGCCTCGGACACTGCCAAATTCGGTCAGCCCGAAATCAAAATTGGCTGCATTCCCGGGATTGGCGGCACACAGCGGCTTACGCGGTTGATCGGCCGTGCCAGAGCTATGGACATGATCCTGACCGGGCGCATGATCGACGCGTCAGAGGCGCTGCAGATGGGCCTGGTCAGTCGGGTTGTCACGCAGAATACCCTTTTGGACACCGCGCAAGAGGTGGCCGAAACCATTGCAGATTACGCTGATGATATCGTCAGTATGGCGCGTACTTGCGTAAACATGGCCGACCAGAGCACACTTGAATCGGGTGTGCGGTTCGAGCGGCAGATGTATCACGCGCTTTATGGATTGCCGGCCCAACAAGAAGGCATGAATGCCTTTCTGGAAAAGCGAAAGCCCCAATTCAGGCGCAGGACCCAGTGATCTTATCCCGCATCGTCAATCACCGCTCGAGAAACGAGCGGTGATATGACCAGTCTTATCGCTTCAGTGCGATTTCCCAGCCGTACTATACTCAAAGTCGTTAACCTTGCGGGCCATGGATTCAGAATCCACAACCAGGTTCGCAAAGATCGTTTCGACCCATGACAAAGCGCCCGACGTCAGCAAGAACGTCTCGGGAATAACGATCCATTCGCCAATCCACATACCACCCGAACGTTCGTGTTGATGGGTGGTGAATTCGCCGATTTGCTCGGCCCGCTGTCGTCCAAGCCGGGCGACGGCCTCTCCGAATTCTGACGCGCGCTGGTTCTGTTTGTGCGCCATAGCCGAAGACGCACCTTTACCGGCTTCATGCACCTCGGACCATTCGGAAATATCCGATGAAGACAACAGATTGACGTTATGCGAGATTTTGCACAGCGTCGCACACAGCCCTCCCAGTGCAGTTACAACATCGGCAAGCCCATCACGGGCGTTTTGCCAATGGGGTTCAACTACATTCAGACCCAAAGTGGCCGCAACGCCTTCCTTGATGCGATGTCCGGTCCCGTTTTCGTAACCGCGCAGATCGCCAACAGGGCCACCAATCTGGACATTCAGTCCGCGAACGCCTGCTTCTTCCAACGCTTGTGCCCGCCGCTGCAGTTCAACTTTCCAGACGGTCAGTTTAGTTTCGGCCCGTATAGGCAAGGCATGCTGGCCATTCGTGCGACCGATCATGATAGTATCACCAAGCTGATCGATGTGTTGCTCAATAGCGATGGTCAGTCTTTGCAGTCCGGTTTGGATGTGCTCCAGACCGATCTTCATTTGCAGGGCCAATGCAGTGTCCATAATGTCCTGCGTTGTCGCCCTATAGTGGACCTTTTCTGCATGGTCGCCTACCTGTCTTCGCAATTGTTCGACCAGACCAACGATCGGGCGCCCGACAAGCATCATGTCTTCGTGCAACCGCTCGGTATCCAGATTGCAGACCGACACCGCATCCAACGCATCTGCAGCCTCTTGCGGGATCAGGTTTTCCAGCGCCTGGTGACGGGCCAGCGTCTGTTCAACCTTCAACCAGGCCGAGATCGTGGCGTGTTCCGACCAGACGGACCGCATATCGGCGCTGGAAAAGCAGTCGCGATAGAGGGAGTGCTCAAGCATCTTCCAACGCTCCCTTCGCGATCTTGCGCTCTTTCATGATCCCGCGGACGCGGAATGCAATTGCCCCTGCGCCGATGACCAGGAAGGCCAGAGCGATCGGACGTTCAACGAAGATCAGGGCACCACCTTCCGACATTAGCAACGACTGACGGAATGTCTCTTCAGCACCTTTGGCCAGCACGAACGAAATGACAAATGCCGCAACGTTGAAGTCGTATTTGCGCATCAACCAGCCGGCAAAGCCCGCACAGGTCATGACCGTGACGTCAAACATTGATCCACGTGCAGAATACGCTGCGACAAACGCGGTCAGGAAGATCAGCGGGTACAGGACATTGGTCGGGATCTTCAGGATAATTCGTGCAACCTGAGTGGCACCGAAATAACCGATCAGACCATAGGCCACGATGCCCAGCATCCCGCAGGCGAACAGCTTATAGACCAGCTCTTTGTCGGTCAGGAACAGGGTTGGTCCAACCTGGATGCCGTGGATCAGGAAAACACCCAAAAGGATTGCACCAATTGTCGAACCCGGGATGCCCAGCGTCAGCAGCGGGGCCATCGACGGACCGGACACCGCGTTGTTTGCTGCTTCGGGTGCTGCGACACCTTCCAGCGCGCCCTTGCCCCACTTCTCGGGGTTTTTGGCGCGGCGTTTACCTTCACCGTAAGAAATGAAGGCCGCAATAGCCGAACCCAGACCTGGCAGCACACCGATGCCTGCACCGATGAAGCCACCACGGAACGCATGGGGCAAGCAAGGTTTGTACTCTTCCCATGTCAGGCTGTTGCCGTCTTCCGTGCTTTCATTTTCTTTAGTTTCACCGGTTGCTTTGCGGCGCGTTTCCAACTGGGCAAAAACCTCGCCCAAAACGAATACGCCGATCATCAGGGGCACAAGTCCAATCCCGTTGGATAGGTCAAACGAGCCAAAGGTATAGCGCTCTTCGCTTGAGATTGGGTCCAATCCGACCATGGCGATCAAAATACCCATCAGGGCAGATGCCAATCCTTTGACGATTGAGCTGCCGATGACCGAGCCGATGACCACGAAGGCTGCAAAGTAGATCGCAAAGGTTTCGGGCGGGCCAAGCTTTAGGGCAATAGATGCAATGAAACCGACACCGACGACCAGCAGGATATCCCCCATAAGGTCACCGATGACTGATGATATGGTCGCGACCTTCATCGCCTTGCCGGCCTGACCGGCGCGTGCAAGGGGATAACCGTCAATCTGTGTCGCGGCACTGGCTGCAGTGCCCGGCGTGTTGAACAAAATTGCCGCGATCGAGCCGCCATAACGACCGGACTTACCGATCACATACAGGAAGGCGAGCGCGAATAGTGGCGACATGTAAAAGGTGATGGGCAGCAGCATCGCAATCGCTGCCGATGCGGTCAGACCGGGCGTGGCCCCAACAACCATGCCCACAGCCGCGGCCAGCACGATGGCAAACAGCAAACTGGGGTCGGTTATGACCGAAAGAAGTGCGGGAAAAATTTCCATGACGATTTACCCCTGTATCCAGCTAAGCAGGTCAAAGACCTCGCCATAAGGCGGGTACACACCAAGCAGCACAAAAAAGATGAGGTGGAAGATCAACGGGCACAGAACGACGGAAACCGCCAGACCGATCCAGCTGCGAACTCCGAAGAAGTACAAAACAACCGGCGCAGCGATCGCCGTTGGCAAAAGATAGCCAAACCAGCGGAATGACTGCTGATAGATCAGGGCGATGACGAACAGGCCGATGATCTGCAGGGTTGCTCCGCTATCCTGTTCCTGACCGGTATCGCCTGCCGTTTGCCGAGTGGCACCTAGCAGTAACAGGCCGGAAAGAAACAGCAGTGCGATGGATGCTGAAAATGGTACGATGCCAGCCCAGGTATCCCCCGGCGAGGCTGCTGGCACTTGCCAGGCGCCCCAAATGGCAACGATGGAAATAAGGGCAAGCACAAGGCCTTCTGCATAGGCGCGCATATCGTTCCTCCCTGATTGCGTTAGATACAAAAAGGCCGGGGGAAGAATATCCACCCGGCCCCGAGGACTTTAGTTGGTCAGACTTTCGACCAGGGGAGCGGCGTCCTCTTTCATGGCGGACAGCGTTGCTTTGGCGTCCGCACCATTCTGATAGACCGGGCCTGTTCCGCGCGAGGCCAGCAGTTCGGCAAATTCGGGTTTCGCGGCGATTTGCTCCAGCGCAGTTTCCATCGCGGCAACGACCTCGGCCGGTGTGCCCTTCGGTGCGAACACGATCACTGGCGAAGAAACAGCGGCAAACGGAATGCCCAGTTCGCCAAACGCAGGCACGTCTTTCATGATGCCGTCACGTTCTTGGCTGTTAACCGCCAGGGCGCGAAGCTGCTCTTCAAACCCTGCCAGCTGCTGAACACCCAGGAAACCAAAGTCAGCCTGTTCACCGATCAGTGCAGCACGGGTCGGCCCGCCACCTTTGAACGGTACGTCCTGAGCTTCGATGCCGTTACTGGCCAGAAAGCCCATGCCACCAACGTGGTGGAAGCCTCCGCGACCCGAATGGGCCCAACGCAGTTGACCGGGGTTGGCTTTGGCCGCGTCGATCACGTCCTGAACGGACTCGAACGGGCTGTTCAGCGGCACCATCAGCGACGTTTGCAGCTGACCGACCTGAGCAACAAACTCAAAGCTGTCCAGAGCATCGATATCGGTGTCACGTGTCATGGTCGACAACAGGAACGAACCGCCCGACGTCATCATCAAAGTATAGCCGTCGGGGCGTGCACCCACGACCGAGTTCGCACCATTCAGACCGCCCGAGCCGGGTTTGTTCACGACGACAACTGGAACGTCCAGAATCCCTTCGGCTGCTGCCGAAATAGCGCGGGCATAAGCGTCTGTACCGCCGCCGGCTTTGTATGGAACAACCAGGTTGATCGGACGTTTCGGCCAGTCGGCTGCGAAACTTGCTGTTGCTGTTGCAGTCACGGTTACTGCCGCCAGAACAGCAGTGAGAATTGTTCTACGCTTCATAGCATCCTCCCTAAGATGCGATCTAATCTAGTTTAAATTTAGTGTTAATAAAAATGCAAAGATGTTATCTTATCTTGCGAAATAGTAAAGAGTCCGCCTTATGAATATCAAAGCCCTTCGCGCCTTTCGTGCCACCCTTTCCGAAGGAACGCTCGTGGCCGCATCTGAAATCCTGCACCTGAGTCAGCCTGCAATCAGCCGACTGATCTCTGGGCTTGAGGCAGAATTAGGCCTGACCCTGTTTGACCGCAGCGGCCGCAACTTGACGCCAACGCGTGAAGGTTTGGCGTTCTACCGCGAAGCGGGGCGTATCCTGGACAACCTTGATGAAGTGCCTCGCATCGCTGCAGAGATCAAAGCCGGACGTACAGAAACTCTGCGCGTGGTCACAATGCCGCGTATCGCCCGGGCAATTTCGGCGCCGGCGCTTGCGATGTTTTTACAAGCCCACCCTGATACAAACGTAACTCTGGATATCCGGGCGCGGCGCGAAGCCAGCAAATGGCTTGCCGGTCGTGAATATGACATCGGCATCGGGGCATTGCCGGTCGAGCATCCGGGCGTCAGGACAAAACCCCTGCTGCGGGTGCGGGCGCAGGCCGTTTTGCCGGTTGCGCATGCATTATCTGATCGCAAGTCGGTTACGGCCACTGATCTCGCCCGCGAGCCGGTCATTCGGCTGATGAACGGCCTTCTATTGCGCGAACAGCTTGATGACATCTTCCGGTCCGCGGGCGTCAATCCCAGACATACCTGCGAAGTCGCGGCGTCCCAGCTTGCCTGTTCGCTTGTCGCAGAAGGTGCTGGCATCACGATTGCCGACGAACTGGTCGCAGCACAGGAAACAAAAGAACGTTTGGCCCTGGTTCCGATCGTACCAGAGCGTTGGATGACCTTTGGTTTGTTGTACCCCGCAACGCAGGAGAAATCTCAGGCGCTTCAGGATTTTGAGGATGTTCTGTTTTGGCAGGCGTCCGAGCTATGCAAGAACAGCCCAACTTTGTCTCTTGCCTGACAGTCCATGTCAGGCGGATTCAGGTCCATGTCCCAAGCCCCGCCTAGGCCAAAGCAACGATTGCAACAGAGCCAATGCTCAAGCATCTTGAAACCCCCGGTTCACGATCATTCATCGGCTGCGCGAATTGCGCGGCGTAGCTGACGGACACCAGAATGAAGAAGTTGAGCGCAATCGTTGCAGACTGCCGGGTCATCAATTTACCCGATAACAAAAGCAGGCGGCTTCATATGACCAACTTGATGAACAAGCTTGGCATCAAATTTTCATTTTCAGAAGGAAGCACCGGACAAAGCCATGCCCAGAACTGCACCCGCGCCCACCTTGCAGCGCTTGAGTCACTCAAAACACTCCCGGCATTGGTTCTGGAGGATGATGTCTCCGCATTGAGCGAAGACCTGACCATTCCTGAAATTCCAAAAGATGCGGACATCGTTTATTTGGGGGTTTCACCCTTCGGCTGCTTTCCCTGGACACGTCGCTATGTTCAAAGCTTCGGGCACCGCGCGCATTACAACCTTGCACTCGCTTCGACTGAGAACAGCGATTGGCTGAGACTGCATTCTATGGCCGGTGCAATAGCTATTCTCTATGTGTCACCAGCAGGTCTGGAGGCGTGGCGGCATTCCATGCGGGCGGCCATAAAACGGAGCAAGCCGTTTGATGTGTTCACTGCCTACAGGATGACATCCCTAAATGTTTATGGACCAAACCGCCCCGTTTTTTACGAAGAACCCAGCCTGCAGCGCCCTCTTAAGCATGTTACCCCGGAACAAAGACTGCGATGGACGGCAACACCCTTGTCGCCAGTCAAAGAAGGCACAATCGTCACCGCGCCCACCAAAAGCGGGCCAATGCGCGTTCGGGCTGAAGTGTGCGGAGATAACCGTCTTGAATGGTCATTGCTTCAATGAGGTCGGAGAAGGGGTTTACTCAGGTTGCTGGCCACGCAATTTCAGGGTCGTTAAGTGCGATGCGCATGCTGTTACCACCTCTGATACAAAGCTTGGACTTACAGATTGAATCCAAGTCGAGTTGTTAAAGCCTTGGCGTGGCCTTTTGCAAAGAACCCGACGTCTTTTCCGCACAGCCTTGCAACCGATTGCAAACCCGACGCAATAGGGCGTAGTATTTTCCCATGAAATTGACTGAAAGCCATCCCCGAACCCATCGGTGCCAGCCATGAGTGTAACCCTAAAAGAAGTGGCCGCACTGGCCGGTGTGTCTCGCTCTGCCGTATCGCGGACCTTTACCGAAGGCGCATCCGTCTCGCCAAAGACACGGAGCAAGGTGGAAAAGGCTGCGGCCGAATTGGGGTACAGCCCAAACGCGTTGGCTTCTTCGCTGACAACCGGACGCACCAAGTTGATCGGGTTGATTTCCAACAACTTCCACAACCCCATTTTTCTTGAAGTCTTCGACCAGTTCACCCGCGCTTTACAGGAACGCGGCCTGCGTCCGCTGATCGTGAACCTGACCGACGAAACTGAGCCGACAAACTCGGTAAGAATGCTGCGGCAGTATTCTGTGGATGCTGCCATCGTCGCCTCATCCACCTTGCCCCCCAGTTTTGCAAAGGCATTCCACGATGCGGGCGTTCCCGTCGTACACACGTTCGGTCGATCAGCGACATCGCCAGAGGTACATGTTGTAGGCATCGACAACGTTGAATGCGGGCGCATGGCCGCGCGCGAGCTGTCGTCGCGGGGGTATCGCCGTATTGGCTATCTGGGCGGCCCAAAAGATGCGACATCGGCGATGGATCGGTATCGCGGCTTCATGGAAGAAGTTGAAAAGCACCCGGAACTCGAAGTGACGCATTGCTTCGCAGGCGCCTATTCTTTTGAAGCCGGGCGGGAAGAAATGCTTCAGCAACTGGCGGAAGGCCCTGCAGAAGGGTACTTTTGCGGCGACGATATTCTGTCCATAGGTGCCCTGTCCGCATTGTCCGATCACGGGCTGAAACCGGGTAAAGATATCGGCATCATCGGCCTGAACGACATGGAGATGTCGCGCTGGGAAAGCATGGACCTGACGACGATCCATCAGCCTATCAAGCAAATCATTACCGCATCCGTCGATCTGGTCGAAGAGATGCTGAAAGACCCCGAGCGTTACCCCGAGGCCCGTATTTTCCCCTGCCGTGTGATCGAGCGGGGCACATTGCGGCCCCGACCCTGATCAGCGAAACATCGGTGGGCGCGCGTCCGTCCATGCCCCGTCATTTTTCGCAGACGCCACTGCGGCATGCACGGCTGCGATCGACCGCACCCCGTCGGCAGGTGTAGGCAGACCATCACGCGCCTCTCCGCGAATAGCATCGGCAAGATCGCAATAGATGTTGGCCACGGCCAGCGGGAACCCTTCGGGATGGGCAATCGCCACACGGGACAATCGTTGCGCATCGTCGTGAAGACCGCCCTCGCCTTTTTCGATGATCTGTGTCCGGCCACCGACAGGCGTATAGATCAATTGATTGGGTTGCTCGGACGTCCAGCGAAGACCTCCGGTTTCGCCAAACACCTGAATATCAAACCCGTGCTGACGCCCAATTGCCACCGAAGAGGTCCACAACCGCCCGACAGCACCGCCTTCGGTCCGGAAGTTGACCATGGCGTCGTCCTCAAGTTCGCGGCCTGAAATCGTGGACGCCATATCTGCAGACAAGGTTTTGACTTCATCGTCACTGATGAAACTGGCCATGTGCAGCGCATGGATACCGCAATCGGCGAATTGGCCAGACACACCCGCCATCGCGGGATCATAGCGCCAGCGTACGCGCGGGTTATCGGCGTCAGTCGCGTCGCCATGGTGGCCATGGCTGAAATTCGTCACGACCAGACGCACCTTGCCAATATCCCCGGCGCGAACCATCGCGCGCGCCTGGCGCACCATCGGATAGGCGGAATAGCAATAGTTCACCGCACAAATCTTGCCCGAGGCCTCTGCAACGCGGACGATCTCTTGGCCCTCTTCCACGGTCATCGTCATCGGTTTTTCACAAAGCACGTTAAAACCAGCCTCAAGGAACGTTTTGGCAATCTCAAAATGGGTGGAGTTCGGAGTGGCGATTGTCACCAGATCAACCCGGTCGGGACGGTCCTTTTCCCCGGCCAGCATTTCCTGCCAGTCGCCATAGGCGCGATCCGACGCCACTCCAAGTCGTTGCGCATATTCTCGCCCAACATCGGGTCGGTGATCCAAAGCACCCGCAGCGAATTCAAACATCCCATCCGCCAACGCTCCTAACCGGTGTGCGGGTCCGATCTGACTGCCTTCACCACCACCAATCATGCCCCATTTCAGCTTTGCCATGGTTCTCGTCTCTCTTAGATGATCTCTTAGTTTTTGTGTTCAGACGGTGCTGACGTCCTGCCACTGCCGTTGCTCTGACGATTTCAGCGCGGCGGCCAGAACGCAGTTGACCTCATGCCCATCACGGAATGTGGGCCAAATCGTTTTGCCCGTGTGAATGGCCTCAAGAAAATCTTTGGCCTCGATGATGATCTGGTCCTGATAACCTGTTCCATGACCGGGGCCCTGACAGAAAGGCTCGTAGTCGGGGTGCGCCGGACCCGTCAGGATCTTAGTGAAGCCCCTTTCTTCCTCTGGTCCTTCGCGCCGATAGAGCCACAGGGCGTTCTGATCTTCCTGATCAAACCGGATTGCGCCTTTGGTGCCTGTAATTTCATAGGCATAGCCCATCTTTCGACCTGTCGCGATGCGGCTGACATAGATATTGCCCATCGCGCCACTGGCAAACCGGCACATGATTTGCGCGTGGTCATCATTGGTGACGGTGCCGCCTGGGCGCTCAGTATGAACCGTTTCGACTTCGGCCATAACCTCGACAATCGGACCGATCAGGGCCAAAGCACCGTTGACCATATGTGGGGCAAGATCTCCGATCGTGCCGTTGGCCATTCCGGACGTCCGCCATGTGGCCGGGGCGTCAGGGTCGGCATAGAAGTCCTCAGTATGCTCGCCGCGAAACCAGGTTATGTCCCCCAATTCACCATTGGCTATCAACTGACGGGCAAACTGTGTTGCGGGCGTTCTGACGTAGTTGAACCCGACCATATTGGTGACGCCCGTGGCCTCGGCCGCGGCAACCATTGCGCGCCCATCATCCAAAGAAGATCCGAGGGGTTTTTCGCACAACACAGGCTTGCCCAAGGCTAACGCGGCCTCTGCAATCTGTCTGTGCGTTGTTTGAGGCGAGGCAATCACGACAGCATCCACTGCCGGATCATTGACCAGCATAGACCAATCCGAGGTCGCGCGACGAAAGCCGTAAGCCGCACGGTATCGCTCGGCGCTTTCGGGCGTGGACGCGCAAATCATCTCAAGTCGTGGCCGCAAGGCTGTGTTGAACACTGCGCCTACGGCTGACATCGCGACTGAATGAGCTTTGCCCATATAGCCGCCGCCAATAATTCCAATTCCGATTTCAGGCATCTGCAACGGCTCCGAACAATGTATTTGCAACCGGTTGCAAAATCAGTATCGTGTGAATCGATTCAACGCAAGGACCAACGATCCTCGCCAGCCCATTTTTGCCGGAGGACATGACGTGAGCGCTTTGATAGACGGTATCAAAGGAAACCGGTTCGCGGTCTTTGGACGCGCGGGCATGGACCTGTATGCCGATCCCGTTGGTGTTAAAAGCGAAGACGCCGACACGTTTCACGCCGATCTGGGCGGGTCATCGGCAAATATCTGCGCGGGGCTGGTCAAACTGGGCAGCCAGGCATCCTTGATCACTTCGGTTGCAGATGATGCGGTTGGCCGCTTCTGCCTGAATAAACTTGCTCACTACGGTGTAGACACGTCCTATATCCGCGTCGTCGGTGGTGAATACCGCATGTCTCTAGCCGTTTACGAAAGCCGGATCGAAGAATTTCAGAATGTCATCTACCGCAACGGCGCAGTAGACTTTCAGGTCACCGAGGATGACATGAACAAGGTCGACTACAGCAAATTTTCAGCCGTGATATCTGCCGGAACGGTGTTTGCCGCTGAACCCTCGCGCAGCGCCACGTTTCGCGCGTTCGAAAACGCCCGCAAGGCGGGTTTGCCGGTAATTTTTGACATAGACTACCGTCCCTACAGTTGGCCATCACCTGAGGTCGCCGCCGAAGTCCTGTCGCGCGCGGGCGAAGCAAGCGATCTAATCGTCGGCAATGACGAAGAATTTGGGTTCATGGCAGGCGGCATCGACAAAGGCTTCGCCAAAGCCAAGGAGTTGGCGGCGAAACCGGGCCGGATCGTGATCTACAAGATGGGCGAAAAAGGCGCAGTGACTCTGGTGGATGGTCAGGAAATCGAAACCGGCATCTATCCGGTAGAGGCCGTCAAACCCAACGGTGCTGGCGACAGCTTTATGGCGGGGTTGCTGGCCTCGATCGCCGCTGGAAGCGAGCTTAAGGATGCAGTCATGCGCGGTTCGGCCTGCGCCTCGATCGTTGTTTCAAAGCCCGGTTGCGCGCCAGCGATGCCAACAACCCCAGAACTGGACGCATTCCTGGCGTCTCATCCCGGCCCCACGGCATAGGAGACCCCCATGCACATCGCCCCTTATGACAACCAGAACATGCCAATCGTCGATGCAGACGACTCCACGGTGCCGCTGAATTACTTCAACATCGTCAAACTAAAAAAGGGCGAAGCGTTTGAATATCAGGTGCCCGGTTATGAAACGTGTATCGTGCCCGCCACGGGCAGTGTCGATGTCGACGTCGAAGGCGAGCAGTTCGCCAAGTTGGGCAAGCGGGGCGAAGACGTCTGGGATGGGGATCCTGAAGGCGTTTATGTGCCGGTCGGCGCTAAGGTCCAACTGGTCTGCGTGTCGGATGAAACCGAAATCTTCATAGCGGGCGCCAAGTACGACAAGGTACTGGATCCGTTTGACGTGCGTGAACACGACCTTGTGCAATACGGCAGCGACGACACGAAAACTCATCGCAAAATCAAACACATCCTCGGTCAGAAACAGCACGACAAAGTCGGTCGCCTGCTGGTCAGTGAGCTTTTCACTGTTGGTCAAGGCGGCTGGTCCGGCTTCCCCAGCCACAAGCATGACACGAACCGTCTGCCCGACGAGACGCGGCACGACGAGACCTACAATTTCCGTTTCAAACCCAACTGGGGGTCGGGCCTTCAGATGTTGCAGCGTGAGGACAACAAACCGGGCGACGCCTATCACATCGTCGACGGCTCAACGATCTGCATCGACAAGGGCTATCACCCTTGCTGTGTTCTGCCGGGATACGAGATGTATTATTTCACCATCCTTGGCGGTCTGACTCAGCGTTCGCTGGTTCAGTTTTTCCAACCAACCCATGCCTATCAGGTCGAGACCATTCCGGGCATCAAAGACATGATTGCCAAATTCAAATGACCCTCGCCACACTCAAAGACATCCTCGCCCCCGCATACGAAAACGGCTACGCTGTTGGCGGGCTTGTTACACTGGGATGGGAGGATATGCGCGCCTATGTAGCCGCAGCCGAGGCGGAAAATGCGCCGGTGATCCTTCAGGCTGGTCCAAGCTGCCGCGAACACACGCCCCTGCCTGTTTTGGGCAAGATGTTTCGCTTCCTGGCGGAAAATGCCTCGGTTCCGGTCGTGGCCCATCTGGATCACGGTTATACACTCGAGGACTGCAAGATCGCATTGGACAGCGGGTTCACATCGCTCATGTTTGACGGGTCACGCAAGCCGCTGCAGCAAAACATCGACGAAACTGCTGCCATTGCCGAAATGGCCCATGCGGCCGGTATTTCCTGCGAAGGTGAGATTGGCTTTGTCGGCTATTCCGGCGGCGAAGGATCGAACGGGACAGACCCAAACGAGGCCGCGCAGTTCGCTCGTGAAAGCGGCGTGGACGCGATGGCCATCTCAGTCGGAAACGTCCATCTGCAACAGAACAAAGAAGGCGGATTGGACGAGGCTCGCATCGCTGAAATCGACGCTGCGACAAATGTTCCGTTGGTCATTCATGGCGGCTCTGGCGTGCCTGTGGAACAACGCCGCCGGTTGGCGCGGGAAACGTCGATCTGCAAGTTCAATATCGGGACAGAACTGCGTATGGCGTTTGGCAACGCACTGCGCGAGGCAGTCAACCGAGACCCTGACAGATTTGACCGCGTGGCGATCCTGAAAGAGACCCACGATCCGGTCGAGGCAGCAGCCCGCATGGTCATTCGGGCCTTTGGTGCGCCCGCGCAAAGGTAGGCGTGGGCGTTACGCGTCGCGCTCCATGATCCATTCAACTTCGGGGGCCGGAACAAAGCGCCATTTGCGCAGCGGTCCGGCCATAACGTTCAGATAATACATCTCGAACCCATAGGGTGCGCCGCATGGGTGATGACCGCGGGGCACGCAAACAACATCGCCATCGGAAACAGCCATAGTCTCATCCAACTGCCCATCATCAGTATAGACGCGCTGAATCCCGAACCCGTTCGCCGGGTTCAGACGGTGATAGTAGGTCTCTTCCAGATAGGTGATCCGCGGAAAATCATCTTCATCATGTCGATGGCTGGGATACGATGACCAATGCCCGTTTGGCGTAAAAACTTCGGTCACCAGCAAACTATCAGCATAGTCCTCATTCTCCATCGCGATGTTGTTGATATAACGCGTATTTACGCCTTTGCCGCGCTCGGTCAGAGTAATGCCTTCGGGGCCGATGCGTCGCGCAGAGTGGCCATTCTTGCCCGGGGCTGTACACACCGCAATCACGCAATCCGTTTCGGCTGCGGCCGTCCATTCTGTGCCGTTCGGCAGATACAGGCAGTGCGGCGGCGTCTTTTCGAACACGTTCATCCGATCGCCCAGAACACCCCAGTCTCGGTCAGCTCCGGCGATGCGGGCCTTGCCCTCGACCATGACCAGAATGACCTCGCGATCACCCGTCGCCTCGGCCACTCTATCGCCTGCCCGCAGGTGGTAAAGCGCAAACCCGACGTACCGCCACCCGGCACTTGCCGGAGTGATGTCATGCACTTTACCTCTGGTCCCAAAGGGCTTTTTGAGCAGGTCCGCCATGTGTTTTTCTCCGTGTGGGGCGGGCTTTGAAGGCCCGCCCGTATTCCTTCAGGCAGCTTGCCTTGTTTGCAGCGCCGAGAATGTTTCGGTCAGTTGTTGTTCGGTCCAGCCTTCAGACACAGCACGACGTAAAATATCGGCCTGACTTTCCGGTGCGTTGCCGCCGACCGGTGGGTCCGTATCCAGATTGGTCGGGAACGGGTATCCCTCTGCCGTAGCCGCGATGGCTGCATCCAGTTCGGCCCCTTTCATCTGTCTGCGTTGTTTCAACGCAATAAGCGAAGGAAACACCGCCTCAGACATGGACCGCCGGTCAACGGTTTCCATCGCGCGACCAAAAGCGGATGAGATTTGCAACAGGTTCGCCATCCGGTCGATATCCGCACTGCGATTTTCACCAGCCGCATGGAACAGTGCCGGGTTGAAGAACACAGCATCGCCCTTGTCCAGCGCCAGTTGGATGTAGCTGTCTTCGAAATACTCGCGATGACCCTCGTCATGAAACGCCAGATAGCCCGACGGATAAAGCTGCGAGAACGGCAGCAGCTTGGTTGGCCCGCTTTCGACCGGCATGTCGCAATGGGCAATCGCCCCCTGCAATGTCAGTGATGCCGTAACAAGATGTGCGTGCACTGGATAGCGCGCAGCACTTTCTGCGCTCTGGAATCCAAGATGGTAATCCCTATGCGCCTGCTGCGCTTTACCACCCGGACGCACCTGATTGATCTGTGCCGTGACCTGATAGTTTGGCCCCAACCACGCCTCGCAGGCTGCAGCAACAGCCGTGTTCCCGAAATAAAGGGCAAAACCCTCGGGGTCGCGCAGACATTGCTTTTGCAGAGCGTTCCAGATCCGATCATTGGCCCCGGACGCCGCAAAGTGGTCGCCATCACCCGCGCCGCTTTGTCTTTCTTCAGCTATTATCTGGCGAAAGACATCGGTTGCGCGGTCAATCACCGAGGTATCGGAGAACGCACGTTTCAGAACGATCACGCCCGACGATTTGTCCAACACATGGCCCCACTCGGCCAGCAGAGCCTTGCGCTTACCTACATTTTCCAGCGCAGGGCGCAGCTCGTCCATGTCATAGACTGGAACGTTCTTTTCGATCGTGGCGGCGTACGGGGCGACATCGGCTGTAAGGTTCTGCGAGGTCAACACCTTGAATTCATCCAGATCACAGGATTCCCGGTCGAAATAGCCGACAAAACCTAGCTGCTGATCTACCATGAGAGTTCTCCTTTTTCATGGCTTAGGTGTTAACCCCATAGGGAGAGTGTTACGCTTGGACCTCCAATCCTTCCTGTCCACAGACGTCGAGAATGTGCTCGTAGCCTTTCTTGGAGTATTCGTATGGCGGAGCCTTGGCCGGGTCCTGTTCGGCCTCGACCACGATCCATCCGTTGTAATCCAAGGATTTGAGCGCATTCGCCACGGACTGAAAGTCGATACACCCGTCACCTGGCACGGTGAATGCTCCGGCGACGACCGCATCGAGAAAGCTGCGATCATTCTCTTTTACGTCCTGTACCACAGCCGGGCGGATATCTTTGAAATGCACGTGATGCACACGGTCGCCCCAGCGTTTGAGGGTCGCCATCACATCCCCGCCACCGAAAAGTAGGTGCCCAGTGTCAAAGCACAGGTTCACCTCGGGGCCTGAACCTTCCATCAACCAGTTCACGTCATCTTCGGTCTCGATGATGGTACCCATGTGATGGTGATAGGCCATCGGCATACCCTGGTCGGCCATCCATTTGGCAAGTTCGGTGATCTTGGCGGCATAAGCCAACACTTCGTCCTTGGACTGCCTGGGTCGGTTGTTCACCGGCGTACCCGCTTGGCCCTGAACGGTGTTTGAGCATTCGGCATAGACAATACATGGACTATTCAGGGCCACGAACTGTTCAACCTGTTCCCGCACAGCCTCACGTTCCGCTGCGAAATCATTGACCAGCGACGCGCCCGAGCACCACCCGCCACAGAGCGCGATGTCATTGCCTTCCAGATAAGCACGTAGCCCTTCGGTATCACTGGGCATCCGCTGACCACGCTCGACACCGGTGTATCCGATCTCGCGCGCCTCTTTCAGGGCCTGTTCCATCGTGTACGCCGCCGTCAGGTCCGGCAGGTCATCATTCTGCCAGGCGATCGGAGAAATCCCGATTTTCACGCTCATTTCGTGTTTCTTTCCTTGATCGCCAGCTCATAGGCCGCGCGTTTTTCGTTCACTTCGGGGCGGATGCTGACTTCCGGAACCGCCACTTCCCACCACGTCCCGCCATATTCGGTCGACGGGTAAGGATCTGTGTCGATGACCACCACATAAGGGCCTTGGACATCGCCGCGTTTAGCCAGCGCGTCTTCCAGCTCGACAATCGAAGTGACCTTGACCGAAGTTGCGCCCATTGCCGCGGCATGGGCCGCGAAGTCGATGGCCGATGGGGTTTCATGAACGGCGTGATCCAGCAGGTTGTTAAACTCGGCTCCACCTGTGCCCATCTGCAGACGATTGATGCAGCCAAAGCCCCGGTTGTCGGTGATGACCACAGTGAACGAGATACCCATCATCGCTGCCGAAGCCATCTCGGAATTCGCCATCATATAAGTGCCGTCACCGGTAAAGCAGATCACGTCGCGATCTGGTTGGGCCATTTTAATGCCCATCGCACCGGCGATCTCATAGCCCATGCAACTAAAGCCGTATTCCATGTGGTAGGCACCCGGGCGCGGCGCTTTCCACAGCTTGTGCAACTCTCCGGGCATGGTGCCCGCCGCGCACATAACGACAGTATCGTTGTTCGAGGCGCGCTGAACCGCACCAACAACCTGCATATCTGTCGGCAATGCGTTCCCGTCGCCGGGGGCATCGGTTAACTTGTCGACCTTGCCGAACCAATCCGCTTTAAGCGTATCCGCAACCGGATCGGCGCGGTATCCCTGCAAGGCCGCCCCCAGCTCCTCTAGCCCAACGCGCGCATCTGATTGCAATGGCATCGCACCGTGCTTTTCCGCGTCATAAGCTGCGGTATTCAGGCAGATCATCTCGCGCTGAGGGTTTGAGAACAGGCCCCAAGACCCGGTGGTAAAATCCTGTAAGCGAGATCCAACGGCCAGAACCAGGTCAGCTTCGGCGCAGACGGAATTGGCCGGCTCGCCGCCAGTCACACCCACGGGCCCGAGGTTCAACGGGTGATCCCATGCAAGCGCAGACTTGCCTGCCTGTGTCTCGGTGATCGGGAGATTGTGCGTTTCCACGAAACTCTGCAGCGCGTCCGTAGCGCCAGAGTAGTGAACGCCGCCCCCGGCCACGATGACCGGGCGCTTTGCCGCTTTGATGGCAGCGACGGCGTGGGCCAGTTCACCTTCGTCGGGGCGAATGCGACGCTGATACCAGACGCGGGGCTCAAAGAAGCTTGTAGGATAGTCGTAGGCCTCGGCCTGAACATCCTGACAGAAGGCCAGTGTTGCCGGTCCGCAGTCGGCCGGGTCCGTCATCGTGCGGAAAGCCCTTGGCAGTGCGGTTAGCAGGTGCTCGGGCCGCGAGATGCGGTCGAAGTAACGGCTGACAGGTTTGAAACAGTCGTTTGCGCTGACCGTACCGTCGCCAAAGCTTTCAATTTGTTGCAACACAGGATCAGGACCACGCGTTGCGAAGATATCGCCGGGGATGATCAGCACCGGCAACCGGTTTACATGCGCCAAAGCGGCGGCTGTCACCATGTTGGTCGCGCCCGGTCCGATGGACGAGGTCACCGCCATCGCCCGTGATCGCCGCATCTGTTTGGTGTAAGCGATGGCACAATGCGCCATGGTCTGTTCGTTATGGCCGCGATAGGTCGGCAGGCTGTCTTTCACAGCATGCAGCGCCTCGCCCAGGCCAGCCACGTTTCCATGGCCGAAAATAGCCCAGACACCTGCGATAAAAGGCTCTCCGGCCTCATTCATCTGCGCGCCCAGATAGCGAACCAGAGCTTGCGCTGCGGTCAGTCTAATAGTTTTGCCCATATTGATCCCTTTCAACTCAAGGCCACATGGCCAGTCTGTTGAATACCAGTTTTTCGAAAGCTGGGTCTGCGCGGGACCGCGTCAGACCGTTCCGCCCAAAGACCCTTCCAGCTGGGCCAGTTCCTGACCACCTGCCATCAGGTCCTGTAGTTCTTCGGGCGAAATCTCACCCCGTATGGCCGTGCCTAGAGTTTTACCCCGGTTCAACACCGTAAACCGATCGCCGACGGCCAGCGCATGACGAACATTGTGGCTGATGAATACCACACCCACACCCTGACTGCGCACTTTGTCGATGGTCGCCAAAACGTTCGAAGTCTGGCGCACGCCAAGAGCCGATGTCGGTTCGTCCAAAATCAAGATTTTCGCGCCAAAATGCACGGCGCGTGCAATCGCAACCGTCTGACGCTCACCGCCTGACAACGTACCCACAGCCTGATCGGGACCACGCAAGTTGATGCCCATTTTGCGCATCTCTTCCATGGTGATTTCGTCGGCCAACTTCTTGTCAAAAAAGCTGATCCCCGCGACCTTGCGAGTGGGTTCATTGCCCATGAAGAAGTTGCGGCTGACGCTCATCAGCGGGATCATAGCCAGATGTTGGTGCACTGTTGCGATCCCGGCTTCGATGGCATCACGCGGGTCCTCAAAATGCATGGGTTTGTCTTCAAAGATGATCTCGCCAGCTGTCGGCTTATGGACCCCGGACATAGTCTTGATGAAGGTCGATTTACCCGCGCCATTGTCACCCAGAAGGCAGTGACACTCACCCGGCTTCAAATCAAAGCTGACCCCGGCCAGAGCGATCACAGAGCCAAAGTGCTTTTCAATGTCGATCATCCGGATGATCGGATCCTGACCCTGCACATCACCATGATGGAAATTGGTATCTTCGGTCATCTCAGCGTTCTCCTGTGATGATGCGACGGATGTAGGTGTTCAAGATCACGGCACCCAACAGGATCACGCCCAGAAACACCCGGAACAGAGAGCTTTCGACCCCGGCAAAGAACAGCCCCTGCTGCACCACACCAAAGATCAGGGCACCAAGTGCCGCCCCAATGACGGAGCCATAACCGCCGGTCAGCAGCGCGCCGCCGATGACCACGGCGATGATCGCCTCGAATTCCTTCAGCAACCCGCGATCCGCGCCGGCAGAACCGAATTCCATCACCTGACAAGTCGCAAAAACCGTCGCGCAGAATGCGGTGAACATGAACATCAAAACTTTGACCCTGTTGACCGGGACACCCGAGTTCCGGGCAGCCTCAGCGTCACCGCCAGAGGCGAAGATCCAGTTGCCGAATTTTGTTTTGGTCAGAAGCACATGGCCGAAGATGATAAGCGCGATGGCCCAAATAATCAGCATGGGGATACCGTCAACCACCGGCTGACCCTCGCGCGTGCCGCGTTCAAAAGTTCCGATTAGGTCATTATCGCCCAACCAAACGAAAAAGCCCTGCCCTATCTTGCCGCCAAACACCGATGCCAGCCAATCGCCCTCGGCTACATCCCGAATGCCGCCAATGATTGTTTTCCGCTCGATTGTTTGCGGTAGAAAAATGGTAAAACCACGCAAAATAAACAGGAAGGCCAGCGTCACGATAAAGCTGGGCAATCCGGTGCGCACGACGATAAAGCCGTTCAGCGCCCCAATTGAAACGCAAAGTACAAAGGTCACCATGATGGCAATCCAAACCGGCCAGCTAAGAGTGACCGAGAAAATCGCGATCATCATGCCCGCGAATCCGATCATTGAGCCGACGGAAAGGTCAAACTCACCTGCGATCATAAGCAAACAGGCTCCGACAGCGATGATCATGAACTGCGCGGAAACCACGGACCAGTTCATCACGCCCTGACTGGTGAACATGCCGCTGTCAAAAGCAAACAGCAGGAAAAACGTGAATACCGCGACTGTGCCGACCATTCCGCCCAATTCGGGGCGTATCAGGGCCTTGCGTAGAGGTGATATCTCTTTTACCCGCTCGTCACCACCGACTGCGGATTGCGCTGACTCAGCCATTGTTGCCTCCTTGGCGCGTTCGTCTGAATGCTTGCATCAGGTGGTGCGGACACACGTCATGCGTCCGCACCGTTTTGAAGATCAGCGGTATTCGCCCGCGAACTCTTCGATCTTTTCCAACCCGTCAGCGGTCACGAAACCGGGGCCTGAGTTGATGTTGTTGCCCGGCAGAACGCCGTAACGGTGGTAGTTCGTCATCACGACGACTGGCAGGTAGGCCTGCAGGAAGGGCTGCTGGTCGATGCCCCACTGGATCACACCGCTTTTGATGCCTTTGACAATTTCACCACCCAGATCGAAGGTGCCGAAGTAAATGTCACCGGCCATGCCATTTTCTTCCAGCGCCAGAATGGTTGGGTCGGCCGATGTCGGGCCAAGTGTCAAAACGGCTTCCGTTTCGGGGTTTGCTGACAGGTATGCCAGAACGCGGTTCTTGATCTCGGCCGGATCCTGTCCTGCGTCGATCATCTGCTCGCCCAGTTCGATGCCCAGACCGTCTGCAAAGCCCTGGCAGCGTTCTTGGCTGGATGGCTGCACGATATAGTGGTTCACGCACAGGAACGAGCTGATGCCATCGCCTTTGGCGCGCTGGCCAGCGGCCAATCCAGCGTCATATTCCGGCTGGCCGACATACATCAGCGCACCAACTTCGCGCGCCTTTTCCGGCGTGCCAGTGTTCATGATGATGACGTCGATACCGGAATCCACGGCGGCTTTGATCGGACCTTCCAGAATGTCCGGGTCGGCCAGCGTAGTGATGATACCATTGGGTCCCGAAGCTGCGGCTTGATCGATGATCCGCGCCATGTCGGCAAGGTCACCGGTAGGCGGGTTGCGATATTCAACCTCGACACCCATCTGATCGCCCGCCAGGGCAATACCGTTCTTGATGGTGTTCCACCAGCTGTCACTGTCCGGGGCATGGCTGACCAGAATATACTTCTCGCCTTCTGCCGCAACGCCTGTGGCGCCGGCAAATGCGACTGCGCTGGCCATCAGCACACCTTTTACGATTTTTTTCATTTCCATTCCTCCCAATAGAAAATTCAATCTTGGTGCCGGGTCTGCCCGGCCATTCGGCTAAACCGAATCTCGTCTGCTCCGATCGGTGATCGGGCTTCCTTCAGTTTCCGGATATCCGATCATTTTGCAACCGGTTTCAAAAAACTTCCTCCATCGCAACGGGCCTTCCGGACTTCGCCGAGCGCGTTGCAGCTTCGGCCATCGCCAACGCCGCGACACCATCCTCAAGTGTTACCGGCACGTCCGACCCGGACTGAACGGCGCGCGTAAACGCATCCCATTCGGCGCGGTAAGCGGCCATGTAGCGTTCAAGAAAGAAGTATGTTGGCTTCGCTCCGGTCACGCCGTCGGCCGTTGATTTAACAACTGAATTCTCAAGGACATTATGCGCCTGCAAAAGGCCCTTTGAGCCCAGCAGTTCGACCCGTTGATCATACCCGTATGCTGCCCGCCGCGAGTTCTTGATAACGGCGAGGCTACCATCCGAGTAAGTCATTGTTACCACAGCCGTATCTACGTCACCGGCCTGCCCTATTTCCGGATCGACGACCGAGGTTCCTACGGCTGAAATGGTGACAGGCATCTGCCCCATCAGGTAGTTGGCCATGTCAAAATCATGGATCATCATGTCCCGGAACAACCCGCCCGATACCTTGACATAACTTACCGGAGGCGGCGCCGGATCAAACGACGTGATGGACAACAGCTCAGCTTTCCCGACCTCCCCACCATCATAGGCAGCTTTTAGCGCCTGGAAATTGGGATCGAAGCGACGGTTGAAGCCAAGCATGACCGGTTGACCAGTCGCGCCTGCAGCTTTTTGGCAAATCTTCGCTCGCTCAAGGTCCAGATCGACGGGTTTTTCGCACAGAACCGCTTTGCCGGCCTGCGTTGCCGCTTCGATCAAGTCGGAATGCGTATCGGTAGGCGTTGCGATCAGAACCGCATCAATCGTTGAATCACCGATAATCTCGTCAGAGCTTTGCACCCTGGCGCCGTACTCAGCAGCCAGACCGACAGCGGCATTATTCACCGCGTCTGAAATAGCCGTCAATTCGGTTTGGGGGTGTGCCGAAATCGCTTCCGCATGCACGCGACCAATACGTCCGGCCCCCAGCAATCCGATCTTCAACATACGGTCCCCCGAATCAATTCTCAGGTGACACAATCAATATTTTTGCAACCGGTTGCAACATTTAATTTCAACCGCCCTATTCTGCCTTGAAAGGCTCAAGGCTGTCTCGAAACTGTTCGATGAATTCCAGGGTCACCAGTGACGGTTGTTTCAAAATCGGGCGAACAAGAGAAAGAGTATGCGGCAGAAATGGCTTAAACGGTCGATAGCTTAACCCGTGGGCTGCGTATTGGACGGCGTCCAGTTCGCTCACGACGGAAACGCCAACGCCTTTCACAGCCAATTCACATGCCGCCGTGAACTGCCTGACTTCAATATGGGAATTCAATTCCACGTTGGCACTTTGAAACGCTTTTGAGAGCCGTCCGAAAAAGTCGCTGTCGCGTCGTGTGTGGATAATTTTGCTATTTACGAGGTCCGCCGGTGTAACCTCAGAGAGGTTTTCCAATTCACTTCCGGTGGGAAACACACAAACCGTCCGGACCTCGATATCCCAGCTTTCGACAGCGGGGTGACCGTTAAAGCTGTCGGTGATCCCGAAATCATACTGCTCGCCGATCATCCATTCGAGAATGCGCTCGGGTCTGTCAGGTTCGATCGTCAGGGTGACGCCGGGCCGATCCGTCAAGAATCTGGCGACAACGTCGGGTAAATGGCTAGTGGCAAATCCGGGCAAGCAAGCAACACGGATGTGCCCTGCTTTGCGCTGTGTAATGTCCTGGCTGACGTCAGAGATTTGCCTCATCAGTTCCAGAACACGCTCGACGCTGGGCAAAAGATACCGCACCTCCTGTGTCGGCACCAACCGGCCTTCGCGTCGATCAAAAAGCTGAAACCCAAGTGACTTTTCAAGATCCGAAAGCAACCTGCTGACGGCTGGCTGGCTCACCCCCAGGTCGGTCGCTGCCGCCGTAACAGAGCCGTTGGTGGTTACAGCCATAAGGGCTTCTAACTGCCGGACCCTAAGAATTTGACTCATTACCGATCCCAATCTGCCGCCTTCGCCTCATAACACTATGTTATTTTTTTATCCAGTAAATTGGGCTTGAATTATATTTCTGTAACGTTAACGTCGTGAAATCGTCATGTGTGCCGTTTACCCGTTGCGGTCGGTATTCAACGAAGCATCGAACCTGATGCATGGGAGGAATCATGAAAAAGAATTTTCTCGGCGCTCTTGCCGTTACAACTGCATTGTCCCCAGTGGCGGCAATGGCACAAACCGAGGTTCAGTTCTGGCACGCCTTTACCGGCCGCCTTGGTGAGCTTGTCAAAGCGCAAGTGGAAGAATTCAACGCCAGTCAGGACGAGTATGTCGTGGTTGAAAGCCACAAGGGCAACTACTCGGAAACCCTGAACGCGGGCATCGCTGCCTTCCGCGCCGGTGAGCAGCCGCAAATCCTGATGGTATTCGAGGTCGGCACGGCAACGATGATGTCAGCCGAAGGTGCGATCCGGCCGGTCTACGAAGTGATGGCTGAAAGTGGCGCGTCTTTTGATCCCGACGCGTATATCGGTGCCGTCAAAGGGTACTATACGACCACTGACGGGGACATGCTTTCGCTGCCCTTCAACTCATCCACGCCGGTTTTGTGGGTCAACCGCGACGCCATGCAAGCCGCCGGCGTTGATCCAGACACGGATCTGTCCACGTGGGAAAAGGTTGGAGACGTACTTGAACAGCTCAAGGCCGGGGGCGAAGACTGCCCGCTGGTCACCGCATGGCAAAGCTGGATCCATCTTGAGAACATGTCGGCCTATCACGACGTTCCATTTGCCTCGAAGGACAACGGTTTTGCCGGTCTGGATACCGAGCTGATGCTGAACGGTCCGGCGCAGGTGGCACACCTGACCGCGATGGGTGACTGGGCCAAGGATGGCAAGTTCATCTACACCGGTCGCAGAAACGAAGGTGGTGCGAACTTCCGGTCAGGCGAATGCGCATTGTTCACCGAAAGCTCGGCTGGTTACGCTGGCATCAAGGCAGAGGCCGAATTCGATTTCGACGTCCGTCCGCTGCCCTACTGGGAAGCCGTCACAGGTGAGCCGCAGAACACCATTATCGGTGGCGCATCCCTTTGGGTAATGGAAGGTCATGACCCTGAGGAGTACAAGGGCGTCGGAGAGTTTCTGAGCTTCCTGTCATCGTCTGACGTGCAGTCGGCCTGGCACCAGAACACCGGCTACCTTCCAATCACGGCCGAAGCGGGTGATGCGACCCGTGCGGCAGGTTTTTATGACGAAAACCCCGGCACCGACATCGCTGTGATCCAGATGACCGCGAAAGAGCCGACCGCAAATTCCAAAGGTCTGCGTCTGGGGTCATTCGACCAGATCCGCGGTATCATCGACGAAGAGCTTGAGGCCGTCTGGTCCGGTGAGAAAACTGCTCAGGAAGCGATGGATAGCGCGAAGGAACGTGGTGACGCGCTGCTGCGCCGGTTCGAATCCGCCAATCAATAAGTCGTAACTTCATGCGGGCCCTTTTCGGGCCCGCATTATCTTTCTTCGGTGGAAATTCAGGATGGAAAAACGCGTCACCTTTCGCGGCTGGCTATTGCCATTGGCGCTGATCGCCCCACAGGTCATCATTTCCGCCGTCTTCTTCTTTTATCCCGCCGGTCAGGCGGTTTGGCAGTCCCTGTTCATTCCCGACCCGTTCGGTCTGTCGTCGCAGTTTGTGGGGCTCGGCAACTTTGAGTTCCTGCTGAGCGACAAGTATTATCGCGCATCTTTCGTCACAACCGCCGTGTTTTCGACGCTTGTGACGCTCTGCTCGATGATACCGGCGCTATTTCTGGCAGTTATCGCGGACAGGCTCATTAAAGGTTCGGGTGTTTATCGCACATTGCTGATCTGGCCCTATGCCGTGGCCCCCGCTGTGGCCGGTGTGCTGTGGCTGTTCATGTTCAATACACGCGTCGGTGTGGTGGCGTGGTATCTCAGCCAGCTTGGCTATGACTGGAACCATGTCCTGAACGACACTGAAGCTATGGGGTTGGTTGTTGTCGCCTCAGCTTGGGGCCGCATCAGCTATAACTTCCTGTTTTTCTTTGCAGCGCTGCAATCCGTTCCCCGCTCGGTCATCGAAGCGGCGGCAATTGACGGCGCGCATTTCTGGCGCCGGTTCTTCACGATTGTGCTGCCGCTGCTGTCTCCGACTGCATTCTTCCTGCTGGTCGTGAATGTTGTCTATGCCTTCTTTGAGACCTTCGGGGTGATCCACACGATCACTGGCGGAGGCCCACAACAGGCGACGACGATCCTAGTCTACAAGGTCTTCTCAGATGGGTTTGTCGGGCAAGATCTTGGGTCATCTTCGGCACAATCTGTTATCTTGCTGATTGTTGTTGGCCTACTGACCGTCATTCAGTTCAAATACGTGGAAAAGAGGGTGCATTACTGATGACAGCCCAACAACACGGAATGGTCGAAAAACGCGGCGTAGGCATCTGGTTTACCCATGCGTTCATGATCCTAGGCGTTTTGATCATCTTTTTCCCGATATGGCTGGCCTTTGTGGCTTCGACCGTGACCCAGGCAGACATCGTCTCGCCACCTATGCCCGTAGTGCCGGGTGATCAGTTCTGGGTGAACTACAAAGCGGCGCTGTTCTCGGGTGTAAACGTGCCCGTTGCGACGATGCTGTTCAACAGCCTGGTGATGGCAATTGGCATCGCAGTGGGCAAAATCATCATCTCGCTGCTGTCCGCTTTTGCGATTGTCTACTTCAAGTTTCCAGGCCGTACGACGTTTTTCTGGCTGATCTTCCTGACCCTGATGCTGCCGGTCGAGGTGCGGATCGTTCCAACCTTCGAGGTTGTGGCCGGGTTTGGCATGCTCAACAGTTATTACGGTCTGATCTTTCCGTTGATTGCCTCGGCAACGGCGACATTTCTGTTCCGTCAGTTCTTCCTAACCATCCCTGATGAATTGGCCGAAGCAGCCCGCGTGGATGGAGCCCGCCCGATGCGGTTCTTCATCGACATCGTGGTGCCCATGAGCCGGACCAATATCGCGGCGCTGTTCGTGATCTTGTTCATCTACGGCTGGAACCAATACCTGTGGCCGCTGCTGATCACGACAGACCCTGAAATGAACACCATCGTGATGGGCATCAAGCAGATGTTCCCGTCGGGTGATGATTTTGCGCATTGGCCGACGATCATGGCGACCTCAATTCTGGCAATGATCCCGCCGGTCATCGTGGTGGTGTCGATGCAAAAGCTCTTTGTCCGCGGCCTTGTCGATAGCGAGAAATAAGAAATGGCAACAGTAACCCTAGAGAACGTCAAAAAGAGTTTTGGCCCGACGGATGTGATCCACGGTATTGATGTCGATATCGCAGACGGAGAGTTCATCGTGATCGTCGGCCCCTCGGGCTGTGGTAAATCCACGCTTCTGCGAATGGTGGCAGGGTTGGAGACGGTTACGTCCGGGGAAATCCGGATCGGTGAGGAACGGGCCAACGACAAAGAGCCTATGGATCGGGACATCGCGATGGTGTTCCAGAACTATGCGCTTTACCCGCACATGTCGGTGCGTCAGAATATGGGTTACGGGCTGAAGATTGCCGGGCTTCCCAAAAATCAGATCGATCAAAAGGTGACAGATGCGGCCAAGCTATTGCAGTTGGAACCTTTGCTGGATCGTAAGCCCAGACAGCTGTCGGGCGGTCAACGCCAAAGGGTGGCCATGGGCCGTGCCATTGTCCGCGAACCGGCAGTCTTCCTGTTTGATGAGCCGCTCTCGAACCTCGATGCCAAGCTGCGTGTTCAGATGCGTCTGGAAATCCGAGAGCTCCAGGAAAAGCTTGGAGTCACCTCCCTGTACGTTACGCACGACCAGGTCGAGGCCATGACGATGGCCGACAGAATGATCGTGATGAATGGCGGTATCGCCGAGCAAATCGGGACCCCGTTGGAAGTTTACGAAACTCCCAGAACTCTGTTCGCAGCGCAGTTTATTGGCAGCCCTGCGATGAATGTGTTTGATGCCCAGCGTGAAAACGGGACGGTCAGGATCGGAGAAATTGAGGTTGGCGCATCCCAGGGGCCTGATATCGCAGTAAAATTGGGGATACGACCAGAGCATCTGTTGTTGGACGAAAACGGTCCGTTGGAAGCAGCAATCCAGATTGCGGAACCGTTGGGGGCAAACACTCTATTGCACGGTCAGCTCATAGGCTCTAGCAGCGCGATTACGATAAGCCTTCCGGGTGTCCACCCAATCGAAGGCCAGCATCCGAACATGCGGTTTTCGATCGCCTCAGAGAATATGCACCTGTTTGACCATTCAACCGGCGAAAGGCTGCAAAGCTGATGACGTTTCCACAGGTTGAAGCCTTTCGCGGCGGTGAAAACCTGATCCGGGTTGTGGGGCACCGGGGTGCCCGCGGCGTTTTACCTGAAAACAGCATGATTGGCTTTGACTTTTCGCTGTCCATCGGCGTCCCGCTCTTGGAATTTGATGTCGTTCTGACCGCAGATAGCGTTCCGGTCATAACCCATAACCACCGGCTACACGCACAGACATTTCGCGACGCCAATGGTCGATTTTTGGTGGAAGAGCCGAAGGTTTCCTCGTTGACCGTCGAACAGATTCAGAAATTCGACATCGGACGGTTGGATGGGCATTCGGCCTATGGTCGTCGTTTTCCAGACCAGGCCCAAATGGACGGTGTTCGTGTTCCAACGCTGATGAACCTGCTGGAACTGGTCGATGACCCAAAATACAGCGATGCCTGTCTGATGCTCGAACTAAAGTCTGATCCCGATTTGGCCCATGATGCGTTTTACAGACAGAACTTCGTTGGCCGGGTTCTTCAAGACGTTCGCGCCAAGAGTTTGTCGTCGCGTGCGGTTCTGCACAGCTTTGACTGGGCTCTCTTGGAAGAATGTCAACGACAGGCCCCTGATATGCCGTCTTCTTACCTGACGCAGCTTCCAGATAACGCGGATGATGTGGGCGAGGACTCATCAAAAGCAGTTTGTCCGGACTTTCGTGGCCGTCGCGATGAAATTCCAAAGTTGGTCAAAGAAGCGGGCGGCGCGCTTTGGTGCCCGTATTTTGCGGATGTGACCGCAGAAAGCGTGGCTCTTGCCAAAAAGCTGGGCCTGTGCGTCGCAGTTTGGACAGTCAATGAACACGAAGACATTGGCAAGATGATTGATCTGGGCGTGGACGCAATCGTATCCGACTATCCCGGCCGGGTTCAAAGGCATCTGTCGGACTTGGGGATGAGGTGGAGCGCCGCCCACTAGCAAGGCTATTCCAGGCATGAACGTCGCAAATACGATCCTGATCGCCGGAATACTCAGCGCAGCTGACCACAACGCGGCTGGCCATCAAAAACCAAACGAAGAAACTTGGGAACCTTTTCGCGCGCAGCGCATCCAATAACACAGGTGCCAATTGTGACGCACCGGATGTGAACCCTGGAAAGGACAAGCCCATGACCAAAATCTCTATGTCTGCAATCGGACTGTTGTTTGTCACCGCAACGCTTGCCGCTGCGCATGACGAAAAGGCTCTTATGAATGCACCCGCCGGTGATCCTTATGTGAAAGTGAGCGACGTGCTGCCTCTGCCGGAATTCATCCCGGGCCTTGGCACGCTGTTTGTAGACCCGGCCACCCTGCCCGCTGGTCCATTCCTGGCTTATGATCGCGATGGGCAGTTGTCGGCAACGATCTACATGACCCCACTCGACGATCTGCAGAACGGAGTTTCATTCGACGGGCTAGGTTTGGGGTCGCACACTGTCAGTTCGACAGATGTTTACTTCAACGCCGGCCACTCCGGAGTGGAAAAACCCCACGCACATGTTGTGCTGTTCCATGATGAGGGGGCAAAAGAACGGCTGGCCGAATGATCTGCACGCGACGTCATGCGCTGTGGCTCGCAGGTGGCGCGATCGCTACCTGCGCAGTCACACGATCATCAGGTGCACAAACAGTTATCAATGTTGAAATGCGCGGCAGCGCGCGCGGCGAGAGGGTCTGGTTTGATCCCTTGGGCTTGTCAGTGGCTCCGGGATCCACCATCCGTTTCACCAACCGGGACCCGGGAAACAGCCATACGGTGACAACCTATCACCCCAAGTTTTATGACCGAAAACGTCGCATTCCTGCGGCAGCGGACCCCTGGGACAGCGACTTTCTGCTGCCTGATGCATATTTCGAGGTCACGCTGACAGTTCCCGGGGTGTACGATTATTATTGCCTGCCCCACGAAATGGCGGCGATGGTCGGCCGCATTGTGGTGGGGACCCCCGCCGATGCGGGTTGGGAAGGAACCTCGGAAGATCAAAGCGATGTATCCGATCAGGTTTTGGAGGCATTGCCATTGGCACAGGATATAATCGCGAAAGGTACCATCAAGCGAAAGGACAGATCATGACGGTCGGGACAAGTCGCAAGACGGCAATCCAATACGGAACGACTAAAACCGAAGCAGAGCTTGTAGCCGACGCCCGGAGTGGAAACGAAACGGCCGTCCGCGAACTTGTCCGGCGTCTGAATCCGCGTCTGTTCCGCGTTGCCCGGGGTATCGTCGATACAGATTCCGAAGCCGAAGACGCGCTGCAAGAGGCCTATATGTCCGCTTTCAGCAAACTGGACAGTTTTCAGGAACGCGCAAGCTTTTCGACCTGGATAACCCGGATCGTCATCAATACCGCGCGCATGCAACGCAGACGATTCCGGCCAGAGGAAGAGTACGACACCGTTGAGGAGACTCACCTGTCTCGGATCCTGACATTTCCCGGTCAGAATTCTGAACTTCCCGATGCCGCCATAGGCCGGGCGCAACTCCGCGGATTATTGGAAACCGCGGTTTCCGAACTGCCACCCGATATGCGCCTTCCGTTTTTGTTACGCGAATCCGAAGATATGAGCGTTATGGCCATTGCCCGTGAGCTTCAGATCAATCCGATCACGGTAAAAACGCGCCTATTCCGTGCCCGTCGCCGACTGCGCTCGACGCTTGAACGACAGGTTCGTGGTGGATTCGAAGCGATATTTCCATTCGGAGGCAAGCGATGCGCAAATATGGCAACCGGCGTGATCAGACGCCTGCGGGCTGAAGGCAAACTCTGAATATATACTGGCCGGGGTTCACTGAATGGCGACAGAGCGGATGATCTGTTCTATCGCCAATCAGGACGCGATGACCGGCCAGACAAGATAGTGTAAAGCCGATCAAGTGATCCAACGGCAGTTAACCAGTGATCTCCTGCACTTTCATGACAAGCTCATTCCAATTGCGCTGGTTTTCGATGTCGTGCTCCAAGCCTTGCTCGTCCGCGATCGTGAAACGCTTGATTGCGGGCGTTTTGCTCGTCGCTTGATACAGCCAAAAGGCTTCGGCCTTCAAAGCATCTGCAATGGGTTTGTCGATGGATTCATACACCATCTGCTTGCACGCGTTGATCGATTCAGCCGGGAATTGCGCGATGCGTTTTGCCAGCGCATCGACGTAAGGCCCGATCTCATCAGGCTCCAGCGCTTTGTTGATCGTCCCCATACGTTCGGCATCGTCTGCGTCATAGTCCTGGGCACTTAGGATGATTTCAAGCGCACGACCAAGGCCGGTTTGGCGCGCCATGCGGGAAGCTCCTCCGCCACAAGGCAAAATGCCCATGCCAACCTCCATCTGCATGAACTTGAACTTCCCGCGCGTAGCAAAACGCATATCCAGCGCGAGTGCCAGTTCATGCCCGCCACCGCGCGCGAAACCCTCTAGTTTTGCAATGGTCGCCTGAGGGACTTTGCTAAGGCGCTCGCAAACAGATTGCAGATCCAGCAGCTTCGCGTCTTCGCGCGAAACAGCCTTGGTCGACATGTCCTTAAGCAGCTCGGTATCATAGTGACAAACCCAAATCTCGGGATTTGCGGACTGGAATATCACAACCTTGGTGTCCCGGTCCCGTTCAAGCCGCATCGCAAGACTGTTTAGATCGGCCAACATCTCTTGACCTTGAACGTTTACCGACCCGAAATTGAAGGTCACTGAGGCGATCGCGTTTTCCACGTGGACATCGAATGTTTGGAAATTCTCGTATTTCATTAGGCAGTCCTTTCTTAACCCTCGGCATTAACGATCCGAGGGGTGGGTTGATACGATTGGGATGACGCGCCTATAGCGCGCGGGTTAGGTTTGCTGGCGGGTAATGATTTGAATTGTTCTCATCACGACCATTGCGTGCCCGGGGTTCAAGGCTGCCGGATGCGGATCGGCGAACGCGCCACTGTCATTGTCGAAATAGCGCCCCGAAGCACCCGAGAACTGGTCGCTCAGCGCGGCATCAATCAGAATGTCCGCGCCGATATTAAGATCGTTACCCGCAACACCGAAGCCATCCTTAACCATCTTTGAAGCAAGCAGCGAGCCCGGGTTCACGGCAATCATTGCAGGCCCATCGGGCAGCGCCTTAGCCCATTCTCGCGTCCAAATGGTAATTGCCAGCTTGCTTTGGGCATATGCGTCCATATCAGACAGGCGCGTTTTGCCCTGCATCGCCGCCGGGTTCACCTGTGCCTGAGCCGCCGACGACAGGTTCACGATACGTCCGGATTTGGGCATGATCGGCAACAACAGCTCAGTCAGTAGGTAAGGCGAAAACGTGTTGACGACAAAGCGGATATCGAACCCGTTTTCCAGCACCGGTTTCGGAGCCTTCAGTACACCCGCGTTGTTGATTAATACATCCACTGTGTCATGTTTTGCCCGGATTGCAGCAGCAAGTGAAATCACTGCTGACATATCAGAGAGATCGGCAGAGTATGTCTCGGCTTCGCCTCCCACTGCTTCAAGAGCGGCTTCCAACTTTGACGTACTGCGACCATGCAGAAGAACCCGGTGGCCGTCAGCCGCAAGTTTTTTAGCGGTAAGCAATCCGATACCGTCCGTTGCTCCCGTGACAAGAATGGTCTTTGTCATGTGAGTATTCCTCTATGAAAATTCGGGCAGAAGATCGTCCGCCAGACGCTTGAGTGTTGTTTCGATAGGGCGCTGGTTAGACCTCAGGTTCAGGGCGACGTGGTTTATTCCCAATGCCTTGGCGACGTGTGTCGGGTGGCGCAGGGGCAAAACGATGCTTTCAATGCCAAGCGCTATTCTATCCGTCACTGCTGCCAGCACACCCAAATAGACGAAGGGGTCAAAGATCTGTCCGGGGTCGCCAAAGTTTGGCACGTAGAAGGGCACATCCCGCAACCGGAGGGCTGAAAAGCCCAGCCGCGCGGCCATTTGGGCCGCCTCTAAGTGCGCTTTCATAGTGGGCTCGGATCCGACCGAATAGGCCGCTAACGGCAGCACCAACCCAATACTCAGCCGGTTGGGGCGGAACACTTGGCTGAAGGCCTTGTTAATGGGGGCAAACACGGGGATTTGGTTCTTATCCAACATGACGGTTCCTCAGTAGCGTACCAAAGTGCGGCTCTCGATGCTTTTTCGCGGGATCGTGATTGTCGGGTTCTCGATCATATCGAGTGCGCTATGCGCGACCGAAGGCAGCCCTTGGTTGTCATAGATGTTGAAGATTGCCACCTCATCCGGCGTCATTTTGGACAAGTAGAGCCACTCGTGGCTATCATTTCTCACAAGCCCCAAAATCTGGCCATTGCGGTCCGGGTAAATCAGGTCGAGTAAAACCCAATCTTCCGGATCAATGCTTGATGAACGAACAAATCCCAAAGGAGCGCTGTTGATTGTATGCGCAACAGGGCGCCACACATTGACGAAGGCGTAGTGACCTCTGGCCCAGTCCTCGGCCTTTTCCGGGCCAAGCTGGTCAATCAGCCGCTGCTTGGCGCCGTCCTCGCTAAAGTCGCTGTGGACATTGCGCGCCGGTTTGCGGCTTGCGCCAGGATCATCCATCCGCACGGTGTGGTCAAAAACAAGAACCTCGCGGATATTCAGCTTGCCCTGCAAGAGCAGCGTGATTTCCTGATCATACGGCTGTTTCCATGTTTCGCCTGAAAATGAACTTAAAGAACTCTGAGCGAAGGCAAATTCGAACCCGTCTTCTGCAAAGTTCAAAGGCTGCGCCGACCCACGCATGTCGGTCAGGGGCACTATGGTGGGTGCCAGCTCGGGCGAGATCAAATTGCCAACAATGCCGCCGGCATCCAGCTCGAAGGCTTGCCGCTGTGGTTTGTGGACATGGTAATTCACGATACCAGTTCTTTGCATCTGATCGCTCCTTGTTTGCGCCGATCGGGCAGCCATTGCGCCTATCAACAGGGTGTCAGAACCAGCTCACAGTCTCGGCCATCGGGCGGCGGGTCTTTGGAAACTGAGGATCGCTGGCGCGATGCCCGAAGGCGAACATGACTGCCGGCTTCCATTGGGATGTATCCACGCCGAAATGTTCTGAAAGCGCCGTGGTTGTCAGTTCCATGTCGAACCCTTCAATCGGGCAGGAGTCGATTCCCATCAGGGCAGCCGCAGTCATCATGTTGGCAAGGACAATGTAAGCCTGCTTCCCGGACCAATCCGCAATCTCACGTTCTGATGTGACCCGGTGATCGGTGGATTGGAACTTACCGTAGGCACCATTGAACAGCTCTATAACATCGTCGGGCAGTTGCTTTACGAAGCGGTAGTGGTCCTGGAGGTAGTCCGACCCTGCCGTCATGGTTTCTGCTGTGCTGGCAAGAATGATGCCGAAATGGCTAGCCGTTCCCAATTGGCCTGCACTGCCATTCATCATTCCGTTTGCGCCCCAGGAAAACTCGCGAAAGTGCTCACGCATCTCAGGGGATTGGATGATCAGAGCTTTGAACGGCTCGTGCCCGAAAGAGGTTGGAGACAAGCGCCCGGCCTCAAGAATAGTTTCGAAATTCGCATCACTTATCTTTTTGTCAGCATCAAAAATCTTGGTCGCGTGCCGAAAATTGAAGGCTTCGATGATCTGGGACTGGACGTTGGGGCGGACGGACATGTTTGGCTCCATTTGGTGTGTCGTTCGTTGAGCCTGAATTAACACTTGCAAAAACCGATAAAACTGGAGAAAACCAATTTCAGTTTTCGTATTTTGCGTATAATCGGATCATGGACACTCAAGCCCTTCGTCTTTTCGTGCTTGCAGCAGACAAGCTGAACATCTCGGCTGCGGGACGCGAACTGGGTTTGGTTCCGGCTGTTTCCAGTGCACGACTTGCCAAACTGGAACTTCAGCTGGGCGTTGAGCTTCTCCATCGTTCGACCCGCAAAGTATCTCTGTCACTTGAGGGTGCCGAGTTCCTGCCTTACGCACGTGAAATTCTGGCGCAGGAAAATGCTGCGCTGGCGGCGTTAGGCCAAGGTGCTGCCGAGGCCACCGGCACTCTGCGCTTTACCGCGCCCAGCACTTTTGCCCAGCTATACATCGCACCGGTTCTCGCTAAGTTTCAGGAACAGCATCCCGGAGTCACATTGGACTTGCGCCTGTCGGATACTCAGTTCGACTTGATCGAAGGCAGTTATGATCTTGCGTTGAGGAACGCGCCTTTGATCGACACCAGTCTCAAGGGGCGAAAACTGGCGAATGACAGGCGCATACTTTGTGCCGCTCCTGATTACCTGGAGGCGTATGGCGACCTTGAAACACCGGACGATCTGATGAGCCACAAACTCATAGCATTTCGCCAAATCCGGGCGCGAACGCTGAAGACCGCCCATGGCTCCACCGCGACGTTCGATCCTGGTGCAACAAAATGTCCGCTTATTATGGATGACGGTCTCAGCCAAAAACTGGCAACCGTCGCCGGCGCAGGTATCTCGATGAACTCGTTATGGAGTGTCCAAGAGGAGCTTACTTCAGGCGCGCTCAAGCAGGTTCTGCCTGAGTACGAAGCCGCTGAAGAGAACGTTTTGTGGCTGATTTACCCCAAATCAAACGTGCTTTCCCCTAAAGTTCGGGTATTCATGGATTTCCTGGTCGCCGAGATTGGGGAGAACCCTCCGTGGGAAACATCAGAGAAATAGCCATATGGATGCGTCGGCATCCTGCCAGCGGCATTCGTTAGAACCTTGGTGGGGCTAACGATACCGGCAATGCGGTTTTGCCCCTCGACGCCGGCACGTCTTCGGGCTGAATTTTCGGCAAGTTGCGTTCCCCCTTGATCCCAGCCACAGCCTCAATGGTCACCATAAAGTCGATCAAGTGCACGTTTTCCAAATCACCGATATTGATAGCCCGGAACGGAGCGACAGACTGTCCCATTCGACGATCTGGCTGTCCTTCGCAAGCTTCGGCAGCGGTCAAAAGCCGTATCGCCTCGACCAAAGCAGAGACATGGGCGAAGTCCCGCTTCAAATCGTCGAAGCTGCGGGTATCGATCAGTTCAACCGAGAGGATCTCCTTAGTGAATTTGAACCGCAACATGCCGGGTCAGCCTTAACCATTCGCAAGGCGCATCCAAAGAGTGCGACCAAGAGGGGCTGAGACGCCGACGGCATCGGTCCAAAAGTTCTACGAACCGGTTCCCACCGCAATATGGCGGACTGCCGTTCAGCGATCTCTGACCCCGGCCAGCTTGTGGACATGCATTTTACAGGGGGTCCAACCCCTCATCGCATGCAGGTATCAGGTTGTGTTTACGTGAAGAATCTCCTCCAAACAATTTTTGCAACAAAGCCGATGGAAAATACTGGATTTCGGACCGACCACTATTGAATGCTGTTGACTATCTCACGAAGGAGTTACTAAGAGCTTCTCAAAATCTTGTCCCGCTTTGCGTGTTTAACAATAGATAAAGATTAGGCTTTACAGCACTCATGTTTGATTTCGATTTTTCTAATCGGGAAGCTTCGGGTTCCATTGGCGGGCGGCGCTCGGGCCACCCTGTTCGGGGGGTTGTGTTTCGGATTGTCAAACGAACATTTGATCTTTTGATCAGTGTATTTTTCCTGCTGCCTTTAATGCTGTTGTGTGGTGTTGTTTTGTTGATCCTGAACCCGTTTTGGAACAAAGGGCCGCTATTTTTCTCACAGGAGCGCATGGGTCAGAATTGCTCAGCTTTCACGGCGTACAAGTTTCGTTCGATGCGCCCGGCTC